>CAZBYA010000113.1:0-6823 GCA_964496175.1 uncultured Gaiellales bacterium | reverse complement strand
TCTAGGCCCGCGGGAGGCGCCAGAAGTCGCCGACGAGGCCCAGGCGGTCGAGGATCGCCTGGTTCTCGTCGCGCGTGCGTGGCCGCCAGTCGGGCTGGAGCCGCGTGTCCCACCAGGCGTGCGCGAGGGCGCTCAACGCCGCGACCGGGATCGTCGCGCCCGGCGCGCGGCGGCCGAGCCAGCGCGCGACGTGCTCTTCCGACCGGAAGAGGTTCATCGTGCTTCAGGTGAAGACGATGTCGTCCCACCAGCGCCCCGCCGGGACGAGGCAGTGGAACAGCAGCTCGGTGCGGTCGGGTCGCTGCCCGCGCACCTCGATCGCGTAGGGGTCGCCACAGTCGGGGCACGACGCCTCGATGCGGCCGTCGACGTCGAGGGCGGCGAGGACGCCGAATGCGTCCCAGGCGCAGTTCGCGTACCACCAGCGACCGTCGGCGTGCACCCGGTACGCCGTCGGCACGGCGGAGAACGGGTTCGCCATCCGCAGCTCGTCCGTCGCGGGGTTGAGCACGATCGCGTGCGCGTCGTGCAGGCGACGCCAGCCTTGCCTGACGGCCTGCTCGTCGCCGAGCTCGGCCGCGGCCGGCGCACGCCCGAGCGCCACGAACGCGGCGTAGGTTCGGTTGCGGAGCTCGAGGTCGGCGGGATCCATCAGGCGACGATCGCCTGCGACTCCTCGACCGCTGCCAGCTCCTCGCTCCGCAGGAGCGCGAGCACGGCGCCCAGGCCGGCGACGGCGATGCCCGCGGCGACCCAGAAGGCCCACTGCGAGCCGGCGGTGAACGCCTGCGGGAAGTACCGCGGCCCGTGCGCCGCGAGCAGGTGGTTCATGTGGCTGATCGAGACCGACGAGACGACGGCGACGCCGAGCGCACCGCCGATCTGCTGCGCGGTGTTGATCAGCCCGGAGGCGAGCCCCGCCTCGTGGCCCTCGACGCCGGCGAGCGCGGCGATCGAGACCGGGATGAAGGTGAACGGCAGCGCGAAGCCGACGAGCAGGTAGCCCGGCAGCAGGTCGGCGACGTAGGTCGCGTGCACGGGCAGCTGCGTGTACCAGACCATCCCGGCGATCATCGCGACGAAGCCGATCGTCATCACCGTCTTCGGGCCGATCCGCGTCACGAGCGCCTGCGCGAGCCCCGCCCAGAGGACGGCGGTGCCGGCGGTGGCGACGAACGTCAGCCCCGTCTTCAGCGCCGACCAGCCGAGCACGTTCTGCACGTAGAGCGTCAGGACGAAGAAGTTGGCGAAGATGACGCCGCCGAGCAGCAGGCCCGCAGCGTTCGCACCCGCGACGGTGCGGACGCGGAAGATGCGGAACGGCATCAGCGGGTGCCGCACGCGCGCCTCGATCGCGAGGAACGCGGCGAGCAGGACGACGGCGCCGGCGAGACGCGACAGCGTCCAGCCCGACGACCAGCCGTGCGTCGGCGCGTTCGAGACGGCGTAGACGAGGAGCGCGAGCCCGGCGGTGACGGTGAGCGCGCCGCTCCAGTCGGGCGACGACTCGCGGCCGGAGCGGCTCTCGCGGACGAAGCGCGGGGTGAGCGCGAACGCGATCGCGCCGACCGGCACGTTGACGAAGAAGATCCACTCCCAGCCGGCGTACCGCGTCAGCACGCCGCCCGCGAGCACGCCGACGGCGGCGCCCGAGCCGCCAATCGCGCCCCAGATGCCGAGCGCCTTGTTCCGCTCCGCCCCCTCGTCGAAGGTCGTCGTCACGATCGACAGCGCCGCCGGCGAGATGATCGCCGCGCCGAGACCCTGCACGGCACGGGCCGCGGTCAGCACGGTCTCCGACCAAGCGAGCCCGCAGACGAACGACGCGACCGTGAACAGCGTCACGCCGACGAGGAAGACGCGGCGGCGCCCGAGCAGGTCGGCGGCCCGGCCGCCGAGCAGCAGGAAGCCGCCGAAGGTGATCGCGTAGGCCGTCACGACCCACTGCAGGTTCTCGCGCGAGAAGTGGAGCGACCGCCCGATCGACGGCAGCGCGACGTTGACGATCGACACGTCGAGCACCGTCATGAAGAACGCGGCGCAGACGACCGCCAGCGCGAGCCAGCGCCGCGGGTCCGGCTGTCCGGTCGGGGAGGTGCTCACCCTGGGGTGAGTCTAGACCCGGAGCCGCTAGTGGCGGAAGTGGCGTCGGCCGGTGAAGACCATCGCCGCGCCAGCGTCCCGGACCGCCGCCACGACCTCGTCGTCGCGCCGCGAGCCGCCCGGCTGGGCCAGCGCGACCACCCCGGCGTCGAGCGCGAGCTGCGGGCCGTCGGCGAAGGGGAAGAAGGCGTCGCTCGCGAGCACGGCGTCCTGCAGGTCGTGGCCGAGCTCGCGCGCCTTCTCGAGCGCGATCCGGACGGCGTCGACGCGGCTCATCTGGCCGGCGCCGATCCCGATCGTCCGCAGGTCGCGTGCGAGCACGATCGCGTTCGACGCGACGTGCTTGCAGACGCGCCACGCGAACAGCAGGTCGCCCCACTGCTGCTCCGACACCTGGCCCGCGACCACCTGCATCGCTTCGCGGTCCTCGACGTCGGCGTCGCGGCTCTGCACGAGCAGGCCGCCGAGCACGCGCTTGTAGTCGCGCTCGCCCGGCGTCTCGCCGCGGCGCTCGCGATCCTCGAGCAGGCGCAGCCCCTTGCGCGAGCGGAGCGCCTCGACCGCCTCCGGCTCGTACTCCGGCGCCAGCAGCACCTCGACGAAGTGCTCGGCGATCCGCGCTCCGAGCGCCGCGCCGACCGGCCGGTTCAGCATCGCGACGCAGCCGAACGCGGAGACGGGATCGGCCGCCAGCGCGGACTCCCACGCCTCCTCGATCGTGGCGGCGACCGCGACCCCGCACGGGTTCGCGTGCTTGACGATCACCGCTGCCGGCAGCGCGAACTCGCGGAGCACGCGCCGAGCGCCCTCGAGGTCCGCCAGGTTGTTGTAGGAGAGCTCCTTGCCCCCGAGCTGCTCGACGTGCGACAGGAGGTGCCGCCTCGCGCCGACCTCGGCGTAGTACGCGGCCCGCTGGTGGGGGTTCTCGCCGTAGCTGAGGTCCGTCACCTTGCGGAACGAGAGCGACAGCCGGTCAGGGAACGCCTCCGTCTCGCCGAACCAGCCGGCGATCGTCGCCTCGTACTCCGCCGTCGACTCGAACGCCTCCCGCGCGAGCCGGCGCCGCGTCTCGACGGAGACCTCGCCGCGCTCCCGCAGCTCCGCGAGCACCGGCGCGTACTGCGAGGGATCGGAGACCACCGTCACGTGCGCGAAGTTCTTCGCGGCCGCGCGCAGCATCGAGGGGCCGCCGACGTCGATCATCTCGACCACCTCGGCCTCGGAGATGCCGCGCCGTCCGGCCACGGAGGCGAAGGGGTAGAGGCCGACGCAGACGAGGTCGATCGGCTGGATCTCGTGCTCGGCGAGGGTCTGGACGTCCTCCTCGAGGTCGCGGCGGGCGAGGATGCCGGCGTGGATGCGCGGGTGCAGCGTCTTCACGCGCCCGCCGAGCATCTCGGGCGCGGCGGTCACCTCCTCGACCCGCAGCACGTCGATCCCGCGCTCCTCCAGGAACGCGGCCGTGTTCCCCGACGAGACGATCTCCCAGCCGAGCTCGCGCAGGCCGCGCGCGAGCTCGTCGACGCCCGTCTTGTCCCAGACGCTCAGGAGCGCACGCGGCACAGCGCGCTCACCACCTCGGGCAGCAGCCGGTGCTCGACCGCGTGGATGCGCGCCTCGAGCGTCTCGCGCGGCTCGACCGGCACCTCCTCCTGGCGGAGGACCGGGCCGGTGTCGAGTCCCGCGTCGACGACGTGCACGGTGACGCCGGTCGTCTCGACACCGGCGGCGAGCGCGTCCTCGATCGCGTGCGCGCCGGGGAACGCGGGCAGCAGCGACGGATGCACGTTGACGATCCGCTCCGGGAAGCGCCCGAGGAACGGCCGCGTCAGCAGGTGCATGTAACCGGCGAGCACGACCAGCTCGACGTCGTGCTCCTCCAGCCACGTCGCCATCACGAGGTCGCGCTCCTCGCGCGTCGCGAAGCAATCGAGCGAGAACGTCGCCGTCGGGATGCCCGCCTCGCGCGCGCGCACGAGCGCATACGCGTCCTTGCGGTTCGACGCCACGGCGGCGATCGGCAGCCCCGCGTCGATCAGCGCCTGGAGGTTCGTGCCGCGACCGGAGACGAGGACGCCGATCACTCGATCCGGCCGATCACGAGCCCGTCGCCGGGGTCGGGGACGACTGCGCAGTAGCCGATGCCGAGGTTGAACACGCGGCGCAGCTCGTCCTCCTCGACGTGGCGCGCGAGCCAGCGGAACACGGGCGGCCGCTCCCACGCGTCCCAGTCGATCGTCGCCGTCAGCCCGTCGGGGACGACGCGCTCGAGGTTGCCGAGGATGCCGCCGCCGGTGACGTGCGCGAAGGCGTGCGCGCGGTCGCGCAGCGCGCGAACCTCGTCGAGGTAGAGCCGGGTCGGCGCCAGCAGGTCCGGCCCGTCGTAGTCCTCCTCCTCGAGCACGCGGCGCACGAGCGTGAAGCCGTTCGCGTGCACGCCGGCCGACGGAAGGCCGACGACGTGGTCGCCCCGCTCGACGCGCGAGCCGTCGAGGACGCGGTCGGCGTCGACGATGCCCACGCAGGTGCCGGCGAAGTCGAGCTCGTCCTCGCGGTAGATCCCGGGCAGCTCGGCCGTCTCGCCGCCGACGAGCGCCACGCCCGCGGCGCGGCAGACCTCCGCCGCCCCGTCGACCAGTTCGGCCACCTGCTCCAGGTCGATCCGGTTCGCCGCGACGTAGTCGAGCAGCATCAGCGGCTCGGCGCCGCACGTGATCACGTCGTTGACGCAGTGCGCGGCGAGGTCGGCGCCGCAGGCGCGCAGGGCGCCCCGTTCCCGCGCGAGCACCAGCTTGGTGCCGACGCCGTCGGTCGAGGCGGCGAGCAGGCGGCCGTCGCCGAGCGGATGCAGCGCCGCGAAGGCGCCGAAGCCGCCCGCGCCGGTCGACTCGACGGCGGCGCGCAGCCGCTCGACGACCGTGACCGCCGTCTCGAGCGACACGCCGGCGGCGGCGTAGCTGTGCTCGGAGCTGCTCAGGGGGCCAGTCTACGGCCGCGACCCGACGGCCTCAGTCGAACCGCTCGCCGTACAGCTCCGGGCGGCCCTCGGGGCCGCCGGGGAGGAAGCGGACGACGGTGCCGTCGACGTCGACCGCGTTGTCGTCGAGCGAGAGGCCGAGGATGTCGGCGAGCGCTCCGGCCTTCGTCGCGGGCTCGTCCGCGCGCAGCTGCAGCTCGACCAGGCGCAGCTCGTCGCGGCCGGCGGCGAGCTCGTCGATCCAGTCCCGCGGCGGGTGGATCTCGAGCCGGTACCCGGCGTTCGTCGCGACGAAGGTCCGCCGCCCGCCGTGCTCCTGCACGCGCAGGTTCCACTGCATCGCCCGCCCGAGCACCGACTGGAACTCGTCCTCGTCGAGCGCGATCCCGAGGTGGTCGATCCGCGGCACGCGCCAATGCCCCGGCTGCACCACGACGTTGACGCCGCCGCGCTCGAGCTCCGTCAGGCGCAGCTTGAACCCGTCGTGGTCGAGCTTCTCCCACGAGACGCCGGCCTCGACGGCCACGTGCTCGTCGCCGACGCGGCCGTAGCGGGCGATCAGGTCGAAGCCGAGCCTGCCCAGGTACCGCGCCTCCACCTCGCGCAGCTGCGACGTGACCAGGTGGTAGTGGAAGAGGTACACCGCGCTAGTTTTCCAGGCGCCGTGGTCTCGCCGTCGCTGCTCGGCCCCTGGAGCTTCGAGCCGCTCCAGATCGTCCCGACGGTCGTCGCGGCGATCCTCTACGCGCGCCGCGCCCGCACGCTCGCCCGCGAGGGGAGACCGGTGCCTGGGTGGCGGCAGGCCTGCTTCTGGACGGGGATCGCGCTCGTCGTCCTGGCGCTCAACTCGCCGGTCGACGCGCTCGGCGAGGAGCACTTCTTCTTCGTGCACATGCTCCAGCACGTGCTGATCGGCGACCTGGCGCCGCTCTGCTTCGTCGCCGGCCTGACGGGTCCGATCCTGCGGCCGGTGCTGGCGCTGCCGGTGGTCGACCGGCTGCGCGTGCTCACGCACCCGCTCGTCGCGCTCCCGCTCTGGGCGGCCGACCTCTACATCTGGCACATCCCGTTCCTCTACGACGCCGCGCTGCACCACACGGCCGTGCACGCCGTCCAGCACCTGCTCTTCTTCACGTGCGGCGCGCTGATGTGGGCGCCGGTCGTCGAGACGCTGCCGGCGCCCGAGTGGTTCGGCACCGGGATGAAGCTCGGCTACATCGCGGTCGTGCGCCTGATCGAGACGATCCTCGGCAACGTCTTCATCTGGTCGTCGAGCGCGTTCTACGCCCCGTACCGGCACGCGCCGCAGTGGGGGATCACGCCGGTGCACGACCTGAACCTCGGCGGCGTCGTGATGATGGCCGAGGGGTCGCTGGTGACGCTCGGCGCGCTCACGTGGCTGTTCCTTCGCCTCGCGGCGGAGGGGGAGCTGCGCCAGCAGCTGCTCGAGCAGGGGTACGACCCGCGCCAGGTGAAGCGGGCGGTGCGCTACGGGCGCGCCGAGACGCTCTGAGCCGTCTCGAAGCGGAGCTTCGCCGCGTCGGCCGGTACGCGCGTCGGGTACTCGCGTGTCAGGCACGCGCGGCAGAGGGCGCTCTCGGGTCGTCTCGTCGCCGCCTGGAGCCCCTCGAGCGACAGGTAGGCGAGGCTCGTCGCGCCGATCGCGGCGCGCACCTCCTCGACGCTCGCGTGCGCGGCGATCATCTCGTCCTCGGACGCGAGGTCGATCCCGTAGAAGCACGG
>CAZBYA010000112.1:0-6886 GCA_964496175.1 uncultured Gaiellales bacterium | reverse complement strand
GAGGAAGAGCAGGATCCAGGCGGCGACGGCGATCACCGCGAAGATCGCCCAGTAGAACGCGAAGGCGCCCGCGTTCGCCGGCAGCAGCGAGAGCGGCCGCGCGATGTCGTCGCCGGTCCGGTCGGCGTCGCCGGAGGCCTCGCCGGGCTCGGGCCCGGAGTCGCGGTACCGGAACGACGTCGCCACGAGGATCTCGAGCCAGTACAGCGTGCCGACCAGGAAGAGCATGAAGAGCGCCGTCCAGCCGACGAAGACGCTCGCGTAGCCGCCGTCCGTCGGCCCGAAGCCGATGCTCGCCCACTCGACGATCTGCGCGACGAGGGCGCCGATCCCGAGCGCGAGCGCGGCGAGGCCGCCCGTCCGCCAGGCGCGCTCGTCGCCGGCCTGGAGGCGGCGGGCCGCCGCCCAGGCGACGGCGGCGCTCGCCACCACCAGCGCCGTCGTCACCGTGCCGGCGGCAACCGGCGCCTTGACGGTGTGCGGGTGCCACAGCTGCGCCTGGTTGAGGCTGCGGAGGTAGAAGTACGCGAAGACGAACGCGAAGAAGAAGAACGCGGTCGCGCTCGCCCAGAGCAGCGAGCCGACGCGCAGGTTGCGCGCCATCACGGCCGGCGGCTCGCGCTCGACGACGGCGTACGGGGTCTCGTGGCTCGCGAACTCGCTCATCTGGTGGGCCTCGCGGGGCTGATCACGGGGCGCTGGCCGAGGCCTCCGAGCGACTCCTCGCCGCCGTACGGGTACGGGTCGGGCCCGAAGGTCGGGATGCGGTCGAAGTTGTGCACCGGGATCGGCGTCGGCAGCTGGAACTCGATCGACTTCGACGCCCACGGGTTCGCGGGGGCCGGGACGCGCGCGAACACCTGCGAGTAGACGAGGTTGCCGAGGAAGACCAGCATCGAGCCGCCGAGCACGAACGCCGAGACCGAGACCCAGTCGTTCGCGCCCTGGAGGTAGCCGGCGTAGGTGACGACGCGGCGCGGCATGCCGAGGAACCCGATCACGAGCAGCGGCCCGAAGGTCGAGTTGAACGCGATGAACATCGTCCAGAAGTGGATCTTGCCGAGGCGCTCGTTCAGCTCGAAGCCCGTCATCTTCGGCAGCCAGTAGTAGACGGCGGCGAAGAACGTGAAGATGAGCCCGCCCATGATGGTGTAGTGGAAGTGGGCCATCGAGAAGAAGCTGCCGTGCGTGGTGATGTCGCTCGGCGTGTCCGAGAGGAAGACGCCGGAGAGGCCGCCGATCAGGAAGTTGAAGATCCACGCGAGGCAGAACAGCATCGGCACGGTCAGCCTGATGCGGCCGCGCCAGAGCGTCCCGAGCGCGCAGACGAAGATGAAGCCCGTCGGCAGCGAGATCAGCTCGGTCGAGAGCATGTAGAACGGGCGCAGGTCGGCGTTGATGCCGCTGACGAACAGGTGGTGCTGCCACACGAGCCACGAGAGCAGCGAGATGCCCATCATGCCGACGACCGCGAGGCGGTAGCCCCAGACCGGCTTGCGCGCGAACACGGGCAGCAGCTCGAGCAGGATGCCCATGCCGGGCAGCGCGAGGATGTACACCTCCGGGTGCCCGAAGATCCAGAACAGGTTCTCGTACAGGTACGGGCTGCCGCCGGTCTGCGCGTTGAAGAAACCGGTCTGCGCGGTGCGGTCGAGGGCCAGCATGAACAGCACCGAGATCAGCACCGGCGCCGCGAGCAGCATCAGCACGGCGGTCGAGATCGTGCCCCAGACGAACATCGGCAGCCGGCCCCACGTCATGCCCGGCGCGCGCATCGTGATCACGGTCGCGACCATATTCAGGCCGAGCAGCGTCATCGAGAGGCCGACCAGGGCGAAGAAGGCGATGTACGCGTCCATGCCCATGTTCGCCTGCTCGGAGAGCGGCGCGTAGCCCGTCCAGCCGGTCGGGAAGCCGCCGAACGCGAGCGCCGTCATCAGGATCGCGCCGCCGGCCATCAGCAGCCAGAAGGTGAGCGCCTCGATCCGCGGGAACGCCATCCGGCGCGCACCGATCATGATCGGCACGAAGTAGTTGGCGAACGGGCCGAGGATCCCGCTCGTCATCATCCCCATCATCATCGTGCCGTGCAGGCCGACGAGGGTGAGGTAGTTGTTGCCGTTCCAGACGAGGTGCTGCGGCCGCATCAGCTCGAAGCGGATCAGCATCGCGTTCAGGCCGCCGATGAAGATGAAGGCGCCGATCCCGATCAGGTACTGGATGCCGACGACCTTGTGGTCGGTGCAGAGGCTGAAGTAGCGGCCGATTCCCTGGGTCTCCTTCTCGCGCAGCGACGCCGGCTTGCCGAGCATGCGCTGGACCGGGTAGTTGGCGAAGCCGAGGCCGACCAGGAAGCCGACGACGCCGGTGAAGTACCCGACGAAGAGCGAGATGTCGGCCTGATCCGAGCCGCCGGTCAGGTAGGCGAGGCTCGGGCCCTGGACGAAGTGCCCGATCCACCAGCCGACGTAAAAGCCGACGATGCCGAGCACGACTCCGGTGAGGAGGTTGAAGCCGATCAGACGGCGCAGGTTCATCCGCGGAATTGGGGGTCGGGGGCGTAGGACGTGGCGTACGGCGGCAGGTACTTGGCGACCGGGCCGAACTGGGCGCGCCGCGCGGCGATCCACGACGCGAAGTCGGAGGAGCTGACGACGCGGCCGGTCTCGTACATGTAGCCGTGCCAGAGGCCGCAGAGCTCGGCGCAGCGGATGTGGAACGACCCGAGCCGCTCCGGCTTCACGTACGCGATGTTGTCGACGCCGGGGTTCGCGTCGGCCTTGACGCCGAGCTCGTAGGCCCAGAACGAGTGGATGGCGTCGAGGGAGGTGACGTGGAAGGCGATCTGCTGCCCGGCCGGGATCACGAGCTCCGACGTCTCCACCCCGCCGTACGTCGGGTAGCGGTACGTGAACTCCCACTGCTGGCCGATCACCTGCACCGGCAGGACCTGGCCGCTCGGCTTGGCGACCGGGCTCGGGCCGCCGCCGCCGCCGGAGCCGTTCGACGCGAGCAGCTCCGTGCTGCCGAAGACCGCGAGGAAGAGGACGGAGACGGTCGTCGTCACGAGCCAGGCGACCTGGGCCCGGAAGTGGCCGCGGATCGGCGCGCCGTCGGTCGGCTCGGTCTCGTTCTTCGGCGCGCGGAACGCCCAGAGCGCGTAGGCCAGGTAGACGAGGATGAAGACCGTGAACGGCGTCATCACGACGAGCAGGACGGTGTTGTCGAACACCTGGCTCTTCGCCATCTCACTGCCCTTGCCGGGGGGCATGTGCGGGCCGAGCACGAAGATGACGAGCGGGAGGACGATCGCGACGCCGATCACCGTCAGCGCCGTGATGCGGCCGACGTGCGTCCTAAACGACATTCACGTACCCGTCCATGTAGCCGATCGTCTGCATCGGGCCGCCGAAGCCGTAGACGAACCCGAAGGCGCACGGCACGAAGCACTGCCAGCGGTAGTGGCCGGGCTTGCCGGTGCGGAACGAGAAGGTGATCGTCTCGTGCGTGTTCGACAGCGAGCACGGCGCGGCGGCGCACGGGTTCTTCGCGTGGCTGGCGATGCCCTTGATCGGCACGATCAGGTCGTAGTCGGGGATCGCGAACGTGTGGGACGCCTCGTCCGGGCTCAGCACCTGCATGGGCTTGCCGTCCACCGAGAACGTGCCGCCGACGATGCCGCGCGCCTGCCCGAGGAACGGGTTGCGCAGCCCGGTCATCGTGTCGAAGTTGTAGATCGTCACGTGCACGAGCGCGTTCGCCGGCAGCGTCCAGATCGTCGAGCGCTTCCACGTGCCGTTCTCGTCGACGAGGTAGGAGACCCAGTCCTGGTTCGGCGCCGTCGTGCCCGCCGCGGCGACCGTCTGGAGCGTCAGGTTGACGGCCTTCTGGCCGGAGGCCGCATTCGCGACCGGCACGCGGTACGGCGTCGGCCCGTTCGTCAGGAACGACACGTACGCGGCGATCAGCGCCACGACGATCAGGACGCCGAGCGCCGTCAACGATGCCTTGCGGGCGGTCGCGCTCACCGCGGCGGATATATCGCGCGGCGATCCGGTTTCCTAGCTTCGTGACGAAACTGTCATCTCGCCGTCATCCGGGCGTCACTCACATCGAACTCTCAGGTTCGCTTCACGGTGCCCTCAGGCGGGACGGGAACCCTCTCGGCATGACACTCACGACGCTCATCACACTGAACGCGATCCTCGCGGCGACCGTGGTCTACGGCCTCGTCTGGCTGCTCGGCCACGGCATCCGCAGCGACCGGCAGGCCCGGGCGGAGCGCTCGAGCAGGCTCCACGCCCTGCCCTCGCGCCGCTCCGAGCACGACCGGCTCGCCGCGTAGCCCTGCCCCTCCGCGCCCGGCGGCGCTTTGCAGGTCCCCGAAGGGGGCTGTAGGCTGCCGCCCGGGTGCGGAGGGGATGAAGGTTCTCGTCATCGAGGACGAGCCCCGGATCCTGGAGTTCCTCCGGGAGGGGCTCGAGGCCGAGGGCTTCGTGGTCGACGGGGCCGAGGACGGCGTCGCCGGCCTGCGGCTCGCCGCCGGCGGGGCGTACGACCTCGTCGTGCTCGACCTGCTGCTGCCCCGCATGGACGGCCTGCGCCTGCTCGCCGAGCTGCGGCGGACGAACTCCGACGTGCCGGTGCTGATCCTCTCGGCCCGCTCCGACCTGCCGACGAAGCTGCGCAGCTTCGACCTCGGCGCCAACGACTACCTCTCGAAGCCGTTCTCGTTCGAGGAGCTGGTCGCCCGCGTGCGCGTGCACCTGCGGCGCGGGCTCGAGTCGGTCGAGGGCGCGAGCATCCGCGTCGGCGGGCTGGAGCTCGACCTCGCGCGGCGGCGGGCGCAGGCCGGCGGCACGGCGATCGACCTCTCCGACCGCGAGTTCCGCCTCCTCTACCACCTCGTCGCGCACGCGGGCGAGGTGCTCAGCCGGGAGCGGCTGCTCTCCGAGGTCTGGGGTTACAGCTTCGACCCGGGCTCGAACGTCGTCGACGTCTGCGTGCGCCGGCTGCGCAAGAAGCTCGGGCCCGCCTGGCCGATCGAGACCGTGAGGCATGCGGGCTACCGCCTGGCCGTCGCGTAGCGCGCCGTCGCTCGACGCCGGCTGGGTGCTGCTCTCGGCGTTCTGCGTCGCCGCGATGGTGGCGTGGCCGTCCTGGGAGACGATCCCCTTCCACGTCATCTGGATCAGCCTGACGCTGCTCTACGGCTTCCGCGTCTGGCCGCTGCCGACGACGGGGCTCGTGCTCGGCGCGGTGATCGTCGCGACGGGCGCGTCGATCATGGCGGACGCCTTCGCCGGCATCCAGCTCTGGGGCGAGCTGTTCGAGGTGCCGCTGATGTCGGCGATGTTCCTGGCCATGGTCTGGCACGCGCGCAGGCGCGCGCAGGCGCTGACGGTCGTGGGCGCGCTCGCGGACGAGCGGGCGCGGCTGCTCGACCAGGAGGAGCGACTGCTCCTGAACGTCTCGCACGAGCTCCGGACGCCCGTGACGATCACGCGCGGGCACCTGGAGCTGCTCCAGCGGCGGCTCGGCGGCGAGCAGCCCGAGCTGGACGTCGCCTTCGACGAGCTGGCGCGCGTGGAGAGCATCGTCGAGCGGGTGCTGATGCTCGCGCGCGTCGAGCAGCCCGGTCTCGTCGCCATCGGCGAGGTGCCGCTCGTCGCCTTCCTCGAGGACGTCTTCATGCGCTGGGCGGGGATCGCACCGCGCGCCTGGCGCCTCGGCTCGATCGTCGACGTCACAGTCACCGCCGACGAGACCCTGCTGCGGGCCGCGCTCGACGCGCTGCTCGAGAACGCCGCCCAGCACACGGAGGAGTACGCGCGGATCGAGCTGTCGGCGCACGCCGACGGCAACCAGGTCGTGATCAGCGTCGCCGACGGCGGGCCCGGGGTGCCGGCCGGCGCCGAGGAGCGGATCTTCGAGCGCTTCGCCCGCTCCGACACGTCGCGGACGCGCCGCGAGGGCGGCGCGGGCCTCGGCCTCGCCATCGTCGCCGCGATCGCGCGGGCGCACGGCGGCTCCGCCGGCGTCCGTCCCGGCGCGGGCCCCGGGGCCGTCTTCGAGCTCCGGCTGCCGCTCGAGCAGGCCGCGCACGCGGACACGGAAGAGCCCGCCGGGCCGCTCCAGAACGCCCGGGAGGGCGTCGCGGCCGTATCTGCTTGAATCGGCGCGTGACCGCGCTGTACCGGAAGTACCGCCCGCAGACCTTCGCTGACGTGGTCGGGCAGGAGGCGGTCGTCCGGACGCTGACGAACGCGATCGAGCAGGGGAAGGTCCGGCAGGCGTACCTGTTCGCAGGCCCGCGCGGCACCGGCAAGACTTCGCTCGCGCGGATCCTCGCGAAGGGGGTCAACTGCGAGCAGGGGCCGACCGCGCACCCCGACAACACCTGCCACGCGTGCGTCGCGATCGCGAACGGCACCTCGCTCGACGTGATCGAGATGGACGCCGCCTCCCAGCGCGGCATCGACGACATCCGCGAGATCCGCGAGCGCGTCGTGCTGCAGCCGGTCGAGGGCCGCTCGAAGGTCTACATCCTCGACGAGGCGCACCAGCTGACGGATGCGGCGTGGAACGCGCTCCTGAAGCTGATCGAGGAGCCCCCGCCCCACCTCCTCTTCGTCTTCTGCACGACGGAGCTCCAGAAGGTGCTGCCGACGGTGCGCTCGCGCTGCCAGACGTTCGTGTTCCAGCGGCCGCGGCTGCCGGAGCTCGTGCGGAAGCTGCGGCTGATCGCGGACGCCGAGGAGATCGACGTGCCGGACGCGGCGCTCGCGCTGATCGCGCGCGGCGGGCGCGGCGCCTACCGCGACGCCGAGTCGACGCTCGACCAGCTCGCGTCGGCGACGGGCGGCACGATCACGGTGCAGGACGT
>CAZBYA010000111.1:0-7006 GCA_964496175.1 uncultured Gaiellales bacterium | reverse complement strand
CGCCTCGGCGGCGACGCGCTCCGCCTCCGCGCCCGCGCCCGCCTGCGCCAGCGCCCGCGCCTCCGTGACGCGCCACCCGACCTGCGACGCGGCGTCGCCCTCCGCCGCCGCGGCCGCTGCCGCCGCCGCGAACCCGCGCGCCTCGTCGAGCCGGCCCTGCGCCTCCAGCGCCTCGGCCAGCAGCGTCGCGAGCGTCGAGAAGTACCCGGTCTCGCCGAGGCGCTCGAGCTCCGCGTAGCCGCCGCGCAGGACGCGCTCGGCTGCGGCGTGGTCGCCGGCGAGCAGCTCGACGACGCCCGCGTCGATCGCCGACGCCGCCGCCCCGACGAGCTGGCCGATCTCGCGGCGGATCGCCCGCGACGCCGCCACGAGCTCCCGCGCGGTCTCGACCTCGCCGCGCATCGCGCGCAGGACGGCGACCGCCTGGAGGGCGGCCGCCTCGACGACGGGATGGTCGCGCGCCTCCGCCAGCACCTCCTCGCAGCGCGCGATCCCGTCGTCGACGGCGATCGGCCCGTACCAGCAGGCGCCGCAGAGCAGGAAGAGCAGCTCCGCCTCCGCGCGCGACCGCCCCGAGCGCCGCGCCACGGGCAGCGCCTCCTCCAGCGTCGCGGCGAGCTCCCCGATCCGCCCGCGCATCAGCGAGACGTACGCGCTCGCGAGCAGCGCCTCGACCGTCCCCTCGTCGTCGCCCCGGCTGCGCAATCCCGCGAGCAGGGTCGCGATCTCCCGGCCGGCCGTGTCGAGGTCGGACGCCGGGTCGGTATGGAGCCGAACCTCGAGCCGGCCCAGCCGCGCCCGCTCGGCGAGGGGACCGGCCGCGGCGAGCGCGAACGCCTCGTCCGCCGCCTGGAGCTCGCCGACGTCGAGCCGGGCTCGTCCCAGCTCGACGGCCGCGAGCGCATCGTCCGGGTCGAGCTCGACCGCCCGCGCGAGCAGCGCGCTCGCCGCCGCCGCGTCGCCGCGCGCGAAGAGCGCGCGACCGAGCGATGCCGTCCGCACGGCGAGCGCGGCCGCGGCGGCCGCAAGCTGCGGCGCGTGCGGCGCGAGCGTCGACCGGGCCCGAAACGCCTGGTCGAGGTGGTACACGGCGAGCGCCTCCCGCTCCGGGCCCGCGTCGGGGACGGTCTCGAGGTGTGCCGCGAAGCGCTCGTGCAGATCCGCCTTGGACTCCAGCGGCAGCGACGCGTAGGCCGCGTCGCGGATGAGCACGTGCCGGAACTCGAGGTCGTCCTGGCCCGGCGACGGCTGCAGCAGCCCCGCGCGCAGCAGGCCGGCGAGCTCGTCGACGGTCTCCTCGTCGCCGGCGAGCGCGGCGAGCTCGCCGAGCCGGAACGACCGGCCCAGCACGGAGCACCGGCAGAGCAGGTCGCGCTCCGCCTCGGGGAGGCTCTCGAGATGCGCCGCGAGCAGCGAGTGGAGCGACGGCGGCGGTGCCGCTCCCGCGTCGTCGAGCCGCCAGGCCGCGTCCGCGTGCAGCCGGCCGGAGGCGCGCAGGTCGAGGACGAGCTCCTCGAGGTAGAGCGGGTTCCCGCCCGACCGCTCGACGAGCAGGCCCAGCGACCGCGGCTCGATCTCGCCGCCGAGCAGCCCTTCGACGATCTGCGTGCAGGCGGCGAGGTCGAGCGGTGCGAGCTCGAGCACCTCGCCGCCGAGCCGGGCGTCGGGCAGCCGGCGCGTCGTCGCGACGACGACGACCGGCGCGTCGACCGGCTCGGCCAGCCGCTCGACGATCTCGAGGAACGCCGCGTCCGCCCAGTGCAGGTCGTCGACGACCACGAGCAGGGGCGCGCGCCGCGCGGCGGCCTCGAGCAGGCGGCGCACCGCCCAGCCGTGGTCCCGCTCCGCGGCCTCGCCGCCGAGACCCAGGACGACGAGGAGCTGCTCGACGGCGGCCGCGCGGCGCTCGTCGTCCGGCAGCACCTCCGCGAGCCGCGAGCGGGCCGTATCGGCGGTCGCGTCCGCCGCGAGCCCGGCAGCCCCGCGCACGAGCTCCGCCGCCGGCAGGAGCCCGATGCCGTCCCCGTAGGAGAGGCACCGCGTTCGGAGGAGCCGCGGCGGCAGGACGGATGCGACGAGCTCCTCCGCGAGGCGCGACTTGCCGATCCCGGCGGGCCCGACGAGCGCGGCGAACGCACCGCGCCCCTCGCGCACCGCGTCGGCGTGGAGCTCCGCCAGGCGCCGCCGCTCGGGGTCGCGTCCCGCGAACGGCCGGTCGAGCCGCAGCTCCCGCGGCCGCGAGCGCACCCAGGTCGCCTCGTCGAGCGCGAGCTCACCCGGCGCGGCGCCCGCCTGCAGGCGGAGCGCGTGCTCGACCGCGGGGCTCTCCCCGCCGAACGACTCCCCGCTCGCGACGCCGGCCCGGGCGCGGACCGGGATGCGGACACCGCTCTCGTCGCGGAGCGCGTCGACGGCCGCGAGAGCGGCGCGCGACGCCAGCACGGCCCGCAGCGCGTCGTCCTCGCTCGGCGCCGGGGCGCCATAGAGCGCGAGCAGCGCGGCGCCCGCCCGCTCCACCGTGCCGCCGTGGCTCTCGAGCACGAGCCGGACGGCCTCGCGGGCCCGCGCGGTCGTCTGCGCGTACGCCTCGGCGTCGAGGTCGGCCGGTCCGTCCGGCTCGAAGCCGACGGCCGCGACGCTGAGCGGCAGCCGGCGCGGTGCGGCCCGCCGCGACTCGGCGACCGGCGGCGCGAGCTCCGCGTCCTGGACGAGGATCCGCCGTTCGAGCTCGCGGAGGTCCTGGTCCGGCTCGAGCCCCAGGGCGTCGTTCAGCTCGTCCCGGAACCGGCGGTAGGTCGCGAGCGCGTCGGCCTGCCGGCCGCTGCGGTAGAGCGCCAGCATCAGCTGCCCGACGGCCCGCTCGCGCAGCGGCTCGGCGCGCACGAACGCCTCCAGCTCGGGGACGAGCGCCGCGTGCTGCGCGAGCGCCAGCTCGGCGTCGAAGAGCTCCTCGCTCGCCGCCAGGCGCAGGCCCTCCAGCCGCTCGGCCTCCTCCCGCAGGCTGTCCACGCTGCCGAGGAGATCGGCGAGCGCCGGCCCCCGCCAGAGCCCGAGCGCCAGGCGCAGCGTGGCCGCCCGCTCGGGCGGCGGCTGCGCGCGCGCCTCCTCGACGAGGCGCTCGAAGCGCCGCGCGTCGATCGCCTCCGGGTCGAGCTGGAGCACGTAGCCGGGGGCGCGGGTGACGATCGCGTCCGCCTGGAGGAGGCGCCGCAGGCTCGAGACGTGCCCCTGGAGCGCGGTCGCCGCCGTCGGCGGCGGCTCGTCGCCCCAGAGCGCATCGACCAGCCAGTCCGCGGAGACGACCGTCCCCGGGCGGGTCGCGAGCAGCGCCAGCACGGCGCGCCGCTTCGGCCCGCCGAGCCGCAGCGGAACGCCGTCCACCTCGGCCGCGAGGGGGCACAGCAGACGGAGCTCGAGACCCACGGAACCGAACCCTACGCACGGGCGTTAGCGGATCGTTAGCGGCGCCGAGGACACTCCGCCGTGGCTAAGGCGGGGAGACCGGGTTCTGCGGCTGCTCGGGCTCCCCGCCGACTCAGGCGTCTGAGGGAGGAAAGATGAGGGCATTCGGTACGCGGTCCAGGCACGGGCGGCGCCGCGGGTTCGCGCGGGCGCTCGCTGCGACAGCGCTCGCGGCGGGAGCGCTCCTCGCGGTCGGCGCAGGATCGGCGCTTGCAGGCTCTGCGGGCCCGCACGACATCGTGATCGACGCGTTCACAGCGGGCAGCGGGTCGTGGTCGACCTGCGGCAACTCGAAGTTCGTCTACTACCAGCATCCGTCGATCATCGGCGGCGCCCGCGAGCTGGCGATGCGCGACGGCGGCAGCTGCCACTTCGGGCCGTTCCCGGCGCAGATGGCGATCGACGCCACGCAGGGAACCGCGTCGTGGGGCGGGCCGAACACGTACTCCCCCGAGCAGCACTTCTCGTACGGCACGGAGATCGGCACCCAGGCCAACGTCCCGTGGAGCCCGAACCCGAACGGTGGGAAGGGCACGCCGCTGCACCTGGCGCTCAGCCTGAGCGACGAGATCGTCATCCAGATGGTGCAGGTGAACAACCCGTTCCTCTCGATCGAGCTCCGCGACGGGACCGGGGCGACGTATCAGACGAGTCTGTCGCTGACGGCGGGGACGAACCTCGTCCCGCTGTCGAGCTTCCCCGGGCTCACGGCCGCGGCGGCAGCCGAGATCGACGGCATCAGCTTCTCGGGCAGCAACAAGAACCCGATCGACGTCGTCTCCCTGTTCGCGATCCGGCCCGGCGACACGACGCCGCCCGCCGCGGCGCCGACGCAGAGCCCCGCCGCGAACGGCGCCGGCTGGAACTCGAGCGACGTCACGGTCAACTGGAACTGGACCGACACGGGCTCGGGCATCGACGCGTCCAACTGCACGACGTCGTCGACGTCCACCGGCGAGGGCGCGGGCATGCTGCTGACGGCGACGTGCAGCGACAACGCGGGCAACGTCGGCTCCGCCACCTACACGGTGAACGTCGACAAGACGGCGCCGGTGGTGAGCTACTCCGGCAACGCAGGCACGTACTCCGTCGACCAGTCGGTGGCGATCTCGTGCTCGGCGAGCGACGCCCTCTCCGGCGTCGCCTCGAGCAGCTGCGCCGGCGTGTCGGGGCCGGCCTGGTCGTTCGGGCCGGGCTCGCACACCTTCTCGGCGAGCGCGACCGACAACGCCGGGAACACGGGATCGGGCTCGACGTCCTTCACGGTGACGGTGGACGCGACCAGCCTCTGCGCCCTCGTGCAGCAGTTCTCGACGAAGGCGGGGATCGCGAACAGCCTCTGCGCGAAGCTGAACGCCGCCGCGGCCGCCGCGGCGCGCGGGCAGGCGAACGCGAAGGCGAACATCATCGGCGCCTTCGACAACGAGGTCGCCGCGCAGTCCGGCAAGGCGCTGACGGCCGCGCAGGCGACGCTGCTGACGCAGCTCGCCGCGGCGCTGTAGCACCCACCGGAGCGGAGGGGCCGCCCCCCGGCCCCTCCGCTCCGGCTCGGGACTTAGTAACAGACTGTTACAAGCGTTCCGGGAATCCCGCGGGAGAGCCGCAGAGCGCTTGTAACAGACTGTTACAAGCTCGGCAGCGGCGCGAGCCCGAGGCGATCGCGGACGCGGGCCGAGAGGACGAGGTACTGCTCGTAGCGGTGGTAGCGCGGATGGGACGGGTCCGCGATCGCGGCAGTCCGCGTCCGCACCACGGGCTCGCCGACCACCTCGCCGTTCCTGAACTGCTCCCGGGTCAGATCGACCTCGACCCCGGACGGGAGCCGATTCCACATGTGCCCCTCGATGCGGACGCCGTCGCGAAAGACGTCGGCACCGAGCAGCTCCCCGCCCAGGAGGTCGTGCACGACGAGCGACGTGATGTCGCACTGGCCGCGGCTCGGGTTGTCCGGCGTCCAGCCGTCGTCCGGCTCGGCGGTGTCCTCGCTCCAGCAGCCGCGGATCGCCTCCTCGAGCTGCGCGAGCGTCTGCATCGGCCGAAGGTATCGGCTCAGCCGGCACGGACGCCGGCGGCGTCGCTGCCCCGCCGCGCGACACCGTCGCGCTCGGCCGCCCGAGCGACCGCCGCCGCCACCTCGGTGACGACGCTGCGATTGAAGACGCTGGGGACGATGTAGTCGGGCGCGAGCTCGCCCGCCGGGATCACGCCCGCGATCGCATGCCCGGCCGCCACCTCCATCGCGGGCGTGATCGCCGACGCGCGCACGTCCAGCGCGCCGCGGAAGATGCCCGGGAAGGCGAGCACGTTGTTGATCTGGTTCGGGTAGTCCGAGCGGCCGGTGGCCACCACCGCCGCGAGACCGGCGATCTCCTCGGGCGCGATCTCCGGGACCGGGTTCGCCATCGCGAACACGACCGCGCCGTCCCTCATGCTCCGGATGCCGTCGACGGTGACGGCGCCGGGGCGCGAGAGGCCGACGAAGACGTCGGCGCCGGCGAGCACGTCGTCGGCGGAGCCGGTCAGCCCCTCCGGGTTCGTCCGCTCCGCGTACGCGGCCTTCACGGCGTCGAGCCCCGGGCGTCCGCGGTGGATCGCGCCCTTGCTGTCGCAGCCGACGACGTTCGCGACTCCCGCCGCCTGGAGCGTGTCCGTGACCGCGACGCCGGCCGCGCCGACGCCGGAGACGACGACGCGCACGTCCTCGATCCGCTTGCCGACCACGCGCAGCGCCCCGACGAACGCCGCGAGCACGACCACCGCCGTCCCGTGCTGGTCGTCGTGGAACACCGGGATGTCGAGCCGCTCGCGCAGCCTGCGCTCGATCTCGAAGCACCGGGGCGCGGAGATGTCCTCGAGGTTGATGCCCCCGAAGCCCGGCGCGATCGCCGCGACCGTCTCGACGATCTCGTCCGGGTCGGTCGTGTCGAGGCAGATCGGCCACGCGTCGACGCCCGCGAACTCCTTGAACAGGAGCGCCTTCCCCTCCATCACGGGCATCGCCGCCGCCGGGCCGATGTCGCCCAGCCCGAGCACGGCCGTGCCGTCGCTGACCACGGCGACGGTGTTGCGCTTGATCGTCAGGTTCCAGGCGCTGTCCGGATCGGCCGCGATCGCCTGGCAGACGCGTGCGACACCGGGCGTGTACGCCATCGACAGGTCGTCGCGCGTCTTCACCGGCGCGTTCGCGTCCATGTGGATCTTGCCCCCGAGATGCAGCAGGAACGTCCGGTCGGAGACCTTCTCGACCTCCACGTCCGGGAGACCCGCGCACGCGGCGGTGATCGCCTCCGCGTGCGCGGCGTCCGTCGCGAGCACCGTGACGTCGCGGACCTTCGTCCCCTCCTCGACGCGGACGAGGTCGATCGCGTCGAGCAGCCCGCCGCAGTCCGCGATCGCGGCCGCGAGCCCGGCGAACGCGCCCGGCGTGTTCTGCAGGCGCACCCGCAGGGTCAGGCTGAAGGAGGCGGAGTGGTGCGCGATCGGCCCACCTTAGGGCCTCGCCGACGGTGACTCATGCGGGGTTTGCCGCAGGCGGGGCTAGATG
>CAZBYA010000110.1:1289-7129 GCA_964496175.1 uncultured Gaiellales bacterium | reverse complement strand
CGGCGCTCGCCGTCGACCTCGATGATCTTCACGTTCACCGGCTGGCCCTGCGCGACGATCTCGCGCGGGTTCTCGACGTGGTGCTGCGCGAGCTCGGAGATGTGCACGAGGCCCTCGACGCCCGGGAGGATCTCGACGAACGCGCCGAAGGTGACGACCTTCGTCACGCGGCCTTCGACGACGTCGCCCTCGTGGTAGCTGTCGAGCACCTGCTGCCACGGGTCGCTCTGTGTCTGCTTCAGGCCGAGCGAGATGCGCTGGCGGTCGCGGTCGATGTCGAGCACCTTCACCTGCACGGTCTGCCCGATCTCGAGCACCTCGGACGGATGGTTGACGTGCGACCACGACAGCTCGGAGATGTGGATCAGGCCGTCCATGCCGTCGAGGTCGACGAACGCGCCGAAGTCGACGATGTTGGAGATCTGCCCCTCGACGACGTCGCCGGGCTGGAGCTTGTCGAGGATCTGCTGCCGCTGCTCCTTGCGCTCCTCTTCGAGCACGGCGCGGCGCGAGAGCACGACGTTGTTGCGCGAGCGGTTCAGCTCGATCACCTTCGCGCGCAGCTCCTGACCGAGGAACTCGTCGAGGTCCTGCACGCGGCGGATGTCGACCAGCGACGCCGGCAGGAAGCCGCGCACGCCGAGGTCGAGGATCAGCCCGCCCTTGACGACCTCGATCACGCGCCCGTTGACGGGGTCGCCCGACTCGGCGGCGTGCTCGATGTTCTTCCACGCCAGCTCGAAGCGGGCGCGCTTCTTCGACAGGATCAGGCGCCCCTCCGCGTCCTCCTTCGTCAGGACGAGCGCGTCGATCTCGTCGCCGACCGAGACCTCGTCGGCCGGGTTGACCGACCGGCGGATCGAGAGCTCGGAGACCGGAATGACCCCTTCCGACTTGTAACCGATGTCGACCAGCACCTCGTCCTTGTCGACGCGGACGACGGTGCCGTGGACGACCTGCCCCTCGTTGATCTCGGGGAAGGTCGACTCGTAGTCGGGGATCAGCTCGCCGTCGGGGCCCTGGACCCAGACGCCGGGCTCGGTCTGCATGAGGTCGTTGCTAGCCAAAGCGGCCGCGAAGTATAGCCAGCATCGGCCGGCATCCCGTCTCCCCGCGCCGGAAAACCGGCTCGGAGAGCGAAACCGGTGCCGCGCTTTCCCCGAGGCGGGCCGGCGCGGCCCATTTCGTCAGCTCTTCGCCTCCGCCCAGTTGTCGCCGACGCCGACGTCGACGGCGAGCGCGGGGTCGAGGTCGTAGGCGCCGCACATCTCCGCCCGCACGAGCTCGCGCACCTTCGAGACCTCCGGCTCGGGCACCTCGAGCAGCAGCTCGTCGTGCACCTGCAGCACGAGCCGGGCGCCGCGGCCCTCCTCGCGCAGGCGCCGCGCGATCCGGATCATCGCCACCTTGATGATGTCCGCGTTCGAGCCCTGCATGACGAAGTTGACGGCGACGCGCTCGCCGAAGCCGCGCGTCTGCCGGTTCGACGCGCGCAGCTCCGGCACGGGGCGCCGCCGGCCGAGCAGCGAGGTGACGTAGCCGTCGGCGGTCGCCTGCTCGATCGTGCGCCCGATGAAGTCCTGCACGTGCGGGAAGCGCGCCAGGTACGCGTCGATGTAGCGCTGCGCCTCGTCGCGCGGGATCTCGAGGTTCTCGGACAGCCCGAACGCCGAGATCCCGTAGACGATCCCGAAGTTGATCATCTTCGCGATCGACCGCTGCGCGCTCGTCAGCTTCGCCGGCTCGACCCCGAGCACCTCGGTCGCGGTCGCGGTGTGGATGTCCTCGCCGCGCTCGAACGCCTCGCGCAGCTTCGGCTCGCCGGAGACATGGGCGAGGATGCGCAGCTCGATCTGCGAGTAGTCGGCGGAGAGCAGGCGGTGCCCCTCCTCCGCGACGAACGCCGAGCGAATCTCGCGGCCGAGATCGGTGCGGATCGGGATCGACTGGAGGTTCGGGTCGCTGGTCGAGAGCCGGCCGGTCGCCGCGACGGTCTGGTTGAACGTCGTGTGCAGGCGCCCGTCGCGCTCGGAGATCAGCGACGGCAGCGGCCCCAGGTACGTGTTCAGCAGCTTCGACAGCTCGCGCCACTCCTCGAGCACGCCGACGAGCTCGTGCTCGTGCCGGATCGAGCGCAGCACCTTCGCGTCGGTCGAGTAGCCCGTCTTGCCCTTGCGCCCCGCCGTCAGGCCGAGCTTCTCGAAGAGGATGCGGCCGACCTGCTGCGTCGAGCCGAGCACGAACTCCTCGCCCGCGAGCTCGTACGCGCTCGACTCGAGCTCCTCGACCCGGTCGGCGAGCCGCGCGGTGATCTCGCCCATCCGGTACGTGTCGATCTTGACGCCCGCGTCCTCCATCGCCGCCAGCACCGACGTGAGCGGCAGCTCCACGGTGCGGTACAGGTCGGTGACGCCGCGCTCGTCGAGGCGCGCGAGCAGCGGCTCGAGCAGGCGCCGCGGCGTCTCCGCGGCGCGGACGAGCGCGGTCGTCTCCTCCTCGGCCTCCGGACTCGGCACCAGCTCGACGCCGTACTCGGCGGCCAGGTCGGAGAGCTCGTAGCCGGCGCGACCCGGGTCGATCAGGTACGCGGCGAGCAGCGTGTCGTCGCGGGCCTCCACGCGCAGCGACTTGGCGTCGTGCACGACGAGCTCGCCCTCGACGGTCGCCGGCCGCGGCGCGACGACGACCTCCTCGCCCGTGGCGACCGCCGCTCGGTCGCCGAGCGCCGCGTAGCCGACGACGCCGCGGAAGTCGAGCTCCCCCTCGCGCCACGGCACCTCGACGCCGGTCACCTTGAGCGGCGCCGACGGCACCGCCGCGTCCAGCTCGTCGACGCGGTTCAACAGCGCGCGGAACTCGAAGCGGCGGAAGATCTCCTTCAGCTGCGCCCGGTCGGGCGGCTCGAGCACGAGCTGCGCCGGATCGCAGTCGATGTCGAGGTCGCGCCGCATCGTGGCGAGCTCCCTCGATGTGCGCGCCAGCTCCGCGTGCTCCGTGATGTTCTTGCGCCGCGCCGGCGAGAGCTCGTCCGCGTGCTCGATCACCGCGTCGAGCGAGCCGTACTGCGCGATCAGCTGTCCGGCAGTCTTGTCGCCGATGCCGGGGACGCCGGGGATGTTGTCCGAGGTGTCGCCCTTCAGTCCGATGAAGTCGGGCACCTGCTCCGGCGTGACGCCGTAGCGCGCCTCGACCCGCGCGGGGGTGTAGACGTTGACGTCCGCGACGCCGCGCGGCGTCATCATCAGGCAGACGTTCTCGCTGCAGAGCTGGAACGCGTCGCGATCGGTCGAGACGACGCACGTCCTGATCCCGGCGGCGTCGGCTCGCGTCGCCAGCGTGGCGATCACGTCGTCGGCCTCCCAGCCCTCGAACTCGAGGTTGCGGTAGCCGAACGCCTCGACGATCGGCCGGAAACGCGGGAACTGCTCGCGCAGCAGGTCCGGCATCGGCCGACGCCCCTCCTTGTACGCGACCTCCGCCGCCTCCGCGACAGCGGCGCGGTGCACGGGGCGCGAGTCCCACGCGACGGCAACGCCCTTCGGCCGGTAGTCGGCGAGCAGCTTGAAGAGCATGTTCGTGAACCCGAGCAGCGCGTTCGTCGGCTGGCCGTCCGTCGTCTGCAGCTCCTCGGGCAGCGCGAAGAAGGCGCGGTAGGCGAGGTTGTTGCCGTCGACGACGAACAGGTCGCACTCGCGCGCGGGCGCGTCGTCGAGCTGGAGCTCCGCCCCGGTCAGCGTTTTGGGCATCGGCTCAACGGTATCGTCGGGCCGGGATGCCGAGGCTGGAGATCCACCCCCTCGAGGATTTCCGCGGCCAGGCGGCGAGGCTGCTCGCCGAGCGGTTCGCCGGCCAGAAGGCGTCGGAGACCCTGCTGCCCGACGTGGAGGACTTCCACGCGCACGTCCCCGACGGCGGGCTCGTGGCCGTGCGCGGCAGCGAGGCGGTCGCGTACCTGGCCGGCGCCCTCGACGGCGACGTTGCGCGCGTCGGCTTCGCCGGCTGCGCCGCCTCCGAGCCGGAGGCGTTGCGCGACCTCTTCGCCGCCATGGCCGAGCACTGGGGCGGCATCTCCCGCTACGCGGTCGCGGTGCCGGCGCACGACCGGGCGCTGCTCGACGTCTGGTTCCGGCTCGCGTTCGGCTGCCAGTTCTGCTGGGCGGTGCGCGAGACGGAGCCGGCGGCGCCCGTCGAGTTCGGCGGCACGATCCGGCCCGGGACGCCGGACGACCTCGAGGCCGTCGCCGAGCTCGACGAGGTGCTGTGGTCGCTCCAGGCGCGGCCGCCGAGCTTCTCCGGCATCCGCGTGCCCCCGCGGGCGTCGTTCCGGCGCGAGTGGGCCGACCTCTGGGACGACCCGGAGACGTTCTTCCACTTCGTCGCGGAGCGCGACGGCCGCACGGTCGGCCACGTCGTCCTCTTCCGCAGGCCGGAGGGCGATCTGCGCGTCCCGCCCGACAACATCGACCTGGCGCATGCGGCAACGCTCGACGACGTCCGCGGCACCGGCGTGGGACTGGCGCTGACGGCGTTCGCCCTCCGCTGGGCGCACGAGCACGGGTTCCGCTCGGTGACGACGGACTGGCGCTCGGTGAACCTGCTCGCGTCGCGCTTCTGGCCGCGGCGCGGCTTCCGCGCGCAGTACCTCCGCCTCTATCGTGCGGTTCCCTGATGCCGCCGCTCGGAACGGTCGCGCTCTTCTGCCTCGCGTCGCTGGCGCTCGCCGTCGTGCCGGGGCCGGCCGTCACCTACATCGTCACGCACAGCGTCGACCGCGGGCGCCGCGCCGGCTTCGCCTCGGCCCTCGGGATCATGAGCGGCTGCCTCGTCCAGGTCGCCGCGGCGACCGCCGGCCTGTCGGCGCTGATCGCGTCCTCGGCGACGGCGTTCACCGTCGTGAAGCTCGTCGGCGCCGCCTACCTGATCGCGCTCGGCATCCGCCGGATCCTCTCCGGCGACGAGGCGGCGACCGAGACCCAGCCGGCGCCGCTGCGGCGGCTGTACGCGCAGGGCGTCGTCGTCAACCTGCTGAACCCGAAGACGGCGATCTTCTTCCTCGCGTTCCTGCCGCAGTTCGTGGACGCGCACCGCGGCTCGGTGACGCTCCAGGTGGCCGTGCTGGGCTGCCTGTTCACGGCGATCGCGTTCGCCTCCGACACGACGTACGCGCTGCTCGCCGACCTGGTCGCGGGCCGCGTCCGCCGCTCGGGCACCGCGGCGCGGGCGCGGCGCTACCTGACGGGCGGGGTCTTCGTCGCGCTCGGCGCCACCGCGGCGCTCGCGCGGCGGAGCTGAATGGCGCGCATCCCGCTGCTCGCGGACTCGCGCCTCGTCGTCGCCGAGACCGGCCCCGACGACGTCGTCCTGCGCCCGCCGCAGCCGCCGGAGCCGCTCGAGGACGTGCCGGCGGCGGTGCGCGAGGCGCTCGCGTTCCCGCTCTCGGGCGCGCCGCTCGAGCAGCTCGCACGCCGCGGCGGCACAGCAACGGTGGTGATCGAGCAGCCGCCGCTGCCGATCCCGGCGGCCGGCACCGGCCCGCGTCACGCGGCGATCGCCGCCGTCGTGGACGAGCTGGAGCGCCTCGGGGTGCGCCAGACGACGATCCTCGTCGCATGCGGCCTCCAGCGGCGCGCGACGCCGCGGGAGATCGGGCTGCTCGTGCCGCCGGACTTCCGGCGCCGCTTCCGCGGGCGCGTGATCGTGCACGACGCGGAGGCGGAGGACCTGACCGAGCTCGGACAGGTCGGCAACGTGCCGCTGCGCGTCAACCGCGCGCTGGTCGAGACCGACCTCGTCGTCACCGTCACCGCCGCGGAGACGGTGCTGCACGGCGGGCCGGCGGC
>CAZBYA010000110.1:0-1189 GCA_964496175.1 uncultured Gaiellales bacterium | reverse complement strand
GCGGAGCTCGACGGGCCGCTCGACGCGCTCGTGATCGGGATCCCGCCGACGACGCCGTTCAGCCCGCGCGAGCGGCCGAACCCCGTCAGCGCGGTCTACCTCGGCCTCGGGCTCGCGCTGCGGCTGTGGCGCAACCGGCCGCCGCTCGCCGCCGGCGGGACGGCGATCCTCGTCCACCCGCTGCCGCGCCGCTTCCCGCGGCCGACGCAGACGCCGTACCGGACGCTCTTCTTCGACCCGCGCACGGCGCGCGACAGCGCGGCGATGGCCGACGCGGAGCGCGCCGCCGTCGCGGACACGGCTGCGATCGCGGAGTACCGGGCCGGCCGCGCGTGCCACCCGCTGCAGCCGTTCGTCGAGTGGAGCGCCTGCGACGCCGCCGCGCACCGGCTCGGCGCCGTCCTCGTCGCGGGCTGCCGCGACGCGACCTCGGCGCGACAGCTCGGGCTCGTCCCGGTCGGCGGCCTCGCCCCCGCGCTCGAGATGGCGCGCGGCCGCGGCGCCGAGCGGATCGGCTACCTGCTCGCGCCGCCGTACTTCCCGCTCGTCGTCGCGTAGCGCAGAGCTGTTTGCGCCGATACGGGTAGGGTAGGGCGGGCGCGATGTTCGAGGCCGAGAACATTCGGGACTGGCGCCTCCAGGACGTCCTCGACGAGGACGGCAAGAAGATCGGCACGCTCGAGGCGATCTACGTCGACACGAGCACCGACGACCCGGCGTTCGCCTCCGTCGTCGAAGGCGGCGGTCTCCGGCGCCGGCGCCTGACGTTCGTTCCCCTCGGCGGCGCCGTCGTCGGCCCCGGGTGGGTCAAGGTGCGCTATCCGAAGCGGACGGTCCGCGACGCGCTCTCGGTCGGAACCGACGACGAGCTCCTCGCCGAGCACGAGCCGGAGCTCTACCGGCACTACGGCCTGGACTACGCCGGGCCGGACGGCGTTCGACGCCTGGCGAGGCGGTAAGAGCTGGCTCTCTTTCTCTTCCTCGTCCTGATCGCAGTCGCCCTCGGCATCGTGGGCGCCGTCGTCCACGGACTGCTCTACCTGCTGGTCATCGGGGTCTGCGTCTTCCTGCTCGCGTTCGTGTTCCTCGGCTGGACGGTCAAGAGCGCCCGCAGGCGGCACCCCGCTCGCTAGCTGTAGTTCCTGAGCACGTTGGTTCGGTTCATCCGGGCCGCCTTGGAGGCTGAGCG
>CAZBYA010000109.1:0-7285 GCA_964496175.1 uncultured Gaiellales bacterium | reverse complement strand
GCTTCGACGTGCACGACGACAAGCGCTGGACGGCGAACGTGAAGATCCCGCTCGGGCTCGGCGGCCTGAAGATGAAGATCGACCTGGAGAAGGTCGAGGAGCGCGAGCCGGAGCACGCGGCGCTCCAGATCAACGGCAACGGCGTCGGCGCGATGCTCTCGATGCACACGTCGTTCGATCTCCGCGAGGCCGACGGCGGCGGCACGACGATGGCGTGGGCCGCGGACGTGAAGATCGCCGGCCCGGTCGGCTCGATGGGGCAGCGCGTGCTCCAGCCGATCGTCAACCAGCAGGTCTCGCAGGTGCTCGCGGCGCTCGACCGCGAGGTCCAGAGCTCGGTCGCCCAGTAGCTCACCATGGCGGTCCCCTTCCGCATCGGGGTGATGCAGCTCACCATGGAGCCGCTCGACGTGATGCTCGCGTCGGCGCGGGCGATGGACGAGGCGGGGATGGACACGATCTGGCTCGCCGAGGCGTACCCGTGGTGGCGCAAGCACGGCATGGAGGCGCGCTCGTCGACGGGCGTCGCGGCGCTGATGGGCCGTGCAACGGAGCGCCTGACGATCGGCTGGGGGATCATCGCCGCGTCGACGCGGCATCCCGTGCAGGCGGCGATGGACGCGCGCGTCGTGCAGGAGGCGGCCGGCCCAGGGCGGTTCATCCTCGGCTTCGGGACGTCGAAGATCTTCCTCAACAACACGAAGACGCAGACGAAGAAGACGCTGGGGCCGATGCGCGACGCCGTCGCGATCGCGCGCGGCGTGCTCGGCGGCGAGCGCTTCGACTACGACGGCGACACGTGGAGCGCCGACGTCCCCGCGCTCGCAGCCGACGCGCACGCGCCGCGCGAGGTGCCGCCCGTCTACATCGCCGCGACCGCACCGAAGATGCAGGCCCTCGCCGGCGAGATCGCCGACGGCTGCCTGACGCCGTCGATCACGACGCCCGAATTCGTCCGCTACACGCGGAAGAACGTCGGCGCGGACATCGACATCGGCTGCACGGTCGTCGCCTCGATCCACGCGACCGACCGCGACCGCGGGCGCGACGGCGCGCGGGAGATCGCCGGCATGTACCTCGCGAACAAGGTGCAGAACATCCAGGGCGCGGCGGACACGCTGCTCGACCTTGCCGGCCTGGAGCAGGACGAGATCCGCCCGGTTGCGGAGGCGATGGAGCAGGGCGGCCGTCTCGCCGCGAAGGCGAAGGTGACGGACGCGATCCTCGACAAGTGCCGCCCGATCGCCGGCACGCCCGCCGACTGCATCGCGGCGATCGAGGAGTACAGGGAGGCCGGCTGCACGCACGTGATGCTCGAGCTGTGGGGCGAGGATCGCCTGGAGCAGATCCGCCTCTTCGGCGAGCAGGTGCTCCCGCACGTGCGATGACGATCGCAGTCGACCGCGAGCGGCTCGTCGCGACGGCGTCGTCGCTGATCGACGTCGCGAGCTTCACGGGCGACGAGGAGGCGATGGCGCACCGGATGGCCGAGCTGTACGACGAGCTCGGGCTCCACGTGCAGTGGCAGCAGGTGGAGGAGAGCCGCGCGAACGTGCTCGGCACGTGGCGCGGCACGGGCGGCGGCAAGAGCCTGATGTTCAACGGCCACATGGACACGTCGTACTCGGGGCGCGAGCCGTGGCTCCGCGACGTGCCCGGCTTCCAGCCGCACGCCTTCGAGCGCGACGGCCGCCTCTACGGCCTCGGCATCTCGAACATGAAGGGCGCGCTGGCCTGCTACGTGGAGGCGGTGCGCGCGCTGCAGGAGGCGGGCGTGCGCCTGCGCGGCGACGTGCTGCTGGCCGCCGTCTGCGGCGAGATCGAGAAGACGCAGTACGGCGACGCGCAGGGCGCCTCGTACCGCGGTTACGCGGCCGGTACCAGGTACCTCGTCTCGCACGGCGGCGTCGCCGACATGTGCCTGCTCGGCGAGCCGACGGAGGGCAAGGTCGTGCTCGGCCACTTCGGCGCGCTCTGGCTGCGCATCCGGGTGCACGGCAACTTCATCCACACGGCCTTCAGCGAGGGGAAGCGCGACCAGAACTCGATCCTGCGCATGCACGAGGTGACGGCCGCGGTGCTCGAGTGGATCCCGACCTGGGAGCAGGACCCGTCGAATGCCTACCGCGGCGCGAGCGCGATCGTCAACGTCGGCGCGATCGAGGGCGGCTTCGGGTGGCGCGTCTCGCGGACGCCGCACCACACCGACCTCTTCCTCGACGTGCGCGTGCCGCCGACGAAGCCGATGGGGGTCGCGCGGCGCGAGGTGCTCGACTTCGTGCGCGGGCTCGGCGAGCGCTTCCCCGCCTACGGGATCGAGGGGGAGGTGTACGTGACCGCGCCCGGCGCCGAGATCGACGAGGATCACGAGCTCGTGCAGGCGATCGACTTCTGCCACGAGGAGGTCTTCGGCGGGCCGGCGGGCCGCGACGTCACGCGCTGGTTTAGCGACGCGTCCGCGCTCACCCGCTACGGCGTCCCGACCGTCAACTACGGCACGTCGACCGGGCTGATGGACGTCGAGCTCGGCGAGAACCTCGAGATCGACGGCCTCGTCAAGACGGCGCAGGCCTACGCGCTCGTCGCCCAGAGGATCTGCTCGTGAAGCTCGTCACGTACGACGGCGGGAAGGTCGGGTACGTCGACGGCGAGGAGATCGTGCAGCTGCACGTGCGCACGATGCGCGAGTACTTCGAGCTCGGCGGCGCGCACGAGAGCAAGGTGCGCACGCCGCTCGCGGAGGCGCGCCTCCAGGCGCCGATCATGCCGCGCAAGTTCTTCCACACGGCGGGCAACTTCCGGGAGCACGAGGAGGAGTCGAAGAACGTCAACTGGTCGCACCGGATCGCGCCGTGGATCAACTTCTTCCAGAACGTCGACGCGATCGTCGGCCCCGACGAGCCGATCGTCTACCCGGAGCACCTGACGGAGGAGCTCGACTACGAGCTCGAGCTCGCCGTCGTGCTGAAGAAGCCGGGCAAGTGGTTCTCGGCCGGCGAGGCGGTGGACTACATCGGCGGCTACGTGATCTTCAACGACATCACGGCCCGCGACATCCAGCGCGGCGAGATGCGCTCCGGCGTCTTCAGCTTCTGCAAGGCGATCGACACGTTCTGCCCGCTCGGGCCGTGGATCGTCACCCCCGACGAGCTCGGCGACCCGCACGACCTGGCGATGCAGCTGCGCGTCAACGGCGAGGTGCGGCAGGAGTCGCACTCCAGCCGGATGAGCGTGACGATCCCGCAGATCCTCTCGAACTTCTCGGCGCTCGGGTACTCCGCGGGCGACGTCCTCTCGACCGGCACGGTCGCGGGCGTCGCGGGCTTCAAGTCGGAGGAGGAGCGTCGTCGCCTCTACCTGAAGCCCGGCGACGTGGTCGAGGCTGAGATCGAGCGGATCGGCGTGCTGCGCAACCCGGTGATCTCGTGGCAGGAGGGCCACGGCTCGCCGCCGCCGCCGCGCATCCGCCCCTGGGGCGACTGATGGGCTGGGAGCGCGACGAGCAGAAGCTCGCTCGCGTCCGCTCGCTCATGGCGGAGCACGACCTCGACGCGCTCGTCGTGCGCGCGCCCGACAACGTCCTCTACCTGACGAACTTCTGGGGGATGAAGGGCTACGACGCCTGTGTCTTCCCGCGCGAGGGCGAGCCGGCGCTGATCACGATCGAGGCGTCCGAGGAGGACGCCGCGCGCACCGCGTGGACGTCCGACGTCCGCTTCGTGCAGGGCTACGCGCCCGACGACCCGCGGCCCGTGCCGGCCCGCACGCTCGAGGCGGCGCTCGCCGCGTCGAAGGGCTACGCCAGAGTCGGGCTCGAGCTGTCGCTGGGCACGCAGGCCTCCGACCGGATGGTCGGCGAGCCGACGACGTTCACGAAGGCGTGGTTCGACGCGTGGCCGGGCGCCGCCGACGCGATGCCCGTCCTGAACGCGGCCCGTGCGATCAAGACGGCGCAGGAGGTCGAGCGCATCCGCCTCGCGAACGAGATCTGCGCGCACGCGATGCAGCACGTCGCCGCGCACCTGCGGCCCGGGATGAAGGAGAGCGAGGCGGCGGCGCTCTGGCTCGGCTTCGTGCACGGCGAGGGCACCGGCTGGCACGGGAAGGTCGAGCTCGCGCTCGGCTACTCGCTCGTCTGGTCGGGCCCCGGCATCAAGACCTTCACCGCGACGGGCGACCTGCCGGTGCAGCCCGACCAGCCGACGCTGTTCGAGATCTGGGTCTGCGCGGACGGCTACTGGTGCGACCACACGAAGCTGCTCTGCCCCGGCGAGCTGCGCGAGGACTACCGCGAGCTCGAGGCTGGGCTGATGGCCGTCTACGAGCGGGCGATCGACCACTGCCGGCCCGGCGCGTCGCTGCCCGACCTCGACCGGCTGGTCCGCGAGGGGCTCGCCGAGCTCGGCTACCCGGGCCAGCCCTCGCACCCCGTCTGCCACGGCGTCGGGGCGCGCGCGCACGAGCCGCCGTACGCGCACCAGGCGGGCGGCGGCACGGTCGAGGAGGGCATGGTGCTCGCGATCGAGCCGGGCTGCTACCGCCCGGGCGGCGGCGGCCTGCGCGTCGAGGACAACTTCCTGATCACGGCGGACGGCGCCGAGAAGCTGTCGACGTTCCCGGACGGGGTGGTCGAGTGCGCGACCTGATCTGGACCGGCGACCTGAACGACGACTATGCGATCGGCGGCCACGTCGGGCTGTACGACACGACGCTCCGCGACGGCGAGCAGACCGTCGGCGTCGTGCTCGACCCCGAGCAGAAGCTCGAGATCGCCCGGCTGCTCGACGAGCTCGGGATCGACCGGATCGAGGCCGGGTTCCCGCGCGTCTCCGACGACGACTGGCAGGCCGTGGCGCGGATCGCGGCGGCCGGCCTGCGGGCCGAGGTCTGGGGCTTCTCCCGCGCCGTGCCCGCCGACCTCGAGGCGCTCGTCGAGCTCGGCGTCCGCCACTCCGTGATCGAGTCGCCGATCTCGGACCTGAAGCTGGACGCGATCGGCGTCCCGCGCGAGACGATGCTCGGGCGGATCACGAGCGCGATGCGGTTCGCGGCCGAGCACGACATCCACGCTGCGTTCTTCGGCGTCGACTCGACGCGCGCGCAGCGCGACTTCTACGACGCGGTCTACACCGCGGCGGTGGAGGCGGGCGCGCGCGAGGTGGTGGTCGTCGACACGCTCGGGATCGCGTCGCCCGAGGCGGTCGGCGAGCTCGTTGCGCACACGGTCGAGCTCGTGGGCGTGCCGGTGCACTTCCACGGCCACAACGACTTCGGCGTCGCCACCGCGTCGGCGGTCGCCGCCGTCCGCGCGGGCGCGGCATACGTGCACGGGACGATCAACGGCATGGGCGAGCGCGCGGGCAACGCGAACCTGGGCGAGGTGGCGCTGACGCTGCGCGCGCTGTACGGCGTCGAGTCGAGCCTCCGCCTCGACCGCGTCCGCGCGGTCTCCGAGCGCGTGCGCGAGCTGTCCGGCTACGCGCTCGAGCCGTGGAAGCCCGTGACGGGGGAGACGCTCTACCGCCGCGAGTCGGGGGCCGTCGCGTCGCAGTTCCACGACCCGCCGTCGATCGAGCCGTACTCGTCGGAGCTGGTCGCGACCGAGCGCGGGATCGTGCTCGGGAAGAAGAGCGGTCTCGACTCGATCCGCATCAAGGCGGAGGAGCTCGGGCTCGACGTGCCCGAGGAGCGGCGCGCCGCGGTGCTGGCGGAGGTGAAGAAGCTGGGCGCCGCGAAGCGCGGCCTGGTCACGGACGCGGAGTTCGAGGCGATCGTGAATGGCTGAGCACGACGCGGTCGTCGTCGGCTCGGGCGTGAACGGCCTCGCCTGCGCGGCGCTGCTCGCGAAGGCGGGGTGGGACGTGCGCGTGCTCGAGCGCAACGACTGGTTCGGCGGCGCGATTCGGACCGCGGAGCTCACCGAGCCGGGCTTCCTGCACGACGTCTTCAGCGCCTGGCATCCGCTGTGGGTGGGCGGGCCCGCGCACGCTCAGCTCGGCACCGACCTCGCGCGGCACGGGCTCGAGTACGTCAACACCGACCTGCCGACCGCGACGCTCTTCCCCGACGCCGAGAGCGCGTTCCTGCTGCGCACCGCGGAGGGCAACGCCGCGGAGCTGGGGCCCGAGTGGAACGACGTGCTCGCCGGGTTCTTCCCGACGGCGGACTTCGCCTTCGGCGTGCTCGGCACCGAGCTGTGGTCGCGGCACGGCGCGTCGTTCGCGCTGCGCATCCTGCGGAAGCTCGGCCGCGAGGGCGCGCGCGACTTCGCCGGCAGGCTGCTGGTCTCGGCGCGCGACTGGCTCGAGACGACCTTCGCATCGCCGCGCGCGCACGGCGTCCTGGCGCCGTGGGTGCTGCACACGGGCCTCGGGCCCGACGCGGCGTGCTCCGGCTACATGGCGCAGGTGATCGCGGTCGCGGTGCAGGAGGGCGGCATGCCGATCCCGGTCGGCGGCGGGGCGAAGCTCGCGGAGGCGCTCGTCTCGTTCGTGCGCGCGCAGGGTGGCACCTGCGAGACCGGCCGCCACGTCGAGCGCGTCTTCAGCGGCGGCGTTCGTACCGCGGACGGCGAGACGATCGCGGCGCGCCGCGCGGTGATCTGCAACGTGACGCCGACGCAGCTCTACGGCGACCTGCTCGGTGGGACGCCGCCGCCGTTCCGCTACGGGCGGGCCGAGATGCAGATCCACTTCGCCCTCTCGGAGCCGACGCGCTGGCAGGGCGACGAGCGCCTCGGCGGAACCGCGATCGTGCACCTGACGCCGGGCCTCGACGGCGTCTCCCGCGCCGTCAACGAGGCCGACCGGGGCCTGCTGCCCGCGGAGGCGACCGTCGTCGTCGGGCAGCCGCTGACGATGGACCCCTCGCGCGCGCCCGACGGGAGGGGGATCCTCTGGGTGCAGCTCCAGGAGTTGCCGTGGCAGGTGAAGGGCGACGCCGCCGGCGAGCTCGACGTCGGCGACGGCACGTGGACCGAGGAGCTGCGCGAGCGCTACGCCGACCGCATCCAGGCCAGGATCGCGCGGCACGTGCCGAACCTCGAGTCGTCGATCCTGAAGCGCGTCTGCCTCGGCCCCGCCGACCTGCAGGCCGCGAACGTGAACCTCGTGCACGGCGACCCGTACGGCGGCTCGCTCGCGCTCGACCAGAACTTCCTCTGGCGCTCGCCGCACCGGACGAGCGTGCCGGGCGTGTGGCACGTCGGCGCCTCGACGCACCCCGGCCCCGGCCTCGGCGGCGGCTCGGGCGCGCTCGTCGCGCAGCAGCTGCTCGAGCCGCCGCT
>CAZBYA010000108.1:1401-7362 GCA_964496175.1 uncultured Gaiellales bacterium | reverse complement strand
GGCTCCTTCGTGCGCAGGAAGTACGGCTTGAACTGCTGCATGCCGGCGACGATGAACAGCGTCGACGCGTCCTCCGCCGGCGGGATCAGCGAGTGCCCCGGCACGCGGAGGTGCCCGCGCTCCTCGAAGAAGCGCTGGAACGCCTCGCGCAGCTCGCCCGTCGTCATCGCCACGGCGACACAGTCTACGGACGGGCTTCGGCCGCTCAGGCGAGCGCGCGCGCGAGCGCCGAGTCGAGCTCGTCGAGCCCGAACGGCTTCTGGAGGAGCAGCCACGGCCTGCCGGCGAGCCGCTCGCCCGGGTAGCCGGACATCAGCAGGACGCGGATCTCGGGCCGGCGCGCGGCGACCTCGTCGGCCAGGTCGGCGCCGTTCAGGCCCGGCAGCCCCACGTCGCTCAGGAGCACGTCGAACGGCTCGCGGTCGAGCGCGTCGAACGCCTCGCAGGCGTCCGCGACGGCGGTCGCCTGGTGCCCGAGGGACGTCAGCTGCAGACCGAGCAGCTCGCGGACGACCGCCTCGTCCTCGACGAGCAGCACGCGCGCGCCGCGCTCCGTCGTCTGCGCCGGCTCGTCGTCCGTCGGCGTCACGGGCCCGGTCGCGACCGGCAGGTGGACCGTGAGCTCGGTGCCGGTGTTCGGCTCGCTCCACACCGTCACGAACCCGCCGCTCTGCCGGACGATCCCGTGGACGCTCGCGAGCCCGAGCCCGGTGCCCTCGCCGTGCGCCTTGGTGGTGAAGAACGGCTCGAAGACGCGCGCGACCACCTCGGGCGGCATGCCGACGCCGGTGTCGGCGACCGTCAGGGTGGCGTACCTGCCGGGCTCGACGTCGTGGCTGCGCGCGAGCGCGTCGGCGACCTCCGTCTCGGAGCACCTGATCGTGACCGTCCCGCCATCCCGCATCGCGTCGCGCGCGTTGGCGACGAGGTTGACGAGCACGTTCTCGAGCTGCGCCTCGTCGGCGAGCACCGTCGCGTCGACGAGCTCGGTGCGCACCTCGAGGTTCTCGCCGAGCAGGGGCGCGAGCATCGGCAGCGCCGCGCGGACGACGTCGGCGAGGCGGAGCCGCTCCGGGCGCAGCGTCTGCTTCCGGCTGAAGGCAAGCAGCTGCGACGTGACGACGCGCGCGCGCTCGGCCGCGCGCTCGACCTGCTCGAGGTGCGTCCTCCCGTCGTCGTCGACGTGCGGCAACGCGAGGCACGTGTACCCCACGATCGCCGTCAGCAGGTTGTTGAAATCGTGGGCGACACCCGCGGCGAGCTGGCCGACCACCTCGAGCCGCTGCGCGACGCGCAGTCGCTGGTCGAGCCGCTCTCGGGTGACGACCGCCGCGATCATGTTCGCGACCTGCTCGACCAGGCTCAGATCGTCGTCCCCGTAGTCGTCGTCGCGGGTCGAGTGGACCGACAGGACGCCGAAGCACCCACCGTCGTCGAGCAGCACGGGCGCGGCGAGCGAGCTGCGGGCGCCGAGCCGGGCGCGGAGCGACTGCGTGTTGAGCGGCTCGACGAAGCCGACGAAGGGCCGGCGCGTCTCGAACGCGGTCCGCGCGGGCGAGCCTTCCTGCGCCACGGCGCCGACGGCGTCCCAGCCGAACGCGTCGGTGACCACGAGCTCTTCGCCGGCAGGCTCGAGGAACGCCGCCGCGTCGGCCTGCACGGCATCGCCGACGATCGCGAGCGCGCGGGCGACCACCTCGCCGTGCGTCGCGCCGCCGAGCGCGACGCGACCCAGGTCGGCGATGCGACGGCGGATCCCGCCGCGCCGGATCAGCTCGAGCTCGGTGCGCTTCCGCTCGGACAGGTCGAGCAGGTACCCGTGCGCCACCCACTCGCCGTCGATGCAGTCGACCCGGGACGAGTCCTCGATCCAGACGACGCTGCCGTCCGGCCGGACGAAGCGGTACTCGAGCTTCAGCGGCAGCCGGAGGCGGTCGGCCTCCTCGAAGGCGGCCAGCGCGACGTCGCGGTCGTCCGGGTGGATGCCCTCCCGCAGCCGGTCGAACGTGAACTCGCTCGCGGGGATGCCGAGCACCTCCGCCACCTGGGGCGCGACGAACCGCGGCTCGGCGTCGTCCTCCGCGAGCGGCACCGAGTAGATCGCGAGCGGCAGCGTCTCGACCAGCGCCAGCAACGCGTCCGCGCGGCCGTCCTGGCCGCGCGCAGCATCGGGGGTGTCCGGGGACGCAGACACACCCACAGCGTCGTCCTCCGCCGCCGGTCCGGCAATCGGCAAACCCGGGGGGCTGCCGTCCCTCGAACGGGTTAGGCGGCGCGGTCGGGATCGAGCTCGTCCGCGGCGATCTCCTCGCGGATCTTCTCGAGCGCACGCCGGATCAGGCGCGAGACGTGCATCTGCGAGATCCCCACCTGCTGAGCGATCTGCGACTGCGTCAGCCCCTCGAAGAACCGCAGGTGGAGGATCGTCCGCTCGCGGTCGTCGAGCGCCCGGAACCCCGGCGCCAGCACGGCGCGGTCCTCCGAGACCTCGTACTGGTGCTCGATCTCCCCGAGCGACTCGAGCGGGTCGAGCTCCTCCCCGTCCTCGGTCCCGCCGCCGGTCGAGAGCGAGAGCGACGAGTAGGCACGGCCGGACTCGAGCGCCTCGAGGACCTCCTCCTCCTCGACGCCGGCGGCCTTCGCGAGCTCCGGCACGGTCGGCGAGCGGCCGAGCTGCACGGTGAGCTGCTCGATCAGCTTCGAGAGCTGCACGTTCAGCTCCTGGAGCCCGCGCGGGACGCGAACCGCCCAGCCCCGGTCGCGGAAATGACGCTTGATCTCGCCGATGATGTTCGGCGTCGCGTACGTCGTCAGCTCGACCCCGCGCTCGAGGTCGAAGCGGTCGATCGCCTTGATCAGCCCGATCGCCCCGATCTGCACGAGGTCGTCGAGTTGCTCGCCGCGGTAGCTGTAGCGGCGCGCCAGCGACCGCACGAGCGACATGTACTGCTCGATCAACTGCTCGCGCGCCTGGAGGTCGCCCTGCTCGTGGTACCGGCGGAGCAGGATCTTGTCGCTCTCAGCCACCGGCGGCCACCCTCTTCGTCAGGCGAACCCACTCGCCGTCGACGTGCACGTCGTCGACGGTCGACTCGAGCACGCGCCGCAACCCGAGGCCGTCGGACGGCTCCTGCTCGACCTCGTCCAGCACACGCCCGGTCAGCGGCCCGATCGCGGTCTCGAGCACCCCCGCGTCGAGGCGCATGCGCACGGTGACGTCGCCGGCGAGCGGGTCGGTGCGGTCGAGGATCGAGTCGAGGGCGAGCTCGAGGTCCTCGAGGTTCTCGATCGTCAGGTCGAGCCGGACGGCGAGGCCGCCGAGCACGAGGTGCGCCACGCGGTGGAACTCCGGCGCACGCGGCAGCGTGAGGGTGATCTCGTCGCTCATTCGTGGTGGCGCAGTTCCTCGTCGAGATCTCGCTCGCGGCGCGCGGCCGCGGCCTTCGCCTCTTCGACCGACTCGCGCCAGTCGCGGCGGGCGCGGAACGACGCCCAGCCGTGCGAGACGCCGGCGGAGACGCCGGCCAGCTTCTGCACGGGCCGCTTGACGGCGTAGCTGACGGAGCGCACCGCCTCGTCGACCGCCTCCACGGCGTCGACGGCGCTGTCCGTCGCCTGGTCGAGCTTGTCCAGTTGCGCGTTCACCCGGTCTACCGATCCCCCGACCTTGTTGATCACTGGGAGCACTTCGCGCTCCGCCCCACGGATCAACGAGGAAAGTCGGTCGAAAGTTACGGCCAACCGCAGGAACGCCCAGCCGAGGCCGACGCCGACCGCGACGAGGAACACCGCCAGCGCCAGGTACGCGAGATCTCCGAACGAGAACGCAACCATGGTGGAAGCCTATTCGCGCGCGGCGGACGTCACCAGCCCGGCGCCGACCACCACGTCGCCGTCGTAGAGCACGGCGGCCTGCCCGCGGGCGACGCCGTAGGCGGGCTCGGCGAGCCGGAGGCGGAACCCCGTTGCCGTCGCCTCGACGCGCGCGGGCACGCCCGGCGAGTGATAGCGGAGCTTCGCAGTCACATCGGTGACCGGGGCATGCAGGCGCCCGCGGGCCGTCACGCGCGTCCGGGCCAGGGCGGACCGCGGGCCCACGACCACGGCGTTCGCGGCAGCGTCCGTCGCCAGCGCGTAGAGCGGCTCCGCCGCCGCGACCCCGATGCCGCGACGTTGGCCGGGCGTGAAGCGCCAGTACCCGTCGTGCTCGCCGAGCACGGCGCCGCGCTCGTCGACGACCCGGCCGGGACTCGGGCGCAGCCCGTGCCGCTCGAGGAACGAGCGGTAGTCGTCGCCGGCGAGGAAGCACGCCTCCTGGCTCTCGGCGCGCGTCGCGGCGGCGAGGCCGGCGGCCGCCGCCTCGGCGCGCGTCTCCTCCTTCGACTGGCCCCCGAGCGGGAACCAGATCCGGTCGAGCAGGCGGGGGTCGAGGGTGCCGAGCATGTAGCTCTGGTCCTTCAGCTCGTCGGCGCCCCGCGCGAGCAGCGGCCGCCCGGCGCGCTCGACGACGCGCGCGTAGTGGCCGGTGGCGAGGCGGCCCGCGCCGACGCGGTCGGCGAAGGCGAGGAGCTCGGCGAAGCGGAAGCCGCCGTTGCAGCGGACGCACGGGTTCGGCGTCTCCCCGCGGGCGTACGCGCGGACGAACGGCGTCACGACCGCGCGCCGGAACTGCTCGCGCAGGTCGAGCGTCACGTGCGGGAGGCCGAGCCGGTGACACGTCTCGCGTGCGGCAACGACGGCGCTCGGCGAGCAGCACGCGCGCTCGGCGTCGGGCCCCGCCGGGTCGAGCCAGAGCCGGAGCGTCACGCCGACGGCCTTCGGCCCCGCCCGGAGCAGGGCGACGGCGCTGTCGACGCCGCCGCTCATCGCCACCGCGACGCGCCCGGGCTCGGGCGAAGCGGCGACGGCGGGTGCGAGCGCGTTCGCGAGCGCGTCCGCCGCCAGGGTCTCACCGGGGACGGCCGCCGCCTCGAGCAGCGTCAGCCCGCGCAGGTCGCGCTCGAGCCCCGGCGCGTCGGAGTCGACGATCCGGTCGCCGTCGACGAGCAGGCGCACGGCGGCCCACTGCTCGCCCCGCGCCGAATCGCCGATCAGCTCGCGCATGTCGATAGAGAGTGTGCCCTGACGCCGCCGACTGGGGTCACGCCCGTGTGAACCTGGACAAGCCAGGTGGGTGCCGTGCGAACCGTCGACGCGAGGCGCCTAGGCCCGACGCGGGCTCCCTTTCACATGGTGTTGGTTCTACATGGATGCGCGACCGTGCGAACGGCGTCGGGCACCCGCGCAGGGTAGCCGCGGTCTAGGGGGTGCGGGCGTAGGACCAGCGCACGAGCTGGACGCCGCTGAGCCCGAGTCGCTGCGCGAGCGCATCGGTGAGGTCGAACTCACGGCCGGGGACGTACGGGCCGCGGTCGATCACCTGCGTGAGCACGGTGACGCCGTGGAAGCTGACGAAGAGGCGCGCCCCGCACGGCAGCGTCGGGTGCGCGACGCCCTCGGTGTCGGCGCGGATCACCCCGCCGCAGGCGGTGCGGCGGCCGATCACGCCCGGGCCGCTCGCGCCGGCGAGGGCGACGTAGGAGCCCTCCGGCCGCGCGGCGCCGGCGGCCGCCGGGCGGAGCGAGCCGTTGACGGCGAGCGCGACGACCCCCGCGAGCAGCGCGACGCCCGCCAGGGCGACCTCGCGCTGCGCGAGCGGCGGCCTCATCCCGCGGGCGCGGCGAGGAGCTCTGCGAACGACTCGCGGACGAGCTCGTCGAACTCGAGCGGCAGCAGGCCGTCGGGGTCGGCGTAGTCGCGGAGGTAGATGAGCAGGTACTCGCGCTCCTCATCGGGCGCGGGCAGCGCCTTGAGCGCCTGCTCGAGCTCCCAGACGTTCCAGCGCCGCGCCGGCGCGGGCGCGGCCACGGGCTCCGGCTCGGGCTGGACCGCGACCGGCTCGGGCTCGGGCTCCGGCTCGGG
>CAZBYA010000108.1:0-1301 GCA_964496175.1 uncultured Gaiellales bacterium | reverse complement strand
TCCGGCTCGGGAACGGGCTCCGGCTCCGGCTCGGGAACGGGCTCCGGCTCCGGCTCGACCGCCGCCGGCTCCGGTACGGGCTCCGCCTTCGGCTCCGGCTCGGGCTGCGGGGCGGGCGCCGCCGGTCGCTCGAGCACGCGCACCGTCTCCTCGGGCTCGAACGCGGGCTGCGGCTGCGGGGCGGGCGCGACGGGACGCGCCTCGCGGGGGTGCGAGATCGAGTACTCGATCACCGCCGCCGCGACCCAGACGACGAAGACGGCGCCGCCGATCGACCACGGGCCGAGGTGCAGGAGCCCGGTGACCACGGCGGTGGCCACGATCGCGGCCGCCTCGAGCAGGAAGCGGACGCCGGGACGGCGGAACGCCGAGTCGCCCGTCATGCGCGACCGGCGGACGGGGGCAGCGGGCGGACGCCCTCGGGCCGTGCCGGCACCTCGATCGCAGGCGAGTCGTCCGTCGGCGTGCGGCGCAGGAGCCCGCGGGCCGGCGCGTCCGCGAGCGGGTCGAGATGGTGCCGGGCGACGCGGCGCGCCGTGTGCACGAGCGCGTCGTCGAGCCGCGGCGCGGGCTCCGGCTCCGGCGCCGGCTCGGGCGGAACGGCGAACGCCTCGGGGTCGGCCTGGGTGTCCTCGAGCAGCGAGACCGGCGGGAGCTCGACCGCGAGCACCGGCTCGAAGGGCTCGGGCTCCGGCAGCGCCACCGGCTCGACCGGCGGCGACGCCACCGGCCACTCGCCGAGCAACTCGGCCCGGAGCGCCGGGGAGGCGATCCACGTCGGCGCCTCGTCCCGCTGCGCCTCCGGATAGCCGACCGGGACCTGCTCGAGCGGCTGCGGCGGCGGCAGCCGCACGCTGGGGACGTAGTAGCGCGGCGGCAGGCCGCTGCCGTAGTGCGGCTCGCCGCGCCACGAGACCCACTCGAAGGCGGCGACGACGACCCAGCCGACCAGCATCACGACGGCGATCTCCGCCGGAGGCAGGTCGGCCACCGTCAGCCCGGCGGCGAGTGCGATCAGGAAGACGACCTCGAGGGCGAACCGCGAGCCGCGACGGTCGGTCACCGTCAGGACCTCCGGCTAGGACGCGTCCTCGCCCGGCTCGGGCGAGGCGGGCGGCGGGCTGAGAGGCGGCTCCTGTGCGGCCGGCGGCTCCGCCGACGGCCGCTCCTCCTGCTGCTCGGGCTCCCCGGCCGCCGGTGCCACCTCGTGGGGCGGCGGCGCAGCCTGCGGTGGCGGCGGCGGCGAGGGCTCGGGCGCGGCCTGGGGCTCCGGTGCGGGCGCCGGGGCCGCCTCGATGCGC
>CAZBYA010000107.1:2461-7406 GCA_964496175.1 uncultured Gaiellales bacterium | reverse complement strand
TCCGCGGCGGCATGGGGGCGGAGTCGATCCGCGACCTGCTCCGCGACCTCGACCTCGACCTCGAGGCGGCGACGTTGCGCGACACGATCAAGACGTCGAAGGGCCAGAAGCAGCAGCGTGCGATCAAGCGCCTGAAGGTCGTGAACGCGTTCATCAAGTCGGAGAACCGCCCCGAGTGGATGATCCTCGAGGCGGTCCCGGTGATCCCGCCGGAGCTGCGCCCGATGGTGCAGCTCGACGGCGGCCGCTTCGCCACCTCCGACCTGAACGACCTCTACCGCCGCGTCATCAACCGCAACAACCGCCTGAAGCGGCTGCTCGACCTCGGCGCGCCGGAGATCATCGTCAACAACGAGAAGCGCATGCTCCAGGAGGCGGTCGACGCGCTGTTCGACAACGGCCGCCGCGGCCGCGCCGTCACCGGCCCGGGCAACCGCCCGCTGAAGTCGCTCAGCGACATGCTCAAGGGCAAGCAGGGGCGCTTCCGCCAGAACCTGCTCGGCAAGCGCGTCGACTACTCGGGCCGCTCCGTGATCGTCGCGGGCCCGAACCTGCGCCTGCACCAGTGCGGCCTGCCGAAGCTGATGGCCCTCGAGCTGTTCAAGCCGTTCATCATGAGCCGGCTCGTCGAGCGCAAGTCGGTGCAGAACATCAAGGCGGCGAAGAAGTACGTCGACTCGATGACGCCCGAGGTGTGGGACGTGCTCGAGGAGGTGATCGCCGAGCACCCGGTGCTGCTGAACCGCGCGCCGACGCTGCACCGCCTCGGCATCCAGGCGTTCGAGCCGATCCTCGTGGAGGGCAAGGCGATCCAGGTGCACCCGCTCGTGTGCCACGCCTTCAACGCGGACTTCGACGGCGACCAGATGGCCGTGCACCTGCCGCTCTCGGCGGAGGCGCAGGCCGAGGCGCGCATCCTGATGCTGAGCTCGAACAACATCCTCTCGCCGGCCTCGGGGCGCCCGCTCGCGACGCCGACGCAGGACATGGTGCTCGGCATCTACTACCTCACGTACTCCGAGCACGACCTCGAGTCGCTCGATCCCGCCAAGCTCGACCCGCGCCCGCGGCGCTTCGACTCGGCGGACGAGATCGAGATCGCGCTCGAGATGAAGGCGCTCGGTCTCCAGGAGCCGATCGAGTTCCGGTTCGCCGGCGAGCTCTACCTGACGACGCCCGGCCGCGTGCTGATCAACTCGGCCGTCTACCGGGCGCTCGACGAGCTGCTGCCGCCTGACGAGGAGCTCGAGTACGACTTCCTCAACCAGACGCTGACCAAGCCGGACACCGACCGCTACGTGCTCTCGCTCTCCGACCGCTACGGGGCGCACACGCTCGCGCCGGTGCTCGACACGATCAAGGCGCTCGGCTTCCGCTACGCGACGCGGGCCGGCGTGACGATCTCGAAGAACGACATCGTCATCCCGCCGGACAAGGAGAAGATCCTCGGCGAGTACGAGAAGCGCGTCGAGGAGGTGCACAGGCAGTACGACATGGGCCTGATCACCGACGACGAGCGCCACGAGACGATCGTCAACATCTGGACGGAGGCCACCGACACCGTCGCGGACGCCATGCAGGCGCACTTCGACGAGCTGAACCCGGTGTTCATGATGGCCAACTCCGGCGCCCGCGGGTCGTTCAAGCAGATCCGCCAGCTCGCCGGCATGCGCGGCCTGATGGCGAACCCGAAGGGCGAGATCATCGAGCGCCCGATCAAGGCCAACTTCATGGAGGGCCTGTCGGTGCTCGAGTACTTCATCTCGACCCACGGCGCCCGCAAGGGCCTCGCCGACACGGCGCTCCGCACGGCCGACTCGGGGTACCTGACCCGGCGCCTGGTCGACGTCTCGCAGGACGTGATCGTGCGCGAGGACGACTGCGGCACGCCCGAGTTCGTCGAGCTGCCGATCCGCACGAGCGAGGGCTACAACAAGTCGCTGCTCGGGCGCGTGGTCGCCGAGGACCTGCACAAGCCGCTCGCGTCGGGCAAGCCCGGCAAGACGGTGGTCGCAGAGGCGGGCGCGACCGTCACGGTCGCGCTGCTCGCGGACCTCGAGGCGGAGCTCGGCGAGGAGGCGCTCGTCCCGGTCCGCTCGGTGCTCAAGTGCCGCGCCGAGACCGGCGTGTGCAAGACCTGCTACGGCATCTTCCCGGCGACGGGCGAGATGTGCGAGATCGGCGACGCGGTCGGCATCATCGCCGCGCAGTCGATCGGCGAGCCGGGCACCCAGCTGACGATGCGCACGTTCCACACGGGCGGCGTCGCCGGCGCCGACATCACGCACGGTCTCCCGCGCGTCGTCGAGATCTTCGAGGCGCGGAACCCGAAGGGCGCGGCGCTGCTCGCCGAGGTCGGCGGGCGCATCGAGGTCGAGGGGACGGAGCGCGGCCCGAAGGTGACGATCCACCCGACGGAGGTCGGCAAGGGCGGCGAGCTGGCCGACCCGGTCGAGTACCAGCTCCCGCGGCGGACGCGCCTGCTGGTCGCGAACGGGCAGGTCGTGGAGCCGGGCGACGCCCTCAACGAGGGCTCGCAGAACCCGGCCGAGCTGCTGTCGCTGAAGGGCTCGACGCCGACCGAGCTGTACCTCGTCGGCGAGGTGCAGAAGGTCTACAAGAGCCAGGGCGTCGAGATCCACGACAAGCACATCGAGCTGATCGTCCGGCAGATGCTGAAGAAGGTGCGGGTCGAGGCGAACGGCGACACCGAGCTGCTGCCGGGCCAGCTCGTCGACCGCGTCGTGCTCGAGCGCGAGAACACCCGCGTGAAGAAGGCGAAGAAGGAGCAGGCGACCTACGAGCCGCTGATCCTCGGCATCACGAAGGCGTCGCTCGCGACGGAGTCGTTCCTCTCGGCGGCTTCCTTCCAGGAGACGACGAAGGTGCTCACCGACGCCTCGATCGAGGGCAAGGTCGACCGGCTGCTCGGGCTGAAGGAGAACGTGATCATCGGGAAGCTGATCCCGGCGGCCACGGGCCTGAAGCGGTACCGGACGATCGAGATCCGGCCGACCGAGCCGATCGTGCGCGAGGCCTACGAGCGCGACACGCTGCTCCAGGCGCTCGAGGAGATCGGCCAGGACGGCGGGGCGATCGACTTCGGGTCGCTGGACGCGAGCTTCGGCGGCGAGCCGGGGTCGGAGCGCACGACCTCCCACGAGGCCGGCGAGGCCGAGGAGGTCCCGGAGGTCGACAGCCCGCTGGACGACTGACCCGGGTACCAGGTACCTGCCTTGCTACAACGAGCCGCGGTGACGCGGCTCGTTGTCGTTCTGGGGGCGCTGTTCGCGCTCGGCGCCGGCGTCGCGCGCGGCGGCGGTGCGCCGCCGCCGATCCCGCTGCCGTGCGGCCTGCCGCAGGCGCAGCCGCTGTGGGTCGACTACGCCGACGGGATGGTGCCGTTCTGGTCGACGGTCTTCGCGCGCCCCGGCATCGTCGCCGCCGCCTCGAACTTCATCGTCCCGCCGCAGCTGCGCGCGAAGGGCGCGAAGACCGTCTACTTCGACCTGTACCTCGGGAACCGCGTCGGCACGCCGAGCAGGCCGGCCGACCCGGCGCAGGTGCAGGCGCGCGCCGACAAGCTGTTCGCCACGGCAGTGACCTCGTCCGGCTGCGACCACCCGCTGATCGCGGAGAACGAGCTCTCGGGCGCGAACCTGCCGACCCCGTGGTCGCCGACGACGGCGCAGTACCGCGCGAACGTGCTCGCGTTCCTCCAGCGCCTGGCGGCGCTCGGCGCCCGGCCGTTCCTGCTGCTGCCGCTGCGCCCGTACGTGCACGACCCCGTCGCCGACGACTGGTGGCGGAGCGTCGCGCAGGTCGCCGACCTGGTGCCGGAGGTCTACTTCTCCGGGCCTTCGGTCTCGCTCCAGGGGCCGGTGCTCGGCAGCCGCCGCCTGCGCGCGACGATGCGCTCGCGGCTCGAGGACCTGATCCAGATCGGCGTCCCGACGAACCGGCTCGGGATGATGCTGACCTTCTCCTCGACCCGCGGCGCCGGCGGCCGCGAGGGGCTCCAACCGCTCTCGAAGTGGCTGGACGTGGTCAAGTGGGAGTCGCTCGCTGCGCAGCAGGTGTCGGGGGAGCTGCACCTGGCGAGCGTCTGGTCGTGGGGCTGGGCGGCCTTCAACCCCGCCGGGAACGACCCGGACAAGCCGGTCGCCGCCTGCACCTGGCTGTGGACGCGCGACCACTCGCTCTGCGACGCGCCGTCGCTCGCCGGCTCCCAGCTCGACACGTCGCTCGACGTCGGCGCGGCGCTGCCGCCCGGCGCGACCTGCGTGCTCGGGCAGACGCGCCTCGAGGCGACGGACGTGGCGGCGATGACCCGCGTGACCGGCGACCGGGACGTCGCCTTCTCGGCCGGCTTCCAGCACGTCGTGCTCGCGGCCGGCCGGCCGATAGCCGCGGCGCAGGTCGCGCAGGCGGAGCGGACGGTGATCCTCGACCGCTTCGGCGGCAGCCGCGCCGCCTACCTGGCGGCGCTCGCGAGGGCGCGCCTCGGCCTGCCGCTCGCGCGCACGATCCTCGCCGACGAGCTGCGCCACACTGCGGTCGAGGCGACGCTGCCGGTGCCCGCGCCGAGCGCGTCCCAGCTCCAGGACTGGTACGCGACGCACGCCGCGACGACGGCACGCGAGGTGCGGTCCCGCGGGCGGGTGTCGCTCGTCCTCGCTCCGGCCGACCGCGTGTTCGCGCTCGCGCCGGACGCGGCGGCGACGATCGACGGCGTCCGGCTGACCGCGCTCGGCGAGCCGGCGCCGCTCGCTGCGTTCCCGTTCGCGCTCGCGGCGCCGGCCGTCCGCGCCGCCCTCGTCGGCGAGCTGAGGGACACCGCGTTCGGCGTCTGGATCCGCCGCCGCGAGAACCAGAGCCTGAACGCGCTCGCGTGCCGGCACGACCAGCAGCCGCAGCCCGCCCGGATCGACCTGACCGACTGGGC
>CAZBYA010000107.1:0-2361 GCA_964496175.1 uncultured Gaiellales bacterium | reverse complement strand
CGAGGTCGGTCGGTCAGGGCGCCGGAATGTCGAGCTGGCGGCAGATCGCGCGGACGAGGCCCGGGCCGATCTCCGCGTGGCGCGGAACCGTGGTCGCCCGCGAGCCGTCCGCCGACCGCCACTTCGTGTGCTTCGCTCCTTCCGCGGCCTTGCGGGCACCGTGCTGCCGCAGGTGCCGCTCCAGGTCGCGGAGCTTCACGCGACCAGCGTGAGATCGAGCGGCTCCGTCCGGCCGCTCGGGACGCTCGGATCGTCGTCATCCGGCGTCAACATGAGGCGAAGAGCGTCGATGACGTTCTCTCGTGCCTCCTCCCGCGTCCGGCCCTGGCTCAGAGCACCGGGAACCTCGACGACCTGCGCGACGATCCAGCCCTCTTCGTCGGGCTCCTCGAAGGCGATCGTCAGACGCAGCACGTCGTTCATGCCTGGAGGATAGCCCTCCCCTTAGGCGCCGTCGGCCGCGACCGTGCGGTCCTTGCCGAGCTCCTTGGCGCGGTAGAGCGCCTCGTCGGCGCGCTCGAAGAGGTCGCTCGGCCGGTCGCCGGGACGGAGCTCCGCGACGCCGGCGGAGAGGCGGAGGAGGCCCGCGCCGCCGATCGGGCGGGTGCCGATCGAGCGCGCGATCCGGCCGGCCAGGAGCTCCGCGTCCTCGGCGCTCGACTCCGGCAGGACGACGCCGAACTCGTCGCCGCCGACCCGGCACGCGACGTCGGCCGAGCGCACGACGTCGAGGAGGCGCGACGCCGCCTCGGCGAGCACCGCGTCGCCGGCCAGGTGCCCGACCCGGTCGTTCACCTCCTTGAAGTCGTCCAGGTCGAAGACGATCAGCGACAGCCGCCGCTGGTAGCGGAGGGCGCGCGCGACCTCGCGCTCGAGCGTCTCGTGGAAGTAGCGGCGGTTGTGGAGGCCGGTCAGCCCGTCCAGGTCGGCGAGCGCGCGCGCCTCCGCGTACTTGCGCGCGTTGTCGAGCGCCGGGCCGGCCCGGAAGGCGAGCCGCTCGAGCTCGTCGATCTCTGCGTCGGCCAGCGGGCGTGCGGAGGAGCGGGTGAACGCGCTCAGGGAGCCGACGGAGGCCCCGCCGGCCCGCATCGGCAGGACGACCCCGGAGCGGACGAGCGACGCAGACTCGTCGACGTCGTCGATCCGGTAGCGGTAGTGCACCTCGATCGCCCGCAGGTTGTCGTTCTCCGGGATCTGGACGGCCGCCTTGGCCGCCTCCTCGCGGGCGAGCCCGAGCGTGGCGCGCAGCTGGGAGCCCTCCGGGCCGGCGGCGTCGACGAGCGCCGCCTCGACGCCGGGCACCTCGCCGGCCGCCTCGAGCGTCCGCTCCGTCACCTCGTCCAGGTCGAGCGTCGCCGCGAGCTCCCCTGGGAAGCGGTCGGCGCGGACGGCGGCGTGGGCCGCCTCGACCGCCCCGGTCAACTCCCGCATCGTCTCGTGCATGCCGGCCGCGAGGCTGGCGACCGCCTCGGCGACCCGCTCGTCGGCCGAGGCGCGGACGCGCCAGACCGCGACCGCGGCGCCGATCGCGGCCAGGATGGCGATCCCCAGCGCGCCGATGTCGATCGCGAGGCTCACCGCAGGTCGACTCACAATAGTGACGACCCTGGCCGGAAGCTATGACGCGATCGAGGGAAAGCGCGCTGCGAGCGGGATCCGAGTCCGTTTGCAGCCCCCTGGCCCTTTCGGTACCATGCCTCGCCGGTTCGGCGTGAGCCACCGTGCTCCGCCGGCCATCCGTCTGTATACGACCCGATCCAGGAGACCCAGTCTCAGCATGCCGACCGTCAACCAACTGGTGCGCAAGGGCCGCTCGTCGAAGCCGGCGAAGACCAAGACCCCTGCGCTCTCCGGGGCCCCGCAGAAGCGCGGCGTCTGCACGCGCGTCTCGACGACGACCCCGAAGAAGCCGAACTCGGCGCTGCGCAAGATCGCGCGCGTCCGGCTGACGAACGGCATCGAGGTCGGGACGTACATCCCCGGCGAGGGCCACAACCTCCAGGAGCACTCGGTCGTGCTCGTCCGCGGCGGCCGCGTCAAGGACCTGCCGGGCTTCCGCTACAAGGTGATCCGGGCGGCGCTCGACGCCTCCGGTGTCGCCGACCGCAAGCAGGCCCGCTCCAAGTACGGCGCCAAGAAGAGCTCGTAATGCCCCGCCGCGCAGAGATCCAGCCGCGCCCCATCTCCGTGGACCCCGTCTACGAGAGCGCGCTCGTCACGCAGCTGATCAACCGCGTGATGACGCGCGGCAAGAAGTCGGTCGCCGAGCAGATCGTCTACTCGGCGCTCGACAAGGTGGGGGAGCGGACGGGCCGGCCGCCGGTCGAGGTGCTGGAGCAGGCCGTGAAGACGGTCACGCCG
>CAZBYA010000106.1:0-7446 GCA_964496175.1 uncultured Gaiellales bacterium | reverse complement strand
ACTTCTGCGCGACGATGTTCGTCGCGGTCTGCGACCAGAACTTCGGGAACTCGACGTTCTTCTGCTCGAACGCCGGCCCCTGCTTGCCCGGGATGTGCGCGTCGCGGATCTCCCACTCGACCTCGTCGAACGGGTCACGGCCCTCGATCGTGAACAGCCGCCGGACGGCGAGGGTCGAGTCCTCGTCGACGACGCTGTTGACGAGCTCGTCGGGGTGGATCTGAACGGGTGTCGCGGACTCGCTGGTCGCCATCTGTACAAGCCTCCTCTACGCGCATTTTCCCTGGGCGCGCACGTGTGGACCGTTCTGCAGGGGAAACGGAGCGTAGAGCGGTCCCCGGACAGCATCGAAAACGCGCTCCGTGCAGGGGAAATTCCCGTTACGGCGTCTTCGGGCCGCGGCCCTGGAGGCGCCGCACGACCAGCCCCGCCGCACCCGCGCCGACGAGCACGAGGGCGAGGCCGCCGAGCACCAGCAGCGGCAGCGGCAGCGACGAGGGGCTGCCCGACGAGAGGGCGCCGGCGAGTCCCGGTTGCGGCTTCCGCCCCGGCGTCGTCTGCGTCCCGCCGCCGCCGCGGCCGGCGGGGTGCCTGCCGGACGACGCGGCCGGCGGAGGCGGCAGCAGCGTGTTCGGACCGACCTGCGTCCCGTGCTTGCGCGCGCTCGCGAGCGCGCTCTGCAGCGCGCGCTCGATGTCGTTCTGCGCGCTCGAGTACGTGCGCACGTCCGTGGGCAGGTGGCTGAGCGCGTCCGTGTAGCAGTGCTTCGCGTACGTGTGGTCGATGCGACCGTCGTACCAGTCGTTCAGGAGCGCCTTCCAGCACGGCGTCGCCGCGGCCGCTGGGCGCGCGACGCCGAGGCCGAGCGCGGCGACGAGCAGCGCGCCCGTGAGCAGCTTCGAGGGGTGGATCATCGGCCTGCGTGGCCAGCCTACGCCGCCGCTGTAAGGCTTTTGTGATCCGGACCGGGGTCGTCGCGGGCCGGTGGTAGCGTCGCGCGGGAGCATGCGGGCGGTCCGCGAACCGGCGCTCGCCGGAACGATCCTGCTGACGGGCTGCGCGCTCTTCTTCGGCGGCGGCGTCACCGACGGCCCGCTGCCGTGGCTCGGCGCGGCGGCGCTCGCGCTGATCCTGCTCCTGCTCACCGTCGACGGCCTGCCGGGCGGGCTCCGGCTGGTCGCGCCGTTCGCCGCGTTCGCGGCATGGCTCGCGCTCTCGATCACCTGGTCGGTGCTGCCCGACCGGTCCTGGGACTACGCCGACCGGACGCTCGTCTACCTGCTCTTCGCGCTGCTCGGGCTGTGGCTCGCCGGCCGCACGCGGCAGCTCGCGCTCGGGCTCGCGCTCGTGCTCGGCGCGGTGATCGCGTGGTCGCTGCTCGGCAAGGTGCTGCCGCCGGTGTACGACTACGGCGGCCCGGACGTGACGCGGCTGCGCGGACCAATCGGGCTCTGGAACCAGCTCGCGCTCGCCTGCGACTTCGCGCTGCCGCTCGCGCTCTGGCGGCGGCGCGTCGAGGGGACGCTGCTCGCGTACCTCGCGCTGGTCGCCCTCGTCCTCACGTACTCGCGCGGCGGGATCGTCACCGCCGTCGTCGTGCTCGCGCTCTGGCTCGCCTTCGGCGGCGAGCGCTTCGAGAGCGCCGGGACGCTGGTCGGAGCGGCCGTGCCGGCGGCCGTCGTCCTCGGCGTCGCCTTCGCGCTGCCGGGGATCACCGCCAACGCGCAGCCGTTGCACGTCCGCTGGCGCGACGGCCTGATCTTCGGCGCCCTCCTGCTCGCGGGCGCCCTCGCCGCCGCGTTCCTCCGGCGCATCCCGCTCCCGCGCCCGTCGCCCGCGGTGCGGCGCGCGGCGCTCGTCGCCGCGGCGCTCGCCGTCGCCGCCGCGGTCGCCGTCGTTGCGATCAAGGGCGCGGGCTCGGGGTCGGTCGGGAACGGCGGCGGCCGCCTCGGCTCGACGAGCTCGAACTTCCGCTTCACCTGGTGGGGCCAGGCGCTGCACGGCTTCTCGCACCACCGGCTCGCCGGCACCGGCGCCGGCTCGTTCCAGCTCACGAACCTCCTCTACCGGCGCAGCTACCTCGACACGACGACCGAGCCGCACGACCTGCCGCTCCAGTTCCTGTCGGAGACCGGCCTCATCGGCCTCCTGCTCTTCGCGCTCGCGACGGCCGCGCTCCTCCGCGGCGCGGTCCGGCGGCGCGGGCACGAGCTCGCGCTCGGGCTGCTGCTGCCGGCGTTCCTCGTGCACTCGCTGGTCGACATCGACTGGGACTTCGTCGCCGTCTCGGCGCCCGCCTTCCTCGCCGCGGGCGCGCTCGCCGGCCGGCTCCCGGCGCGACGCGCGTCGCCGTTCGCGGTGCTCGCGGCGGCCGGCGCCGCGCTGCTCGCGTTCGGCGCGCTGCTCTCGCCGTGGCTCGGCCACCGCTGGAGCGGCGAGGCGCTCGCGGAGCTGGGCGGGTCGAACGCGAAGGTGATCTCGCTCGCGAGGCGCGCGCGCTCCGTCGACCCGTACCTCGTCGAGCCGCTCTGGTGGCAGGCGTCGGCGCAGGCCGACCCGAACCGGGCGTGGGCGCTCTACCGCGAGGCGGTCCGCGTTCAGCCGCACAACCCGTACACCTGGCTCCAGGCGGGGCTGTTCGCGGTCGGCGAGGGCTGCCCGCGGGCCGGCTACACCTACCTGGAGAAGTTCACCGAGCTCGACCCGTACGACCGGCCGAGCGTCGGCGCCGACGCCTACCGGCGCGCGCTCGCGCTCGTCAACAGCGGCAAGCCGACGTGTTAGCCGGCGCCGAGCACGACGGCGATCTGGCCGCCGTGGAGCGCGGCGGGGCGGAGCCCGTCGAGCGGCCCGACCACCTGCGCGTGCAGGTCGTGCGCGAGGCGCACGGCCTCGGGGCGGTAGCCGGTGCGGTACATGACGACGGTCGTCGCGTAGTCCTGGCGCTTCGCGTTCGCGACACCGCGGATGCGGTAGCCGAGCCCGCGCAGCGTCGCCGCGGCCTGACCCGCGGCGCCGGCCCGGCCGTTGCCGTTCAGGACGAGGACGCCGGTGCGGGAGCGGGAGAGCGTCGGCTTGGCCGCGGGCGTCCGCTCGTGCACGAGGGGCTTCGGCCGGTGCGTCGTGGCCGGCGCGAACACGCTCGCCGCGGCACGCTGCTGCATCGCGTGCGCGAGCGGCTTGGCCAGCAGGAGGAACGCCGCGACCAGGAGCAGCACGAGCTCGACAGCCGCGACGAGGCTCGCGACGAGCGTCGCGGTCCGCCACGGGCGAACGAGATCGACGGGATGCAGGGGCGCGTCCAACGCGGCACCCGAGTTCGTCCCGGGCCGGTCGTCTCCTTTAACTACGATCGCCGCATGCCCGAAGAGGAGCGCGGCTGGCTCGAGACCGTCGCGATCGTCCTCCTGCTCGTGGGCGGCTTCTTCTACGTCGCCGGGTGGCTCGCCGGCGTCGCGCTGCTCTGGCTGTCGCGCAGCTGGACGACGCGCGACAAGCTGATCGGGACGCTCGTCGTGCCGGGCGGGCTGCTGCTGCCCGTGCTGCTCCTGCTCGGCGCGGTCGCGACCGGCGGCACGTCGGGCGCGTGCCTGGCCGCGAGTGCGCGGCAGGCGTGCACGTCCGCCGCCGGCCGGCCGCTCTACGAGCAGGTGCTGCTCGGCCTGGCGGTCGCGGCCCTCGTCGCGGCGCCACTCGCGACGGCGGCGCGCCTCGCCCGCGTCAGCCGGCTAGCCGCGCATCCAGGCCCAGGTGCGCGCGAGCCCCTCGTCGAGGTCGACGCGGGGCCGCCAGCCTAGGTCGCGCTCGGCGCGCGAGCAGTCGAGCACCGAGCGCAGGATGTCGCCGAGCCGGGCGGGCTCGTGTCGCGGCGCCGCGTCGACGCCCGCGACCCGCACGCACGCGGCGTGCAGATCGCTCACCGTCGTCTCCGTCGCGGTTCCGACGTTGTATGGGCCGCCGTCCCGCCCGACCGCGGCGAGGAGGGCGTCGACGACGTCGGAGACGTAGACGAAGTCGCGGGCCTGGCCGCCGTCGCCGAAGATCACCGTCTGCTCGCCGCGCTGCAGCCGCTCGAGGAAGATCGCGACGACGCCGCCCTCGAGGCCCGCGTCCTGGCGCGGCCCGTACACGTTCGCGAAGCGCAGCGACACGTGCGAGGTCCCGTGGATCCGGTTCCAGCCGGCGAGGTACTCCTCGCCGCACTTCTTCGCGATCCCGTACGGCGAGAGCGGCAGGAACGGGAACTCCTCGTCGACCGGGCCCGGGCACTCGCCGTAGCCCGCGCCGCCCGAGGAGGAGAAGATCACCTGCGCCCCCGGCGCCGCGTTCAGGACATTCACCGTCCCGACGACGTTGATCGCGGCGTCGTGCTCCGGATGTCGCATCGAATGCTGCACGTCCGCCTGCGCCGCCAGGTGGAAGATCACGTCCGCCTCGACCGAGAACGGCTCGCGGATGTCGTGCTCGAGCAGCGCCGCGCGCGGGTTCAGGTGCTCGCGCTTGCCGGTGGAGAAGTCGTCGACGACGGTCACCTCGTCGCCGCGCTCGACGAGCGCGTCGACCAGGTTCGAGCCGATGAACCCGGCGCCGCCGGTGACGACCGCCCGCATCTTGAGGCCATAGATTAGGGGCGCAGTGTTCGTCACCTTCGAGGGAGTCGACTGGTCCGGTAAGAGCACGCAGGCGGAGCTGCTCGCCGAGTGGCTGCGCGCGCAGGGCCGGACGGTGCTCATGACCCGCGAGCCCGGCGGCACGCCGGTGGGCGAGGCGGTGCGCCAGGTCGTCCTGCACGGCCACGACATGGCGCCGTGGGCCGAGGCGGCGCTCTACGCGGCGTCGCGCGCCGACCACGTCGAGCACGCGATCCGGCCCGCGCTCGAGCGCGGGGAGGACGTGGTCTGCGACCGCTACCTCGACTCGTCGGTTGCCTACCAGGGCGGCGCGCGCGGCCTCGGCGAGGACCGCGTGCTCGAGCTCAACCTGACCGTGACGCAGGGGCTGCTCCCCGACCTGACGTTCCTCGTCCTCATCGACCCCGACGAGGCGCAGCAGCGCGGCGGCGCGTCGCCCGACCGGATCGAGCGCGAGGGCGCGGAGTTCATGCGGCGCGTCGACGCCGCGTACCGCTCGCTGGCCGCGCGCTTCCCGCGCCGGTTCGTGACCGTCGACGGCAGCCGGCCCGCCGAGGAGATCGCGGAGAAAGTGCGTGAGCACGTTCGCGCGCTTCGCTGAGCACGCGGAGCCGGCGCGCCTGCTCGAGGCGGCGCTCGCCGACGGGCCCGTGCACGCGTACCTCTTCCACGGCCCCGCGGGCGTGGGCAAGAGCGACGTCGCGCGCGCGTTCGGCCGCGCGCTGCTGCGCACGCAACGCGAGTTCCACCCCGACCTGTACGAGCTCGACGCGCTCGGCGAGATGATCCGGATCGACGCGATCCGCGAGCTCCGTCGCGACCTGCACATGCGGCCGTTCGAGGCCGACCGCCGCGTCTACCTGATCCACCGCGCGCACCTCATGAACGAGGACGCGGCCGACGCGCTGCTGAAGGACCTCGAGGAGCCACCGGAGTACGCGGTCATCGTGCTGATCGCCGACGACCTCGGGCCGATCCCCGAGACGATCCGCTCGCGCTGCCAGCTCGTGCCGTTCCGCCGGCTGTCGGAGCGCGCGATCCGCGAGCTGGTCGACGCGCGTGCGCCGCAGCTCGACGAGGGCGGCCGCGTCGCACTGGCCAGGGTCGCCGCCGGCCGGCTCGACCGGCTCGAGCGGCTGCTCGAGCCCGCCGCGGCGGCGCGACGCGAGGCGCTGCTCGCCCAGGCCCGCGCCGCCTACCTCGACGAGGTGTTCGAGCCCGCGGACGCCGCAGCGGCGCTGCTCGAGAACGCGCGCGAGCGCGCGGCGGAGGCGCGGGCGCGCGAGGAGGTGCGGATCCAGGACCTCGACCTGAGCGCACGCGAGGCGGAGCAGCGGGTGAAGCGCTCCGCGCGCGGCGCCGAGCGCGAGGAGCTGCTCGCGCAGCTCGAGGAGCTCGCCGCCTGGTACCGCGACCTGGTGGCGGTCGCCGTCGGCGCCGAGTCGGCCGCCGTGCACGTCGACAAGCTGGCCGAGCTGCGCGCGGACGCGAGCCGCGACCGGCTGCTCGGCGCCGAGCGCGCGGCCGAGGCGGTGCGCGAGGCGTGGCGCCGCTTCGAGGAATTCAACCTGTCCCCGCAGCTCGCCCTCGAGGCCCTGTTCGTCCGCCTCAGGCGCGAGCTGGCCGGCTAACCGTTTCGGGTCGGGGGTATACCTCTTTCGAGTAGTAATTGTAAAGTTTGACCGGACCTACTTCATTTTTCCTCACTTTCGACCGAGACTGATCCAGGGCGTCGTGGGCGGACGGCGCTCTCACCTCTGAGGGGGAGTGTCAGTCGTTGGTCGCCGTTCCGTCCATAGGCCGTGCCGATCAGGTCACCCCGCAGCGGGCCGCGCCCGAGGCGGAGGCGACACGGGCGCTGTACGAGCGCTACGCGCGGCAGATCTACGCGTACTGCCTCCACCAGCTCGGCAACCGCGAGGAGGCGGAGGACGCCACCCAGTCGACGTTCCTGAACGCGTTCCGGGGGCTGCAGCGCGGCGTCGACCCGGAGTTCGAGTCGGCGTGGCTCTACAAGATCGCGCAGAACGTCTGCCTCACCCGCCAGCGTTCGTCGTCGCGGCGCCGCCGGGTCGAGTCGCCCGGCGACCTCGACGCGATGCAGGACGTCCTGCCGTCGCACCAGGCGGACTCCGACGAGCTGATCCGCCTGCCCGAGGCGCTCGAGTCGATGCCCGAGCAGCAGCGGCGCGCGCTGCTGCTGCGGGAGTGGCAGGGCCTCTCGTACAAGGAGATCGGCGACGAGCTCGGCCTCTCGCAGGCCGCGGTCGAGACGCTGCTCTTCCGTGCGCGCCGCAGCCTGGCCGCCGGCCTGTCGGAGGAGCCGAAGGTCGGCGTCGGCAAGAAGCTGCGGCGGAGCGGCGACGCCGGCTCGCTGCTCGCGCTCGTCAAGACGCTGCTCTTCTCCGGCGGCGCGAAGCTCGCGGCGACCGTCGCGACGGTCGCCGCCGGCTCCGTCCTGGCGTCGACGCCGTCGGTTCGCAACGCGGTCGTGCAGGTCGTGGCGCCGCCGACCCACCACGCCGCCGCGTCGGCCGCGGCCGTCTCGACCGGCCCGGTGCTCGCACCGCGGTCGCTCGTGCCGGCCGCGCTCGCGGCGCAGGTCGCCCGGGCCAGCGCGCCCGCGCCGCTCGCGCCGCTCGCGCCGCGGGACGCGCGCCACATGAACGCCGCGCTCGTGCCGGCGATCGTGCTGCACACCGGCGGGCACCTGCCGACGTCGATCGAGCAGACCTTCCCGTCCGCCGCCGTTCCGGTTGCGCCTGCCGCCCCGGCCGCGCCCGCCGCGCCGCCGGTGCAGGCCGCGCCGCCGCCG
>CAZBYA010000105.1:0-7579 GCA_964496175.1 uncultured Gaiellales bacterium | reverse complement strand
CTGGGTCCACCTGAAGAAGCCGCCGCGAGGCGGCTTCGCCGTATTCCGGACTGCCGCTCCGCCTCCCGGCGCCGCGAGCGGTCCGGCTATCGCGTGATGAAGACGGGGGCGCCCACGGGCACGACGCGCATCAGGTAGCGCAGCGCGGCGTCGGCGAGGTGCACGCAGCCGGCGCTAGTCGCCAGCCCGACGCTGCCGCCGCCGTGCAGGGCGATCAGCCAGAGGCCGTTCGGGTTCCAGCCGGCGGGCGGGTGCGGCTGGTGCGCGGTCAGGCCGAGGATGCAGCAGCCCCAGACGCTCGGCGGCGTGCCCGGGAGCTTCTCCGCCACCGCGAACCGGCCCGTCGGGGTGGGCGAGGAGGGCGCTCCGATCCCGGCGCGGAACGACTGCACGCGCCGCCCTGCGATGGAGACGGCGAGGGTACGACCGCCGAGGCTGACGCGCAGGCTGACGTCGACCGAGCCGACCGACACGTGGCTGCGGCCGTCGACCCAGGCGAGCCTGCCGTTCGGGACGAGGTCGGTGGTCACGCCGAGGTACGGGCCGGACCGGCGGACGACGGCGAGCGCCAGCGCGCCGCCGAAGCGGTTCCGCGCGAGCCTGGCGAGCACCCGGCCGCCGGGCCGGTCGAGCAGCGCGATCGCTCGTGCGTCGGCCGGGCCGACGACGTCGTAGCGGCCGGCGAGCTCCGGGGGCCGCGCCGCGGGGCGAGTCGCGTGCGGGGACGCCGAGGGAGCGGCGGCGAGCGCGGCGGCCAGGACGATGACGGGGGCGCGGAGGAGCCGCACCGCACCATCTAAGCACGGATTTAGGAGTTACAGTTCGTAAAATCTGCCGGAATCTGTCGGCGCTCAGTCGCCGGGCGGGCGGACGACGCACTCGCCGTCGGTGCGCTGCACGACCAGCGGCAGCATCCGGTCGGAGAGGTACGTCTCGATCGCCGTCGTCGCCTCGGCGAGCAGGCGGTCGTGCTCGTCCTCGGAGAAGCTCACGTCCAGCGCGCAGACCTCGCCGTCGTCGACGATCCGGGACGTCAGCCCGCGCTCGGCCAGCGCCTCGGAGAGGTCGCTGCCGATGCCGCGCCGCGGCACGTGGACCCGGATCGAGCCCGCCATGCCGCGGCGCATACCCGCGTCGCGCCCGGCTTATGCATGCCGGAGCGACAGCCGCCGGCGCGGCCGCAGCTGCGCCGCGCGCAGCTCGAGCAGCGGCCGCAGCTCCGCCGTCCGCGCGAACGGGTCGGCGAGCAGGTGCCCTCCGGCGAGCGGCAGCGCCGCGACGACGTGTCCGCGGACGAGTGCGAGCAGGAGCCGTCCCGCCGGCACCGGCCGCCCCTCGAGCTGGGCGAGCCGCTCGAGGTCGGGGTCGTCGGCGGCCCGGCAGAGACGCAGCTCGATCTCTGGCGCCTCCGCCGTCGGCCGCGCCGGCAGCGGCGGCGTCGCCGCGCGGCGCAACGTCTCGATGTGGTCGGCGACCACCATGCGCATGATCTCGGGGTGGTGCAGCATCGCTCCCTCCTTGCGTCCTGTAACCAGTGATAAGATGATACCAGTTACGTAACCGGCTAAGCAAGGTGAGTGGTGAACGAGCAGCTGATCGTGGACTTCGTCAACACGGCCGAGCTCGACGAGGACCGCGAGGACCTCGCCAGCCCCGCCGCGCTCCTCGCCTGGCTCGACGAGCGCGGGCTGGACCCTGGCCCGCGGGCGACGAAGGCCGACCTCGCGGAAGCGTTCCGCGTGCGTGAGGCCCTGCGCGACCTGATGGCGGCCCACAACGACGTGGCGGTCGACCGCGGCGCCGCCGCCTCCGTGCTCGACGACGCCGTCTGCCGCGCGAAGCTCCAGCTCCGGTTCGAGCCGGACGGCCCGCACCTCCGCCCCGAGGCGGGGGGCGTGCGCGGCGCGCTGGGCCGGATCCTTGCCGAGGTCTCGGCGGCGATGGCGGAGGGCGTGTGGGACCGCTTCAAGGCCTGCCGGGCGGACGACTGCCGCTGGGCGTTCTTCGACGCCGCCAAGAACAAGTCGCGCGCCTGGTGCTCGATGCGCAGCTGCGGCAACCGTGCCAAAGTGCACGCCTACCGGGAGCGACACCAGTGAGCCTGCTCAGGAGCACCTTCTCGATCGTCGCCGCCGACCCCGCCGCCGGCGAGGTCGGGTGTGCCGTGCAGTCGAAGTACTTCTCCGTGGGCTCCGTCGTGCCGTGGGCGCGTGCCGGCGTCGGCGCCGTCGCGACGCAGGCCGCGGGCGTCGCCGCGTACGGGCCGCTGGGGCTGGCCGAGCTCGAGGGCGGGGCGTCGCCGGAGGAAGCGCTGGAGCGTGTGCTCGCGGACGACCCGGGGCGCGAGACGCGCCAGCTCGGCGCGGTCACCGCGGACGGTCGCGCCGCCTCGTTCACGGGGGCGGAGTGCCTCGACTGGGCCGGGCACCGCGTGGGCGACGGCTACGCCGTCCAGGGCAACATCCTCGCCGGAGAAGCGGTCGTCGACGCGATGGCGCATGCGTTCGAGGAGACGCCGGGGCCGCTCGTCGAGCGGCTGGTCGCGGCGCTCGAGGCCGCGCAGGCCGCCGGCGGCGACCGGCGGGGCCAGCAGTCCGCGGCGATCGTGGTCGAGCGCACCGGCGCGCGCGAGCACTCCCGCGAGGGGATCGACCGCGTGTGCGACCTGCGCGTCGAGGACCATCCCGAGCCGATCGTCGAGCTCCGCCGGCTGATCGGGATCTGGTCGCGCTGGGAGGCGCAGCGGCAGGCTCACATGTATGCCGAGCGCGGCGACCACGGTCGCGCCGCCGACGAGCTCGCCGCGACGCTCGCGCGCGCCGGCGACGACGCGCTCGTGCTCTACAACCTCGCCTGCTACGAGTCGCTGGCCGGTCGCGGGGACGACGCCGTCGGTCACCTGCGGCGCGCGCTCGCGCTCGACCCGTCCTACCGCGAGCTCGCCGCCGGTGACCCGGATCTCGACCCGATCCGCGACCGCATCTAGAGATCGAGCGCCATGAAGCGCGCGCCGGGCACGGGGTTGGCCGTGTACGGCGGCACGTCGCGGAAGCCGAGCCGGGCGTAGAGGGCCTGCGCCGCCTCCATCCCGGGCGTCGTGTCGAGCAGCATGCGCGCGTACCCCTGCGCACGGGCGCGCGCCACCATCGCCTCCACCAGCAGCAGCCCGAGCCGCGTCCCCCGATGGCGCGGACGGACGTAGAGCCGCTTCAGCTCGCACGCGCCGTCGCCGAGGTCGCGCAGCGCGACGCAGCCGGCGAGCTCGCGGCCGATCTCCGCGACGAGGAGCGCGCCGTGGGGCGGCGCATAGCTGCCCGGCAGCGACGCCAGCTCCCGCTCGAACCCCTGGAAGTCGAGCGCGAACGGGAGCGATGCCTCGTACTCGCGCAGCAGCGTTCGCACCTCGTCCAGATCGGACATGTCCGCTTCGCGCACGTGCGGAACGCCGTCCACAGTGGCACGCTATCGGCACGATCTCGGCACAGACATGCCTGCCTCCGCGCCGTACCGTTGCCGTCGAAGGCAACGACGAAGGAGGGTCACATGCGTAGGATCCTGCTCGTGCTCACGCTGGTCGGCGCACTCGCCGCTCCGGCGGCGGCGGCGGCCGGGCGGCCGCCGATTCCCGCCGCGCCGGCCCCGGCCGTGCTCACGGGCGGCGGCGACGGCAACAGCGGCTGGACCGGCTGTACCCAGCAGCAGGTGTCGCACGGGGGCGGGCTGCCGTACGCGGCGACCGTCAGGCACTTCCTGGTCGTCAGCTACTGCAAGCAGGCCGGCATCATCACGTCGATCGGCATCGCCGCGCACGGCTGCGACGCCACCGGGGTCGCGTTCTGCCATGCCGGCCCCGCCTGGCTGACCGGCGGCGGCGTCGGCTCCGGGTGGGCGACCTTCGAGGCGCACGCGTCGTGGGGCGTGACGGTCGTGCCGCTCTACAACAACAGTGACACGCTGAACCTGACGGTGCAGCCGGGCTGATGCCGCGCTGGCTCTGGATCGCGGTCGCCGTCTGGCTGTTCGTCTCGGTCGGCCTGCTGCTGTGGATCCACCTGACGCTGCACTAGCGAGGGGCCGTGGCGCTTCGCCCACGGCCTCGCCGCCCCTGCCCCGGTTGGCTCCCGCCGGCCCGGGTAGAGGTCCTTCCGACCCGAACCGCGGTCGGCCCGCTTTCGTAGTATTCCGCACTTATGTCGCGCCTCGCCTGGGAGCTCCTCTTCATGATGCTGATCCTGAAGATCCCGATCGTCTACCTGGCGTTCGTCGTCTGGTACGCGATCAAGGCCGAGCCGGAGCCGGGCGTCGATCCCGGCGACTACTCGGTCTGGCGGCCGTGGCACCGCTCGCCCGGGCCCCGCCCGCGGCGGGGCTCGCCGCACGGGACGCGCGACGCCGTCCGCGTCGAGCGCCGCAGGCGCGATAGAGTCGCGTCGTGAGCGCGACCCCGCGGGAGTCGATCCGGCCCGCCGAGGCCGTTGCCGGCCTGCTCGCGGCATCCGGCCTCTTCCTCGGCGTGCTCGAGCTGCTCTACCGGCCGTTCCGGATCGCGCCCGCAGCGCTCCTGCTGACGCTGATCGCCGCCGTGATGACGAAGGAGCAGCAGCGGCTCGTCCAGATCGCGCTGGTCGTGATCGGCGTCTGCTTCGTGGCGGGCGCGGCGCTCCAGGTGGTCACGCACCACCCGCTCTTCTGACGGGCGGGCGGAACGCCCCTGCTACAAAACAGGGGTGAGCGCGCACGACGTCGACGGCCTGAACGCCGGCTACGCGCGCGCGCTGCTCGACGAGTACCTCGAGAACCCCGAGAGCGTCACGTCGGCGTGGCGCGCGCTGTTCGAGAGCGGACGATCGGAGCTGGTCGCGACCCATCCGGGCATCGCGCGGCTGCTCGAGGTGCTGCCGCAGAACGCCGGCAACGGCCACGTCGAGGCGCCGCAGCCGCAGCCGCTCGCCGCGCCGGACGCGCAGCTGCTCGGCGGCGTCGCCGCCGCGATGGCCCTCGTCAAGGCGCACCGCACGCACGGCCACCTCGCCGCCCGGCTCGACCCGCTCGGCTCCGAGCCGGTCGGCGACCCGTCGCTCGAGCCGCTCAGGCTCGAGCCGAAGCTGACACCCGAGCTCCAGGCGCGCATCCCGGCGTCGGTCCTGCGCGTGCACGTGCCCGGCGAGACGCTCGCGGACGTGCTGCCACAGCTCGCCGACACGTACTGCGGGACGATCGCGTACGAGATCGAGCACCTCTCCGACCACGAGCAGCGCGTCTGGCTGCGCCGGGCGATCGAGTCGGGCACCTACCGGCAGGCGCTCGCCGCGGACGAGAAGAAGGCGCTCTTCCGGCGCCTCTGCGAGGTGGAGGGAATGGAGCGCTTCCTGCGCAAGCGGTTCCTCGGGCAGAAGCAGTTCTCGCTCGAGGGGCTCGACGTGATGATCCCGATGCTCGACCAGACGCTCGAGCTCGCGGCCGAGGCCGGCGCCCACGATGTCGTGCTGGGCATGGCGCACCGCGGCCGCCTGAACGTGCTCGCTCACACGATCGGGATGCCGTACGAGTACATCCTGCGGGAGTTCGAGGGCGAGCGGACGATCGAGGCCGTCGCCGCCGATCCGGAGGGCGGCACCGGCGACGTCAAGTACCACCTCGCCGCGCACGGGACGCGCACCACCGCGAACGGCAAGGTGGGCGTGCGGCTCGTCGCCAACCCAAGCCATCTCGAGGCGGTCGACCCGGTCGTCGAGGGCCGCACCCGCGCGGAGCAGACCGACCGGTCGACGCGCAACGGCGCGCACGATCCCTCGGTCGCGCTCGCCGTCCTCCTGCACGGCGACGCCGCGTTCGCCGGCCAGGGGATCGTCGCCGAGACGTTCAACCTCCACGATCTCGCCGGCTACTCGACCGGCGGCACGCTGCACCTGATCACGAACAACCAGATCGGCTTCACGACCGACCCGGGCGAGGGCCGCTCGACGCGCTACTCGTCCGATCTCGCGAAGGGCTTCGACGTGCCGATCGTCCACGTCAACGCCGACGATCCCGAGGCGGCGATCTCTTCTGTGCGGCTCGCGATGGCGTACCGCCGCCGGTTCGGGCAGGACGTGCTGATCGACCTCGTCGGCTACCGCCGCTTCGGCCACAACGAGCAGGACGAGGCCGCGTACACCCAGCCGCTGATGGTGGAGCAGATCAACGCGCACCCGTCGGTCCGCGAGCTGTACGAGGAGCGGCTGATCGAAGAGGGCGTGCTCTCGCGCGACGAGGCAGAGGCGTTCGTCGCAGAGGTCGAGTCCGTGCTGCGCGCGGCGCACGAGCGGCTGAAGGCGACGTTCGGCGCGCCGCAGGAGCACGACGGCGCGATCCCGCGCGCCGCGGCCGCGGACGTGGTCACGGCGGTCGCGGCGGACCGGCTGGCGGCGCTGAACGAGCAGCTCCTGCGGACGCCGGACGGGTTCGCCGTGCATCCGAAGCTGGCGCGCCAGCTCGAGCGCCGTCGCACGGCGCTCGCCGAGGGCGGGATCGACTGGGGCCAGGCGGAGTCGCTCGCGTTCGCCTCGCTGCTCGTCGAGGGCATCCCCGTGCGGCTCTCAGGGCAGGACTCCGAGCGGGGGACGTTCTCGCAGCGCCACCTCGTGCTGCACGACGTGCGCACGGGCGAGCGCTACACGCCGATGCAGGACCTCGACGACGCGTCGGCGTCGTTCGAGGTCTTCAACTCGCCGCTCTCGGAGTACGCGTGCCTCGGCTTCGAGTACGGCTACTCGGCGGCCGCCCCGGAGGCGCTGATCCTGTGGGAGGCGCAGTACGGCGACTTCGCGAACGGCGCCCAGATCGTGATCGACCAGTTCATCTCGTCCGGGCTCTCGAAGTGGCGCGAGACGTCGCGCCTGACGCTGCTGCTGCCGCACGGCTACGAGGGGAACGGCCCGGAGCACTCGAGCGCGCGGCTCGAGCGGTTCCTCCAGCTCGCGGCGCAGGAGAACCTGCGCGTCGCCAACTGCACGACCGCGGCGCAGTACTTCCACCTGCTCCGCCGGCAGGCGCTCGACGCGACGGCACGCCCGCTCGTCGTCGTGACGCCGAAGGGCCTGCTCCGCCTCAAGGACGCGTCCTCGACCGTCGCCGACCTGGCCGACGGCGCGTTCAGGCCGGTGCTCGACGACGCCGCGGCCGACAAGTCCGCGGTGCGGCGGCTCGCGCTCTGCTCCGGCAAGGTCTACTACGACGTCGTCGGGCACCAGGCGCGCGCGGCCGCAGGTGCGGTCGCGGTCGCGCGGGTCGAGCAGCTGTATCCGTTCCCGACCGGCGCGGTGCACGAGTTGATCGCCTCGTACCCCTCGCTCGAGGAGGTGGTCTGGGTCCAGGAGGAGCCGCAGAACATGGGCGCCTGGCGCCCGATCCGGCATCGGCTGGAGGAGGCGTGCCGCGGCGTGCCGCTCCGCTTCGTCGGGCGGCCCTGGCGGGCGAGCCCGTCCGAGGGGTACCCGACGGCGCACCTGGTCGAGCAGGACCGGATCGCGCGCGAGGCGCTGACCTAGCGGCCGCGCCGCTTGCGCTGCGCGTCGAACGCCTGGCGCGCGAGCCGCGG
>CAZBYA010000104.1:0-7634 GCA_964496175.1 uncultured Gaiellales bacterium | reverse complement strand
TCGCGAAGCGGCTCGAGCACGCGCTCGTCCACGGCATCGTCGACTTCGTCGAGGAGGACGCCGAGGAGGCACGGCAGCAGGCCGAGCGGCCGCTCGACGTGATCGAGGGGCCGCTGATGGACGGCATGCGCGTCGTCGGCGACCTCTTCGGCTCCGGCCGCATGTTCCTGCCGCAGGTGGTCAAGTCCGCGCGGGTGATGAAGCGTGCGGTCGCCTACCTGCAGCCGTTCATGGAGGCCGAGCGGGACGGAGGCCGCAGCGCGCAGGGGAAGGTGCTGCTCGCAACCGTCAAGGGCGACGTGCACGACATCGGCAAGAACATCGTCGGCGTCGTGCTCGGCTGCAACGACTACGAGGTGCTCGACCTCGGCGTGATGGTGCCGGCCGCGACGATCCTCGACACGGCGGAGCGCGAGGGCGTCGATCTCGTCGGGCTCTCGGGGCTGATCACGCCGTCGCTCGACCAGATGGTCGACGTGGCGCGGGAGATGGAGCGGCGGCGGCTCGAGCTGCCGCTGCTGATCGGCGGCGCGACCACCTCGCGCCAGCACACGGCCGTCAAGATCGCGCCGGAGTACACGAACGAGACCGTGCACGTGCTCGACGCGAGCCGCGTCGTCGACGTCGTCTCCTCGCTGCTCGACCCGAAGCGCCGGCCGGCGCTGGACGCGGAGAACCGCGAGCTCCAGGAGCGGCTGCGCGTCCAGCACGCCGAGAAGCTGCGGCGGCCGCTGCTCTCGCTCGAGGCGGCGCGCGCGAACCGCGTCATCGTCCCGTTCGACGACCTGCCGCCGGCGCCGTTCACGGGCACGCGCGAGGCGCAGCCCTCGCTCGAGGAGATCCGGCCGTACATCGACTGGCAGTTCTTCTTCCACGCCTGGGACCTGAAGGGGAAGTTCCCGGCGATCCTCGACACGCCGGCGGCGCGCGAGCTCTACGACGACGCGCAGGCCCTGCTCGGACGCGTCGTCGCCGAGGGCTCGCTCCGCCCCCGCGGCGTCTACGGCTTCTGGCCGGCGCGCGCCGACGGCGACGACGTGATCGTCGACGGCGCGACCCGCCTCTGCTTCCTCCGCCAGCAGGCCGACCACGGCGACGGGCGGCCGAGCCGCTGCCTCGCCGACTACGTCGCGCCCGCGGACGACCACCTGGGCGCCTTCGCCGTCGCCGTCCACGGCGCGGATGAGCAGGCGGAGCGGTTCGCGGCCGAGCACGACGACTACCACGCGATCATGGTCAAGGCGCTCGCCGACCGCCTCGCCGAGGCCTTCGCGGAGTGGCTGCACGAGCAGGTGCGCCGCGAGTGGTATGCGCCGGCCGAGCACCTGTCGCAGGACGACCTCGTGCACGAGAACTACCGCGGCATCCGGCCCGCGTTCGGCTACCCCGCCTGCCCCGACCACAGCGAGAAGCCCAAGCTGCGGGCGCTGCTCGGGCACGAGCGGGCCGGGATCGAGCTGACCGAGACATTCGCGATGGTGCCGGGCGCCGCGGTCAGCGGCGTGTACCTCCACCACCCGCAGGCGAAGTACTTCGCGGTCGGCCGGATCGGCCGCGACCAGCTCGCCGACTACGCGGCGCGCAAGGGCGTCCCGGTCGTCGAGGCCGAGCGCTGGCTCTCGCCGAGCCTGTCCTAGGCCTGGGCTATCCTGGCCCGTGCAGGCGCCCGTGCGGCGCCGTGCCCGTTTCTAGGTAATGAAGACGACACTGAAGCGAGGCGTCGGGCGCGGCGCGCAGATGAACGGCAACGGGAAGGCGGTCTTCCCGCCGGGCGCGATCAGCGCGGTCACGCGCTACCGCCAGCCCCCCGACGACGGCCGCTCCGGACGCGGGCTCGTCGGCCGCATCCTGCTCGTCGCCTTCCTCGGCGTCCTCTCGCTGGTGCTCGCGGTCGCGGGCGGCGCGTACCTGTACGCGCACCAGACCGTCGAGGGCCTGCGCGCGCACACGCCCGCCGTCGTCCGGGCCGCCAAGAAGCTCGACGTCCCGCTCGCGAACGAGCCCGCGATCGCGCTGGTGATCGGCTACGACCATCGCGCGAGCGACGTCTCCGGTACGCCGTCACGCTCGGACACGATCATGCTCGCGCGCGCGGACCCGATCTCGAAGACGATCTCGCTGCTCTCGTTCCCCCGCGATCTCCTCGTGCCGATCTACTGCGGCCCCACGTCGGTCGTCGTCGACCGCATCAACTCCGCGTACGCGCGCTGCCAGGAGACCGGGACGCTGCTCACCGTCCGCCACCTGACGGGGCTGCCGATCAACTACCTGATCACGGTCAACTTCCACGGCTTCAAGGAGCTCGTCGACAAGCTCGGCGGCGTCTGGCTGGACATCGACCGGCGCTACTACAACCGCAACACCGGGACCGGCTACGACAACTACGCGAACATCAACCTCCAGCCCGGCTACCAGCTGCTCTCGGGCCAGGAGGCGCTCGACTTCGTCCGCTTCCGCCACACCGACTCCGACCTCGTCCGCAACGCGCGCCAGCAGGAGTTCGTCCGCTCGTTCCGCGAGCAGATCGCGCGGAGCTTCTCGCCGTTCGAGATCCCCAGCCTCGTCAGCACGATCGAGCACAACGTCGAGATCGGCGAGGGCGGGCACCCGCTCCAGCTCAACCAGGTGCTCTCCTACGCCCTGTTCGCGCAGTCGCTGCCGAGCGGCCACTTCTTCCAGGACCACATCCAGAACGTGCAGTGCCAGAACGAGTGCACCGTCGACTCGAACTCGCTCCAGCAGGCGGTCACGCAGTTCACCTCGCCGGACGTCGGCTCGTCGAAGGCGGCCAATGCGGCCGCGCTGGGCGAGAAGCCGAAGCAGACCGCGCCGACCGCGCCGCCGCCCGCGAAGGTGACCGTGACAGTCCTGAACGGCAACGGACAGGCCGGCATGGCCGCGAACACGTCCTACGCGCTCGGCCAGCTCGGGTACCAGACGCTCGTGCCGCCGAACGGCCTCGCCGCAGACGCGCCGAGCGAGGTCTTCCACACGCAGATCTACTACGACCCCGCCCAGAGGGGGTCGCGGGCGGCGGCGAAGGCGCTCGAGGTGCTGATGGAGCCGGCCGACGTCTCGCCGCTGCCGCGCACGCCGGGCCTGCTCGCGCTCGATCCCGGCTCGATGCTCGTCGTCGTCCTCGGGACCGCGTTCCACGGACAGGTGGCGCCCGCGCCGGTGCAGGTCGTCCCGACGCACCAGGCGCCGGCCGTTCGCTACGACGCGGGCTCCGCCGCGCTGCTCCAGCCGCTCGCGCGCAAGGTGCCGTTCCCGTTGCTCGTGCCGACGGTGGTCGAGAGCACCTCGTACCCGGACACGCAGCCCGGCGACACGGCCGCGCGCCTGTACTGGATCGACGCGCCGCTCAACGCCGACCGCGGCCACCACAAGGCGGTGCGGCTCGTGTTCAAGGGAGCGGGCCTGTCCGAGTACTGGGGGATCGAGGAGACGGACTGGTCGGGCGCCCCGGCGCTCGCCGACCGCAGCTTCCGGCACGATCTCGGCGGCCGCGAGTTCGACCTCTACTACTCGGGCGCGCATCTCCACATGATCGTCCTGCACGCGCACGGCGCCAGCTACTGGGTCGTCAACGACCTGATGGACGACCTCTCCAACGAGACGATGATCGCGATCGCGAAGGGTCTCAAACCCCTAACAACAGGCAAGTAGAGTCGCGCCCGTGAGCAGGATCGGCATCTTCGGCGCCGGCTGGGTGGGGCTCGTCACGGGCGCCTGCTTCGCCGAGCTCGGGCACGACGTCGTCGTGCGCGACGTCGTGCCGGAGAAGATCGAGGCGCTCCGGCGCGGCGAGGTCCCGTTCCACGAGCAGGACGTGCCGGAGCTGCTGCGCCGGAACGCCGAGCGGCTCCGGTTCACGCTCGACGCCGCCGACGTCCTCGGCTGCGAGTTCCTGTTCGTGTGCGTCGACACGCCGCCCACCTACTCCGGCGACGCCGACCTCTCGCGCGTGTGGACGGTGATCGACGAGCTGCCCGAGCTGGAAGGGCACCCGGTCCTGGTGATGAAGTCGACGGTGCCGGTCGGCACGGGCGAGAAGGTGCGTGTCGGCCTCGACCAGCGCGGCCTCGGCCACGTCGGCTACGTCTCGAACCCCGAGTTCCTCGCCGAGGGACGCGCCGTCCGCGACTTCATGGAGCCGGACCGGATCGTCGTCGGCGCCGAAGCCGCCGCGGACGGAGACGCCGTCGCGTCGCTGTACGCGTCGCTCGACGCGCCGATCGTGCGCTGCGACGTCAACTCCGCGGAGATGATCAAGCTCGCTGCGAACGCGTTCCTGATGACGCGCATCTCGTTCATCAACGAGATCGCGAACGTGTGCGAGGCGACGGGCGCCGACGTCGTCGCCGTCGCCGAGGGCGTCGGCCTCGACCACCGGCTGGGGCCCCACTTCCTGCGCGCGGGCATCGGCTACGGCGGCTCGTGCTTCCCCAAGGACTCGCTCGCGCTGAAGCAGCTCGCGTCGAACAGCGGCTACCACTTCCAGCTGCTCTCGGCCGTGATCGAGGTGAACGAGCTCCAGAAGCGGCGCGTGATCGGCAAGCTGAAGCGCCACCTCGGGCAGCTGCGCGGCCGCACCGTCGCGTTGCTCGGGCTCGCGTTCAAGCCGGACACCGACGACATGCGCGAGGCGCCGTCGATCGTGCTCGCGTCCCGGCTGCTCGCGGAGGGCGCGCACGTGCGCGCCTGGGACCCGGTCGCCGACGGCGGCAAGCTGCCGGGCGGGGTCGAGGTGGTCGGAACGCCGCTCGAGGCGGTGCGCGGCGCCGACGCCGCGGTGATCGTGACGGAGTGGCCGGAGCTGCGCGACCTCGCGTCGGAGGAGGTGCGCTCCGCGATGGCGAACCCGCTGATCGTCGACGGCCGGAACCTGCTCGACCCGGAGGCGACGCGGCGGGCGGGCTTCGTCTACGAGGGCGTCGGACGGCCGATGGCGCCCTCGGACGTGCTGCCGCTCGCGCCCGAGCCGGCGCCGATCGCGGACTGACCGCGCATGGAAGCGATCGTCCTCGCCGGCGGGAAGGCCGAGCGGCTCGGCGACGCGGCCGGGGGCCGTCCGAAGGCGCTCGTCGAGGTGGCCGGACGGCCGCTCGCCGCGTACCAGGTCGGGCGGCTCGTCGGCGCCGGCGTCCGGCGCGTGATCTTCTCCGTCGCCGCCGGGCAAGGCTCGCTGTTCGAGCGGGAGCTGGACGGGCTCGGCGCCGAGATCGTCGCCGCCGAGGAGCCGGAGCGGCTCGGCCGCGGCGGCGGCATCAAGTTCGCTGCGCGGCTGCGGCAGGAGGACGGCGACGTCTACGCGATGAACGGCGACGAGCTGGTCGACGTCGACTTCGCCGCGCTGCTCGACCGGCACCGCGCCACCGGCGCGCTCGCGACCATCACCGTCGCCCGGCCCACGTCGCAGTTCGGCCTCGTCGACGTCGACGACGACGACGTCGTGCACGGCTTCCGCGAGGCCGCGCAGGTGCCGTACTGGGTCAACTGCGGCATCTACGTGCTCTCGTCGTCGGCGCTCGAGCGCTTCCCGGTGAAGGGCGACCACGAGTCGACGACCTTCCCCGAGCTGGCCGCCGAGGGCGCGCTGCGCGCCCACCGCCACGAGGGCCTCTGGCTGACCGTGAACACCCCGAAGGAGCTGCGGGTCGCGTCCGAGCACGTGGCCTCGCATCCGGAGTGGCTCGCGTGAGAACATCGCACGACGTGAGCGTCGACTCCCCGAACCTCGGCCTGCTCGACGCCTGGGCCGTCGACGTGCGCCGGGTCGAGAAGCCGTGGGGCTACGAGCTGATCTGGGCGCTGACCGACGCGTACTGCGGCAAGGTGCTCTTCGTGAAGGCCGGCCACTCCCTGTCGCTCCAGTTCCACCGGGTCAAGGAGGAGTCGTGGCTCGTGCAGTCCGGCCGCGCGAAGCTCGAGCTCGGCGAGGCGGGGGAGACGATGCTGCGCGAGGAGGTCGTTGGCGCCGGCGCGGCGTTCCACTACGTCCCCGGCACGGTGCACCGGGTGACGGCGCTCGAGGACACGACCATCCTCGAGGTCTCGACGCCGCACCTCGACGACGTCGTCCGGCTCCAGGACGCGTACGGGCGCGAGGGCACGAGCGCGGCGTAGGGCGGGGCCAACCTTCACACGCCTGTGCTAAGGTTCGCGCGATGCAGGAGGCGCGCACCGTCGGGGCCGCCGCCGCCGCCACCGGCTGGTCGGCGCGGATGCTCCGCTACCTCGAGCAGCACGGGCTGGTCGTGCCGCGGCGCACCGCCTCCGGCTACCGGCAGTACGGCCTGGCGGAGCTGAACCGCCTGCGCGCCCTGCACGACCTGCGCCGCCGCTTCGGCGTCGAGCTCGCCGAGCTCGCGTTCGCGCTGCGGCTGCGCCGCGAGGCGGAGCTCCGGCTCGCCGTCGACGCGTGGCTCGCCGCCGCCGACGACGCCGGCTCGTGGGTCGCGTGGGAGCAGCGAAAGCACGAGCGGCTCCTCGCAGCCTGACGTCTACACTCCCCGCGACCTGAGAGAAGAGAGGACAATGGCGACCACCAAACGACACGACGTGAAGGACCTGTCGCTCGCCCCCGAGGGCGTGCGGCGGATCATCTGGGCCGACCGGCAGATGCCGGTGCTGACGGCGATCCGCGAGCGCTTCGAGCGCGAGCAGCCGCTCGCCGGCTACCGGGTCTCCGCGTGCCTGCACGTGACGACCGAGACCGCGAACCTGATGCGGACGCTCAAGGCCGGCGGCGCCGACGTCGTGCTGTGCGCCTCGAACCCCCTCTCGACGCAGGACGACGTCGCGGCCGCGCTCGTCGACGAGTACGACATCCCGGTCTTCGCGATCAAGGGCGAGGACAACGACACCTACTACGCGCACATCGAGGCCGCCGTCGACCACAAGCCGCAGCTGACGATGGACGACGGCGCCGACGTGATCGGCGTGCTGCACAGCTCGCGGCGCGAGCAGCTCGGCGACATCATCGCCGGCATGGAGGAGACGACGACCGGCGTCATCCGCCTGAAGGCGATGGAGGCCGACAGTGCGCTCCAGTTCCCCGTGATCGCGGTGAACGAGGCGCGGACGAAGCACTTCTTCGACAACCGCTACGGGACCGGCCAGTCGACGATCGACGGGATCATCCGCTCGACGAACGTCCTGCTCGCCGGCAAGAAGTTCGTCGTCGCCGGCTACGGCTGGGTCGGCCGCGGGGTCGCGATGCGCGCCCGCGGGCTCGGCTCGCAGGTGATCGTCACCGAGGTCGACCCGATGCGCGCGCTCGAGGCGCTGATGGACGGCTACGACGTGATGCCGATGGAGGAGGCGGCGCGCGTCGGCGACATCTTCTGCACCGCCACGGGCGACAAGCACGTGATCGGCCGCGCGCACTTCGAGGCGATGAAGGACGGCGCGATCATCTGCAACACCGGCCACTTCAACGTCGAGATCGACATCCCGGCGCTCCGTGACCTGGCGGCCGAGACGCGCGAGGCCCGCGCGTTCGTCGAGGAGTTCAAGCTCGGCGACGGGCGTCGCATCTTCCTGCTGGCGGACGGCCGGCTCGTCAACATCTCGGCCGCCGAGGGCCACCCGGCGATCGTGATGGACATGAGCTTCGCCAACCAGGCGCT
>CAZBYA010000103.1:0-7932 GCA_964496175.1 uncultured Gaiellales bacterium | reverse complement strand
CGCCCCGGCGTGGCGTCCCTCGGCCCCGTCCGCGCCTGCTCCGGCCTCGCCGGCCCCGGCCGCGTCCGCTCCGGCTCCTGCACCCGCCGCGCCGGTGGCCGCTCCCGCCCCGGCGCCTCCGCCGCCGCCGGTGGCGGTCGTGGCGCAGCAGCCGATCGCCGTCACGAGGACGTCGTGATCCACCGGCGGACGTTCAGGGCGATGGGGACCGACGTGTGCCTGCTCGTCGAGTGCGCGTCCGCCGCCGACGCGGCGGCGGCGCTCGACGCCGGCGAGGCGGAGATCCACCGGCTCGACGCGCTGCTCTCGCGCTTCCGCCCCGACTCCGAGCTCTCGCGGCTGAACGAGGCGGGCGCGCTCGAGGTGGGCCCGGAGCTGTACGAGGTCGTCGAGCTCGCGCTCGCAGCCCGCGAGCGCACGGGCGGCGCGTTCGACCCGACGGTGCACGACGCGCTCGTCGCGGCCGGCTACGACCGCACCTTCGCCGAGATCGACGAGAGCAGGCCCGCAGGAGCGCCCGCCGCGTGCGGCGGCGCCGTCCGCCTCGACCCGGCCACCCGCCGGATCGGGCTCGGCGAGGGGGTGCGGCTCGACCTCGGCGGCATCGCCAAGGGCTGGGCCGCGGATCGGGTCTGCGCGCAGCTCCACGAGACGGGGCCGGCGCTCGTCGACGCGGGCGGCGACATCGCCGTCGCGGGCCTGCTCGACGGCCACCCGTGGCCGGTCGGCGTCGAGACGCCGGACGGGACGGTCACGCTCGCGCTCGCCCGCGGCGCGCTCGCCACGTCGGGCCGCGACCGGCGCCGCTGGCGCCGCGCCGGCGAGGAGCGCCACCACGTGATCGACCCGGCGACCGGCGCGCCGGCGGTCACCGACCTCGTGCGCGCGACCGCGTTCGCGGGCTCGGCGGCCGACGCCGAGGTGGAGGCAAAGGTGCTGCTGCTCGCGGGCGAGCGGGCCGCGGCCTCGAGCGGCACGCCGTGCGTGCTCGTCACCGAGGACGGCCGCACGGTCGTCGGCGGAGGGATCGCCGCGTGAAGGGCGACCCGACGCCGTGGGTGCTCGCGCGCTCGAGCGGCCTCGCCGCGTACCTGTTCCTGGTCGTCGCGGTCGTCGTCGGCACGACCGTCCGCTCGCGCCCGCTCGGCAGGCTCGTGAAGCCCGCCGTCTCCACCGACCTGCACCGCTTCGTCGCGCTGATGGCGATCGGCGCGGTCGGGCTGCACGGCGTCGCGCTGCTCCTCGACACGACCATGCGGATCACGTCGCTCGACCTGGTCGTGCCGGGCCGGCTCGCCTACCGGCCGGTGTGGACCGGCGCCGGCGTCGTCGCGGCCGAGTTGATGCTCGTCGTCTACCTGTCGTTCGCGGCGAAGCGGTGGATCGGCGCCCGGATGTGGCGCCGCCTGCACTGGGCGACGTACCCGCTGCTCGCGCTCGCGAGCGCGCACGGGATCATGGCGGGCTCCGACAGCCCGCATGCGTGGACGCGCGACCTCTACGTCGCGACGTTTGCGCTCGCCGTGTTCGCGGTCGGGCTGCGCGCGCTGCTCGCGGCCGGCGCGAAGCGCGGCCGCGCGCGGCGAGTCGCGCCGGCGCGCTAGGCTTCGCGTACCGGGGTGCCCCTGCACGAGGGGCTGAGACAGCGCTTCCTAGCGCGTACCCGTCGAACCTGATCCGGGTCATGCCGGCGAAGGGAGCGCGTGACGCACTCGCTGCTCGAACCGAACGTCTCGACCGCCGACGGCGTCGCCGCCGACGGAGTCGTGCGCGTGCTCGGCGGCAAGCGCGTGCTCGACGGGCTCGACCTGCGCGTCCGCGCGCTCGGCCGCGTCGGCATCGTCGGCCGCAGCGGCGCCGGCAAGTCGACGCTGCTGTCCCTCGTCGCGGGCCTCGACGAGCCCGACGCGGGACGCCTCGCCGTCGAGGGGGCGACGGACGCCGCGGCGCGGCTCGCGCGCTGCGCGCTGATGCCGCAGCGCGACTGCCTGCTCCCCTGGCGGACGGCGCTCGACAACGCCGGCCTCGCGCTCGAGAACGCGGGCCTGCCGCGGCGCGACGCCCGGCGGCGCGCGCGGCCGCTGTTCGCGCGGCTCGGGCTCAAGGGCGCGGAGGACGTCCGGCCCGCCGAGCTGTCGGGCGGGATGCGGCAGCGGGTCGCGTTCGCGCGCACGCTGCTGGCCGACAAGCCCGTGCTGCTGCTCGACGAGCCGTTCGGCGCGCTCGACGCGATCACGCGCGCCGAGCTCCAGGAGTGGCTCGCCTCGGCGCTCGCGAGCGAGCCGCGCACCGTGCTGCTCGTGACGCACGACGTCGAGGAGGCGCTGCTGCTCTGCGACCGCGTGCTCGTGCTCGCGCGCGGGCGCGTCGTCGCGGACGTTGCCGCCGACGTCCCGCGCGACGGGCCGCGCCGCGAGGTCGTCACGAGCCCCGAGTTCGTGCATCTGCGAGAGCGGGCGCTGGAGGCGATCGAGTGAGACGCGCGAGCGCCTGGTGGCCGCCGCTCCTCCTGCTCGCCGCCGCCGTCGGCGCGTGGGAGCTGATCGTGCGCGCCGCGCACGTCGCCGACTACCTCTTTCCCGCGCCTTCCTCGGTCGCGCGCTCCTTCGGGAGCGACGCGCGGCTGCTCGGCCACGCGGCGCTCGTGACGACGCGCGAGATGGTGCTCGGCTACCTGCTCGCGGTCGGCGCGGCGCTCGCGATCGCGCTGCTGCTGCACGTCTCCTCGGCGCTCCGGCGCGCTGTGCTGCCACTGCTCGTCGTCTCGCAGACGGTGCCGACGGTGCTGCTCGCGCCGATCCTCGCGATCCTGCTCGGCTACGGCATCCAGCCGAAGCTCGTCGTCGTCGCGATCGTCTGCTTCTTCCCGGTGGTCGTGAACGCCGTCGACGGGCTGCGCTCGGCCGACCCGGAGCTCCGGCGGATGATGCGCACGCTGCACGGCGGCCGACTCGCGATCCTGCGCCGCGTCGAGCTGCCGGGCGCGCTGCCGGCGATCTTCTCCGGCGCGCGCGTCGCCGCCACCTACGCCGCGGTCGGCGCCGTCTTCGCGGAGTGGGCCGGGTCGTCGTCCGGGCTCGGCTTCGTGATCCTCCAGGCGCAGCCGGCGCTCGAGACGGCGCGCATCTTCGCCGCCGTGCTCGTCCTGAGCGCGCTCGCGCTCGCCCTCTACGCCCTCGTCACCCTTGCCGAGCGGCTCCTCGTCCCCTGGGAGGCCCACCATGCATAAGGCGCTGATCGCCGCCCTGCTCGCGTCGGCGCTGCTCGTGCCGCTCGCCCTCGCCGGCGGCGGCGCGCAGCAGGTGTCGCTGATGCTCGACTGGACGCCGAACCCCGACCACGTCGGCTTCTACGACGCGCTCCAGACCGGCCTCTTCACGCGCAGCGGCCTCGACGTGACGATCCGCTCGCCCTCCGACTCGACCGCGCAGCTGAAGCTGGTCGCCGCCGGGCGCGCCGACCTCGCGGTCAGCTACGAGCAGGAGCTCTTCTTCGCGGCCGCCAAGAAGCTGCCGGTGATCGCGGTCGCCGCGGTCGTGCCGCGCCCGCTGAACTCCTTCATGTCGATCGAGCCGAAGGTGAAGACGCTGCGCGACCTGTGGGGGAAGACGATCGGCGTCACCGGCGTGCCGTCCGACTACGCGACCCTGAAGAGCGCCGGTCTCGCGGGCAAGGTGAAGGTCGTCGCCGTCGGCTACAGCCTGCTCCTCGCGCTGCTGTCGCACCGCGTCGACGCGGTGCTCGGCGTCTACCCGAACGTCGAGGGCGTCGACCTCCAGCTGCGCGGCCTCCACCCGACGATCGTCCCGGTCGACCGCGCCGGCGTGCCGAGCTACGACGAGCTGGTGCTCGTCGCGTCGAGGTCGCGCCTCACCGACCCGACGTACCGCTCGGAGGTGCAGCGGTTCGTGTCCGCGTTCCTCGCGGGCACGGCGGACGCGCGGAGCCATCCGGCTCGCGCGCTCTCGATCCTGAAGCAGGTCACGGCGTCACCGGCGGACTTCCTCGCGCGGGCGACGCCCCTGACGCTCGGGCTGCTGTCGGGGCCGCGCGGCGTCGGCTGCCTCGGCGTCGCCGCGTGGCAGCGGTTCGGCGACTGGATGCGCGCGCGGGGGCTGCTGACGCAGCGCGTCGCCGCGTCGTCGGTCGTCACGGCGCGGTTCCTGCCTGCGCGCTGCCGCTAGAGGGTTGATGTGGAACTGGCTGTCCCTGGGGATGGCTCAGACCAAGCAGGTCGCACGGGGCGGGCGCAGCGCGTAGCAGGGACTACGGGCAAGCCCGACCCGGGCGAGATGCGCCGCGTCTGAGCCACCAGCCAGGGGCGGCCCCGTTTCACATCAAGCCTCTAGGCCAGGCCTGACCGCCAGCAGGACGCCGGCGCCGACCGAGATCCGCGCCTGCGGCGCCGCGAAGGCGTTCGAGACGCCCCGGCTCGTGCCGGGCTCGAGCGTCTCGCCGCGCAGTGGGTAGGCGAGCCCCTCGGTGACGACGTCGCGGGCGGGCCCGTGCAGCGCGAACAGCGACACGAGCTCGCCGACTTCGCCGTGCAGCTCACGCTCGCCGCGGACGACGTGCACCGCGGCGTCGCCGAGCTGCGCGTCGACCTGCACGCCCGCCCACGCCTCGTCGGCGAGCAGCAGCAGCGAGCCGAGCAGGTGGTCGAGGCGGCCGCCGGCGCTGCCGACGACGAGCACACGATCGGGCTCGAACCGCAGCGCCGCCCGGAGCGCCAGTTCGAGGTCGGTCGCGTCCTTGTCCTCCGGGTGCCGTTCCACCTCCGCCAGGCCGGCGAACGACTCCTCGGAGACGGAGTCGAAGTCTCCGACCGCGAGGTCGACTGGCAGCCCGAGCTCGGCGCCGGCGTCGGCGGCGATCACGATCGAGCCGGTGGGAACGGCGACGGCGGGCACGTCGGGCCCGCCCGCGATCACGACGACGGTCCTCACCTCCCGCGGACCGTACACTCGGAGCGGTGGTGCGCATCGTGGTCGCGTCGGCGGTGCTCGCGGCCGCGCTCGTCGCGGCGGCGGTGGTCGCCGTGCTCGAGCGCACGCAGCCGTCGGGCGCGAGCTCGACGCCGCCGGCGCAGACCGGCCCGGGCGCGACGTGGGCGGCGGGCGCGCGGCCCGCTCCCAACTTCGCGCTGAGGGACCAGGACGGACGCCCCGTCTCGGTCGCGCGCTTCCACGGCCGGCCCGTGATCGTGACGTTCATCGACCCGGTCTGCCAGGACCTCTGCCCGCTCGAGGCGCACGTGCTCGCGAGGGCGCAGGGGCTCGTCCCGCCGGCCGACCGTGCGGCGGTGCTCGCGGTGAGCGTCAACCGGTGGACGAACGCACGCGCGACCCTGCTCGCCGACATGCGCCGCTGGCGCGTGGGCCCGGAGTGGCACTGGGCGATCGGGAGCGCGGCGGCGCTCGCGCGCGTGTGGCGCGCCTACCAGGTGACGGTGTTCGACCAGCCGAAGCGGGTGCACCACCGGATCGAGCACAACGTCGTGCACACGGAGGCGTCGTTCATCGTCGACCGCCGAGGCGACGTGCGCGCGCTGTACGTCTACCCCTTCGCTGCGGCCGACGTCGCGCGCACGCTGCGCGCGGTGTCGCGCTAGGGACACGAGGCGGGTGGGCCGGCAAGCGCCGGCCCACCCGCAGCGATCCGTGCCGGCTAGAGCGTCGCGGCGAGGCTCTTCAGCAGCGTCGCCTGGTCGCCGGTGAGCGCCTTCCCCGTCTGCGCATCGACCTGATGGTCGAAGGCGCCGATGATGTTCCCCTCCGTCTTCGACTGCCCGCGTCCTGCGGCTGCCTTCGCCGCGGCGAGCTTCGCGCAGAGACCCTGCGTGACGCCGCTGTCCGTCGAGAACTGCCCGGTCAGCGCGCAGAGGCTGTCGAAGTCGACGGTGACCGTGAACGTCGCGGTCGACGCACCCGAGTTGCCGGCCGCGTCCGTCGCGGTCGCGGTGTACGAGTGCGAGCCGAGCCCGAGCTGCCAGGCCGGCTCCGAGACGACACCGGGGCAGCTCGTCGAGGCGACGCCGGAGGTGGCGTCGCTCGCGGAGCAGGTGATGTTCACGGCGTCGGCGACGGTGTAGCTGCCGTTGTTGCCGCTGAAGGAGATCGTCGGCGGCGTCGCGTCACGCTTGATCGTGACCGTCTGCGAGTCGGTGCCACCCGCCGAGGTCGCGGTGCAGGTGAAGTCCTGGCCGCTCGTGTCGGTCGTCAGCGTGCTGCTCGAGCAGCCGCTTTCCGACGTGATCGCCGACTCCGGGTCGGTGACGTTCCAGGAGATCCCGACGTCGGACGTGTACCAGCCGTTGTTCCCGACGGTGCCGGTGATCACCGGCGTGATCACGGGCGGCGTCGAGTCCGCCGGCGTGAGCGTGAGCGTGCCGAACATCAGCTGCGAGGCGTCGTAGTGGCTCCCGTAGACCCGGAACCCGTACGTGTCGCCGGCCGCGGCGTGCACCGCGATCGTCCCCGAGTAGGAGAAGCCGCACCAGCCGCCGCCGCTCACCATCGGCGTCCAGCTGGTGACACCGTTGTGGGTGACGAACTCCTGCACCTGGACGTACGCCCTGTACCAGGAGTGGCAGCCGCTGATCTTCCAGGCGTACGTCGTGTCGACCGCCGCGCCGGCGGTCGCCTGGAACGTCCAGCTGAGCCCGTAGTACTCGCGGTATGTGTGTCCGGCGTTGTACGAGAACGTCAGGCTGCTGCCGCTCGTCGTCGCCGTCGCCGTCCCGTAGCCCGAGGCGGTCCACGTGTCGGCCGCGCCCGCAGCGGCGGCGAACGACAATGCTGCCGCCGCAACCGCGACCACGATCAGGAACCGGGTCGCGCGGCGCGCGCCCGTCGAACTTGCTCTCATGCGGTCCTCCCTTTGCCCCTCTCATTCGGACCGCGCCAAAGCCGCCGCAGCAACCCCAACCACAGTCCCCTACGGGAGAAACTACGGAGAATCGGGCCCCGAATCAACCCCTCGGGTCAGCGGGGCGGCGCCGACGGTGGTCTCGGGGCTTTCGAGGAGCCGACGCCCGGACTCGAACCGGGGACCCCTTCATTACGAGTGAAGTGCTCTACCAGCTGAGCTACGTCGGCGGGGCGGCCGTAGTGTAGCCCGGCGCCCTAGTGGCCCTTGCCGCCGTGGTCGCCGCCGCCGTTGCCGTGGTCGCCGCCGTTCCCGTTGCCGTGGTCGCCACCGCCGTTGCCGTTGTTCCCGTGGTCGCCGCCGTTGCCGTTGCCGTGGTCGCCGCCGCCGTTACCGCTCCACGGCGGCGCCGACGGGGCGGGCGCCGGAGCCGGCGGCGCGGGCGTCGTCGTCGTCGTCGACGTCGTCGTCGCCGCCGTCGTCACGGGCGGCGGCGGGGGCGCAGGCGCCGGGGCGGGTGCGAGCACGGGCGCCGGCGGCGGCGTCGGGTCCTTCTTCGACTGCCCGGGCGGCTGCGAGCTCGAGCCGCCGTCGTCCTTCTTCGCCTGCCCCGGCGGCACTGCCGGCGGCGTCGGGGCGGGCACCGTCGCGGTCGGCGGCGCGGCCGGCGCCTGGAGCGGCGGGGCGGTGTTGGCGGCGGGGGCGGGCGGCGCAGGCGCTGAGCCCTCGTCCTTCTTCGCCTGGCCGGGCGGCTGCGAGCTCGAGCCGCCGTTGTCCTTCTTCGCCTGCCCCGGCGGCTGCGTGCTGGTGGACGCACCGCCGTCGTCCTTCTTCGCCTGCCCGGGCGCCGACGCCGAGTTGCCCGGGCTGGCCGACGCCCCCGACCCGGAATCGCTCTGCGTCGAGCTGCCCGAGTCGCCCGACTGCTGCTGCGGCGCGGCGGGCGGCGAGGCGGGGGTCGCGGGCGTCGTCGGCGTCGGGGCGGGAGCCGGCGCCGGCGCATCCTGTTTCGGCGCCGGCGGAGCGACGGGAGCCGGCGCGGGCGCCGGCGCGGGCGTAGCCGGG
>CAZBYA010000102.1:0-8043 GCA_964496175.1 uncultured Gaiellales bacterium | reverse complement strand
GTCTTCTTGCGGGCCGTGGTCTTCTTGCGGGCCGTGGTCTTCTTGCGGGCCGCCGGCCGCTTCGCCGCCGCCTTCTTGGCAGTCGTCTTCTTCTTCGCCGACGACTTCTTGGCGGCCGTCTTCTTGGCCGTCGACTTCTTGGCCGCGGTCTTCTTCTTCGCGGCCGTCTTCTTCTTCGCCCCAGTCTTGCGGGTCGATGTCTTGGACCCGGAGCGGGAGCTGGAGCTGGAGCTGCGGGAGCTCGAGCGAGTCCGTGCCGGGACGGCGCGTGCGAGCTCTTCCTCGCTCGTCGTGTCGGCGATCGAAGCCTCACCCCATGTGTCGTCGGCGGTTTCGCTCGCCGGCGACTCGCTCCACGAGCCGGCCTCGGACGTCTCGTCCGTCGATCCGGTCCCGCCCCAATCCTCTTGGGTCATCAATTGACCTCCTGCGTCGGATTGCGCGTGCACGATTCCCTACCACGTTGCTTTCTAACGCGCAACGCGGACAGCATGCAATTCGTGTGCACGTTGCTGAAAAGGAAAACGCGAGTGCAGGGCGAACGTGCGCCGTCGCCCTGCACTCGCGTCGAGGTCAGCGACTGCTGCGCGACGACGACCTGCTCCGGGTCGTCGACGACTTCCGCGCGGTCGCACGACCGCCGCGCGCACCCGCGGTGCGCACCGACATCGTCCCGCGCCCGCTCGTGCGGCTCGACGTCGAGCCCGAGCGCGACGACGACGCTGCGGCCCGGCCGCCCTTGCGGCCGGCGGCGCGCTTCTGCGCCGTCGTGCCCGCCCGGCCGCCCTTGGCGCCCGCCTGGCGGACGGTCGGCGAGCGGCGGGACGTGGTCTTCTTGGCGGTCGTCTTGCGGGCCGCCGTCGTCTTCCTCGCGGTCGTCTTGCGGGCCGCGGTCGTCCTCTTCGCCGTCGTCTTCCGCGCGGTCGTCTTCTTCGCGGTCGTCTTCCGCGCCGCGGTCGCCCTCTTCGCGGTGGTCTTCTTCGCGGTGGTCTTCTTCGCGGTCGTCTTCCGCGCCGGCGAGGACTTCCGCGCCGGCGTCGTCTTCCGCGCCGTCGATGTCTTCCGCGACGAGCCGCGGGACGACGAGCCGCCGCGCGAGGACGACGAGCGGCTCGACGAGGAGCGGCTCGACGACGACCGCGACGACGACTTCGTCTCGCCGGCCTCCGCGCGCTGCTTGTTGACCGTGCGGGCCGCGATCTCCTTCGCGCGGCCGCTGCCGCGCTTCTGTTCCGACTCCTTGATGTGCTCGTACTGACGCTCGCGTTTCGAGCTCCAGGCCTGAGGCATCGTCATCGACCTCCCTGTTCGGGGTCAGTGGTCGAGGCACAAATGCCCGCAACGTGCAGGAAGTAAGCGTTACTCGAGCGGTTGGTTCTGCACGTTGTGCTCGGTGGCGTACTCGTCGGTGAGCTGGTCGACGACCGGGATGCCCTCGCCGTACGCGTAGTTGATGCGCACGAACGGCTGCCACTTCTCCGGGAGCGCGTCCTCGGGGAAGATCGCCTCGACGGGGCATTCGGGCTCGCAGGCGCCGCAGTCGATGCACTCCTCGGGATCGATCACGAGGATGCGATTCGCCTCGTGGATGCAGTCGACGGGGCAGACGTCGACGCACGACTTGTCTTTGATGTCGATGCAGGGCTCGGCGATGATGTACGTCACGGCGGCCTACTCTACCGACGCGAGCAGATGGTCGATCAGGTCTCCGCACCGCTCGAACAACGCCGATTTCGCCACCACCTGGTCGAAGCCGGCGGCGTGCGCGCGGCGCAGCCCTGCCGTGTCCGTGTGGTTGGTGAAGCCGAGGATCGGCACGTCCGGATACGTGTCCGCGACGTCCTCGGCGTCCACCCTGGCGATGTCGGCGATCACGAGATCGGGCGGGTCGACGCCGTCCGTCGTCTCGAAGCGGTGCTCCGGCAGGAGACCCTCGAGCTTGCCCCGGACGAAGAGATCGACCCCACAGAGCAGGATCGTGGCCATGGCTGAGCGCGACGTTAGCAGCGTCGCGGCCGACTACCAAACCGGGCTCGCGCTCGCGCGCGAGGGGGCGTGGTTCGAGGCGCACGAGGCGTTCGAGGCGGCGTGGCGCGCGTGCCCGGACGAGGAGCGCGACTTCTTCCAGGGGCTCGTGCACGTGGTCGTCTCCGCGTACCAGCGGGGCCGCGGACGAGCCGTCGCCGCCCAGCGCCAGCGCGCGAAGGCGCTGCAGCGGCTCACCGCCTTCGCGCCCACCCATCGCGGGCTCGACGTGACGGCGCTGCTCGGCGCGCTAGAGCGTGCCGAGCCCGATCCGCGAGAACACCTGGTCGAGCGCCACCTGGAGCCACCAGTCGCGGTTGAAGAAGAGCAGCAGGCCGAGCGCGACCAGCGTCGCGCCCGATAGCCCGCGCACGATCCCGTAGTGGTCGCGCACCCAGCGGAACGCGCGCATCGCGTGCGCGAACGCGACGCCGGCGACGACAAACGCCGCCCCGAGCCCCAGCGAATAGGCGACGAGCAGGACGACGCCGCGGGCGATCGTCCCGGAGCTCGACGCGAGCACGAGGATCGACGCGAGCACGGTGCCGATGCACGGGGCCGCGCACACGGCGAAGGCGCCGCCGAGCAGCGCGTTCGAGCCGCGACCGCGCGCGCGCGCCAGCAGGCCGGGCGCGACGGCGCGCTCCGGCCACGGCAGCAGCCCGACGAAGGCGAGGCCCAGCACGACGAGGACGAACCCGGCGATCTTCAGCTGCGTCGGCTTGTCGACGGCACTGCCGATCGCGGCCGCCGCGGCGCCGAGCACGACGAAGACGACCATGAAGCCGCCTATGAACGGCAGGCTCGAGACGACGATGCGCCGGGCGACGCCCCGGTCCCCCAGCCGGTCGACCTCGACGGTCGAGACGGCCGCGAGGTAGCCCGGCACGAGCGGCAGCACGCAGGGAGTGAGCACGGACAGCAGCCCCGCGAGGAACGCGACGGGGAGCTTCTCAGCCATCGAACCGCGCCAGCGCCTCGTCGACGCGCCGTTCGTCGTCGGCCGCGAGCAGCGACGCCGGGACCGCATCGTCCTCGTCCTCGCAGCGCCTGCGCGACCACGCCCACGCCCCCCAGCCGAGGCCGAGCGCGCCGAGGCCGGCGCCGCCGAGCGGCAGCACCCAGGCGAGCAGGTCGAAGCCGTGCGTCTGCGGCGTCGCGAGCACCGCGGGCCCGAACTGGGCCACCATCGCGTTCAGGATCTGCCGCTCGGTCTGGCAGCGCGCGATCCGGACGGCGATGTCCGCTTTCATCTGCTGCGAGAAGGGCGAGTTGGACTCGTCGAGCGTCGTGTGGCACTCGAGGCAGACGAGCTCCGACTCGAGTCTCGACTGGCTGGTGTGCGTGGTGCACGCTGCCGCCGGCGCCGCGAGCGCGAGCGCCAGGAGAGCGACCGCGACCAGCCTCACGAGGCGAGGGCGCGGCCGATCGCGCTGTCGAGCTGCTGCCGCGAGGCGGGGCCGACGATGTGCGGCGGCACGGCGCGGCCGTGCGCGTCGATGAAGAACGTCTCGGGCGTGCCGGTGACGCCCCAGCCGGGGTAGGTCGTGCCGTCGCCGTCGCGCACGTTCGGGTAGGTGACGCCGTAGCGCCTCAGGTACGCGCGCCCCGTGCTGGTCAGGTCGAGGGCGTCGACGCCGAGGAACACGACCTTGCCGTGGGTCCGCGCCCGCCACGAGGTCGCGGCCGCCTCGAGGGTGCGCGCCTCCTGCTTGCACGGCACGCACGACGACTGCCAGAAGTTGACGACGACGACCTTGCCGCGCAGCGCGGCGAGGCTCAGCCGACCCGGGGCGTCGAGGCGTGGCAGGTCGAGCCTCGGCGCAGGGATCGTCCTGCCCTTGTCGACCGCCTGCGCGACGCCGGGGCCGTGGGAGTGCACGACGTCCCACACGAGCAGGCCCAGGAGGGCGACGACGGCGGCGGCGGCGAGGGCTCGCAGGAGGCGCATGGCGTTCTCAGATGACGAAGACGGTCGTCCCGATCGCGACGCGCTGGTACAGCCACTCGGCGTCGGGCACCTGCATTCTGATGCACCCGTGCGAGGCGCTGTACCCGATCGACGTGGGCTCGTCGGTGCCGTGGATGCCGACGCCGGGCGCGTCCAGGCCCATCCAGCGGGTGCCGAGCGGGTTCGAGGGACCGGGCGGCACGGGCTTCAGGCCCTTCGCCCACGAGTCCCAGACCGGCGGGTACCACCACGGGTTCAGCTCCTTGACGACGATGTGCCAGCGCCCGAGCGGCGTCGGGTAGATCGCCTGCCCCGTCGCGACCGGGAAGGTGCGGACGAGCGTCGACTGGGCGTAGAGCTGGAGGCGGTTCGTCGCGCGGTTCACGACGATCACGTGCGCGAACGCGACCGACGCCTTCACCTTCGCGGGCAGCGTCTTCGTGTGCACGCGCACCGGCCGCCGCGTCCCCGCCTGGAGCGCCGCGACGATCCGCTGCGCCAGAGTCGCGCCGTCCAGGACGTGCCCCGGCCGGTCGGGCCTGATCCACGGCCGGCCGGCGCGCAGCTGGAGCGTGGCGTCGACCGGGCCGTTCTGGAAGCGCCGCACGACCTTCGCGACCCAGGCGCGCACCGCGGGGCCGCGGACGGCGACGACGACGGGCACGTCGCTGCCCTCGCTCGCCAGGCGCGCCTTCGCCACGGCCGTGGCGATGTACGCGGACGAGACCTTGGCCGGGTCGAGCTGGAGCCTGCTGCGATCGACGACCACCGGCAGGGCCTGCGCGTAGGCGCTCCGGACCGCCGCTACCGCGTCGGGGGGCGCGAGGCCGCCGACGCGCACGCCCGCGACCCGCACGCCGGCGGGCACCGTGTCGGTGCGCGCCGGGGTCGTGGTCGTCGTCGCCGTCGTGGTCGTCGCCGCGGTCGACGAGGTCGTCGCCGTCGTCGTCGAAGACGACGTGGTCGAGTCGGCGATCACGGTGCCGGAGAGCACGCCGGCGGTCGCGAAGCCGAGAACGAACAGCCCGAGCGCGAGGAGCCGCTTCACGAGGCGGCCAGTGTAGCCACGGCCATTTGCGGGTCGTCGGTGACGATCGCGTCGACGCCGGCGGCCGCGAGCCGGCGCACCGCGGCGGGGTCGTTCGCGGTCCAGGCGAGGACGGCGGCCCCCAGGCGATGCGCCGTCGCGACCGCGGCGGGCGAGCAGAGCGTGTGGTGGAGCGCGACCGCGTCCGCGCGCGCCCAGCGCAGGAGCAGGGGCAGCCGTGCGGGCATGAGCTGCCGCAGCGCGACCGCTCCGGCGCGCTCGAGCGGCCGCGGCCACGGCAGCTCCGAGACGGCGTGGCGGTCGCGCGGATAGCCGATCGCACGCGGCAGGCTCGGCGCGAGCGACGCGAGCCGGCGCGTCGTCTGCGCCCACGCCGTCGAGAGCAGGACGCGCTCCTCGAGCCCGTGCCGGCGCACGGCGGCGAGCACCTCGGCCTCGTAGCCGCGCTCCTTCACGTCCACGTGCACGAGCACCGGGTGCCCACCGAGCACCCCGAGCGCGTCGTCGAGCGCCGGCGGCGCGTCGCCGAGCTCGCGCAGCGAGTGCCCGAGGACGAGTCCCGGCGCGACGTCGAACTCGACGCCGTCGGCGCCCGCCGCGACCGCCGCCTCGAGCGAGGCGAGCGTGTTCTCCGGCGCCGCCACCGGCGCGCCGCGGTGGCCGACGACGAGCGGCCGTCCGGCCGGGCGGCGGAGGTTCACGGCCGTCTGATCACGACGACGGCGCAGTCGTCGGCGAGCGCGCTGCCCGCGAACTCGCGACACGATGCCAGCACCGCCTCGGCCAGCTCCTGCGCCGGCCGGCCGGCGCTCGCGGCGAGCACCGCGTCGAGGCGGCGCACGCCGTACAGCTCGCCGTCGCGGCGCGCCTCGATCACGCCGTCCGTGTAGAGGACGACCGCGGCGCCCGGCGGCAGCTCCGCGCTCGTCTGCTCGTACGCCTGCGGCGCGTCGACGCCGAGCGCGAGGCCGCCGCACACGACCGGCTCGACGCTCCCGTCGGGCCGCACGACGCGCGGCTCCGGGTGGCCGGCGCTCGCGCACAGCACCTCGCCGGCGGGGTCGACGACGACGGACGCCATCGTGATGAACTTGCCGACGGCGATCTCGCCGACGACGACGTCGTTGGCGCGCGCGAGGAACGCGGCCGGGTCCGAGTGCTCGCGGGCGAGCGAGCGGAAGACGAACTTCGCCATCGCCATGTCCGCGGTCGCCTCGATGCCGTGCCCGGTGACGTCGCCGAGCACGACCGACAGGCGGCCGTCCGCGAGCTCGAGGAAGTCGAAGACGTCACCGCCGACGTCGACCTGCGCGGCCGACTCGTAGACGGCGCCGACCTCGATGCCCTCCACCTCGGGCAGCTCGCGCGGCAGCAGGGAGCGCTGCATCGTCTCGGCGAACTGCCGCTGGTGGTCGTAGAGCCGCGCGTTGTCGATCGCCAGCGCCGCCTGCTGCGCCAGCGTCTGCGCGGACGCGACCACCGAGTCGTCGATCGGCGCGGCCGGGTCGAGCGAGAGGATCGTCAGCTGCGCGAGGAGCTCCGCGCGCACGATCGGCACGAGCGCAGCCGTCGACCCCTTCTCGAGGAACGGGACGAGCAGCGCGTGCGCTCCGCCGAGCCGGCGCGCCGTCTCGACGTCGAGCAACGTCGCGCGCGGCGTCCGCGGCGGCCGCGGCTGCGGCCGGTCGAGGATCGCGCGCACCGCGTCGGCGAGCCCCGACTCCGCGACGTGCACCGCCCGGGGGACGAACTGGTCGCCGCGGTCGTCGGGCGTCCGGATCACCGCGGCGTGGACGCCGAGCACCTCGACCATCTTGGCCGTGAGCGCCGCCAGCGTTCCCTCGAGCGAGAGGTCCTCCGCGAACGAGCGCGAGATTGCCGCCACCGCGTCCAGCCGGCGGTACGCCTCCTCGGCCGCCGTCAGCGCCGTCGACCGCTCCTCCGCCAGCTGCCGCGTCTGCTCGTGCAGCCGCGCGTTCTGCACCGCGACCGCGAGCTGGGCGGCGAGCGACACGAACAACGCGACCTCGCCCGGCGAGAGCGCGCGCCCGTCGGGGTAGGCGACCAGCAGCCCGATCGTCTCGCCGAGCGCCTGGAGCGGCACGGCGAGCGCCGACTCCTGACCCGCGGCCCGGAGCGCCGCGCGGGCGGAGGCGAGCGCGCGCTCGCGCCCGGCCACCTGCGCGTGCACGGCCGCGCGGGCGCGCAGCGGCCCGAGCGCCTGCTCGAGCAGCTCCGCCGCCACCGCCTCGTGGCCCTCGTAGAGGTCGCGGCCCGCGGCGCTCTCGAGCCGGTCGCCGGCGCGGAGGTAGACACCGACGCGCTCGATCTGGAGCAGGTCGCCGATCCGCTCGACCGCAATCGACAGCGTGTGCGCGAGCGACAGGCGCGAGATCGCCTCCCCCACCACCTCGAGCAGCGCGCGCGTCCGGTCGAGCTCGAGCTGCGCCTCCTGCGAGCGGTCGCCCTCGCGCAGCGCGTGCGCCGCCCGTGCTGTGAAGGCGGCGAGCGCCGCGACGTCGTCCTCCGCCGGGCCCGCTATGTCCGCGTAGTCGAGCCGGAGGACGCCGAGCGGCGGCCGCCCGAGGGTGACGGTGACCGTGCGACCGCCGTCGTCCGCGTCGACGAGCGCCGGCGGCCAGGCGTCGAGCGCGGACACGTCCGGTGCGGCGCCACCCGGCCCGACCGCCGCCACGAGCCGTGGTCCGGCCCCGTCGTCCAGCCGCCAGAGCGCGCCGCCGCGCGCGCCGGTCGCCTCGAGCGCCACCTTCAGGATCTGGCGCGCCGTGCGCTCGGGGTCGCCGCCCGCGGAGAGCGCGTCGCCGGCGAGCTCGAGCAGGAGCCGACCCGGCGGTGGCGCGCCGCTGCCGTCGCCGCCGTGCGTGCGGACGGCGACGGCCAGCTGCGCCGCGGCGAGCTCGGCGACTGCGCGCTCGTCCGGCCCGAGCTCCCGCACGGCGCTGATCAGCTCGACGGCGCCCACGAGGCGCCCGGCGGAGCGCGCCGGCACCGCCAGCGC
>CAZBYA010000101.1:5655-8141 GCA_964496175.1 uncultured Gaiellales bacterium | reverse complement strand
GCGCCCGAGCGCGCGAGCACGTCCGGGATGCGGAAGCCGTCGCCGATCTCGATCAGCTCGCCCCGCGACACGACCACCTCGCGCCCCTCCGCGAGCGCGGCGAGCGCGAGCAGGAGCGCGGCGGCGTTGTTGTTGACGACGAGCGCCGCCTCCGCGCCCGTCAGGCGCCGGAGGATCGCCGCGACGTGGTCTTGCCGCGACCCGCGCGCACCCTCGAGCAGGTCGTACTCGAGGTTCGAGTAGCGGCGCGCCGCATCTGCGACGCGCTCGAGCGCCGCCGCCGGGAGCGGCGCGCGGCCGAGGTTCGTGTGCACGACCACGCCCGTCGCGTTGAGCACGCGCCGCAGCTGGGGACGCCGCGCCGCGCGGAGCTCCTCGTGCAGGCGCGCCGTCAGGTCGCCGGGGTCGGCGCCGGCGCGGATCTCCTCGCGCGCCTGCGCGATCACCGAGCGCGCCGCGTCGACGGCGAGCGGGTCGTCCGTCCCTCGCGCGAGCTCGTCGACCGACGGGAGGTCGCGCAGCTCCATCGCTACTGCGCGTCCTCCTTGACGGCCGTCTGGGGCATCTCGGCGCAGCGGCGCTTGTAGCACTCGAGCACGTAGTCGACCGCGCTCTGCGGGTCGTCGGTCAGGTGGAGCAGCTCGATGTCGTCGGCGGAGATCATCCCCTGCGAGAGCAGCTCGTCGGAGATCCACTCCGCCATCTCGCCCCAGTACTCCGAGTCGAAGAGCACGACCGGGAAGTGGAGGATCTTCCCCGTCTGGATCAGCGTCAGCGCCTCGTACAGCTCGTCGAGCGTGCCGAAGCCGCCGGGGAAGATGACGAAGCCCTCCGAGGGGCGCACGAAGCAGACCTTGCGCGCGTAGAAGTGGTCGAACGTGTGGACGAGGTCGATGTACGGGTTCGGGTGCTGCTCGTGCGGCAGCTTGATGTTGAAGCCGACCGACTGCCCGCCGCCCTCCTGCGCGCCGCGGTTGCCGCCCTCCATGACGCCGCCGCCGCCGCCCGTCACGACCGCCCAGCCCGCCTCGCCGAAGCGCCGTCCGACCTCGCGCGCGGCGGTGTAGGCGGGATGCTCGGCCGTGACGCGCGCCGAGCCGAACAGCGCGACCGCCGGCCGCTCGACCTCCGCGACCTTCTCGAAGCCGGCGCGCAGCTCGTCGGCGATCTTCGCCACCGACGCGTCGATGTCGTTGAGGGGCTGATCGAGGATGCGCCTGTCGTCGGTCATCTAGAGGCGATGTTGAGTCACGTGGGAAACCCACATGCCGAGGCCGAGCCCGACCGCGGTGCCGAAGTAGAGCGCGTAGATGAGGTAGGCCTTCCCCGGCGCGCCGCCGAGGCGGAGCCAGCGCGCGGAGCGCCAGACCGCGCCGCCGTCGAAGATCCCGAACGGAAGCAGGTTGAACAGGTTCAGGAAGAAGCCGAAGTACGCGAGCGCGTGCAGCAGCTGCGAGCCGTTGCCGTGCGCGAGCACCAGGCACGCGCCGCTCGCGAGGCCGCCGAAGATCGGGCCCGCGATCGCGACGCGCGCGGTCTGCCACGGGTTGCCCCGCGTGTAGGCGACGTACGCGCCCATGAACGGCACGAACACCGGCAGCTTCGGGTGCAGGCCCTCGCGCGCCGCCTCGAGGTAGTGGCCGAGCTCGTGCAGGAAGATCAGCGCCACCATCCCGATCGCGAACTTCCAGCCCCAGATCAGCGCGTACGCGGCGACCGCGATGAAGATGGTCGAGAACTTGACCAGGACGAACGACCACTTCGCGAGGGCGATGCCGATCGCCACGATCGGGCCGACGAGCTTCCGCAGGCGCCCGCGCCAGTCCGTGCCGCGCGGGTGGATCGGGTCGTAGTCGCGGTAGTCCATCAGGAGCCCTTGCCGATCCATTCCTCGCCCCCGTCGTACACCTCTTTCTTCCAGAGGGGCACGCGCTCCTTCAGCTCGTCGATCGCCGCCTTGCAGGCGGCGAGGGCGTCGGCACGGTGGGGGGCGGAGACGGCGATCACGACGGAGGTGTCCCCGATCCCTACGCGTCCGACACGGTGGTGAATGGCGACCGCGCAGAGCTCGTGCCGCGCGAGCAGCTCATCGGCGATCTCCGCCATCACCTGCTCGGCCATCCCCTCGTACGCCTCGTACTCGAGGTGCGTGACGGTGCGGCCGCGCGAGACGACGCGCGTGGTCCCCGTGAACGTCGCGATCGCGCCCGCCTGGTCGCTGCGCACCTCGTCCACGACGCGGTCGAGCGAGAGCGGCTGCTCGCTGAGCAGGAAGGCGCCGCCCGAGACCGGCGGGATCAGCGCCACCTCGTCGCCGTCCGCGAGCGCGCGGTCGCGCGCCGCGTACTCCTTGTTGACGGCGTAGAGGAGCCCGGGCGGCTCGTCGCCGAGCCCGAGCGCGGGCCAGACGTCCGCGATCGTCGCCGCATCGACGTCGCGCTGCGACCAGCCCGCGCGCTCGCGCAGGCCGGCGAAGAGGCGGACGC
>CAZBYA010000101.1:0-5555 GCA_964496175.1 uncultured Gaiellales bacterium | reverse complement strand
CGCGGCGAGCATACTTCGGGCGTGGCGGCGACCGACAAGCGCGAGACCGAGTCCGGGATCGAGGTCAAGCCCGTCTACGCGGCGGACGACGCGCCGGGGAGCCTCGAGCCGCCGGGCGAGTTCCCGTTCACGCGCGGCCCCTATCCGGACATGTACCGCGGCCGCCCGTGGACGATCCGCCAGTACGCAGGCTTCGCCTCCGCGGAGGAGTCGAACGCGCGCTACCGCTACCTGCTCGAGCGCGGCCAGACGGGGCTGTCGATCGCGTTCGACCTGCCGACGCAGCTCGGCTACGACTCCGACGACCCGCGTGCGCAGGGCGAGGTCGGCCGCACCGGCGTCGCGATCGACTCGCTCGCCGACATGGAGATCCTGCTCGCCGGGATCCCGCTCGCCGAGGTGTCGACGTCGATGACGATCAACGCGCCGGCGTCGCTGCTGCTGCTCCTCTACGAGCTCGTCGCCGAGGCGCAGGGCGTCGAAGGCACCGCGCTGCGCGGCACGGTGCAGAACGACATCCTCAAGGAGTACATCGCGCGCGGGAACTACATCTTCCCGCCGCGCCCCTCGATGCGCCTGACGACCGACCTGTTCGCGTACTGCGCGGAGCGGATCCCGTCCTGGAACACGATCTCGATCTCCGGCTACCACATCCGCGAGGCCGGCTCGACGGCGGTGCAGGAGCTCGCGTTCACGCTCGCGAACGGGATCGCCTACTGCACGGCGGCGGTCGACGCAGGGCTCTCGCCGGACGAGTTCGGCGCGCGGCTCTCCTTCTTCTTCAACGCGCACAACGACTTCTTCCAGGAGGTGGCGAAGTTCCGCGCCGCACGCCGCCTGTGGGCGCGGGTCATGCGCGAGCGCTTCGGGGCCACGAACCCGAAAGCGCTCGCGCTCCGCTTCCACGCGCAGACGGGCGGCTCGACGCTGACGGCGCAGCAGCCGGAGAACAACGTCGTCCGCGTCGCGGTGCAGGCGCTCTCGGCGGTCTGCGGCGGCGCGCAGTCGCTGCACACGAACTCCTACGACGAGGCACTGGCGCTGCCGACGGAGCACGCGGCCACGATCGCGCTGCGCACGCAGCAGATCCTCCAGAACGAGGCGGGGACGACGGCGACCGCCGACCCCCTCGGCGGCTCGTACTACATCGAGGCGCTGACCGACGAGCTCGAGGCGCGCGCGTGGGAGCTGATCGCGAGGATCGACGACCTCGGCGGCGCGGTCGCCGCGGTCGAGCAGGGCTTCGTGCAGGCGGAGATCGAGGAGTCGGCGTTCCGCTGGCAGCGGCAGGTCGAGGCGGGCGAGCGCGTGATCGTCGGCGTCAACCGCTACGCGGTCGAGTCGGAGGAGCCGATCGAGCTGCACACGATCGACCCCGAGGCGGAGCGGCGCCAGCTCGAGCGGACGGCGCGGCTGCGCGCCGAGCGCGACCCCGCGGCGGCGGAGACGGAGCTCGCGCGCGTGCGCGAGGCCGCGCGCGGGACGGAGAACATGCTCTTCCCGATGCGCGACGCGCTGCGTGCGCGCTGCACGATCGGCGAGATCTGCGGCGTCCTGCGCGAGGAGTGGGGCGAGCACGACCGCCTCGCCCGTTGAGGATCCTGCTCGTCTCGCAGATGTACCCGGGGCCGGACGACCCGGACCTGGGCGCGTTCGTCGCCCTCGGTGAGCGGGCGCTGCGCGAGCGCGGCCACGACGTCGAGCTCGCCGTGCTCGACCGGCGCGCCGGGGGCAAGCTCCGCTACCTCGAGCTGGCCCGGCGCGCGCGCGCGGCGGCGCGGCCGGACGTCGTCTGGGCGCACTTCCTCGTCCCCTCCGGGCTGATCGCCTCGCGGGTGGACGCGCCGCTCGTCGTGACGGCGCACGGCCGCGACGTGCGCAACGTCGGCGCGCTGCCGGGTGTGGCGCGGCTGACGCGCACGGTCGTGCGGCGCGCGACGACCGTCGTCGCCGTCTCGGAGTACCTGCGGCACGAGCTCGAGGAGAAGGTGCCGGAGGCGCGCGGCAAGACGGAGGTGGTCTCGAGCGGCGTCGACCTCGAGCGGTTCGCCGCCGCGGCGCCCGCCGCGGAGCTCGTGCGTCCGGCGTTCCTGCACGTCGGCTCGCTGACGGAACGGAAGAACGTGCTGCGGCTGGCCGAGGCGTTCGCCCGCGTGGGTCGCGGCTCGCTCACGTTCGTCGGCGACGGTCCGCTGCGGCCGGCGCTCGAGGGGCGCGAGGGCGTGCGCGTCGTCGGCCGCGTGCCGCACGACGACGTTCCCGGCTGGCTCAGCGCGGCCGGGGTCGTCTGCGGGCCGGCGCTGGTCGAGCCGCTCGGGCAGGCGCTGCTCGAGGCGATGGCCTGCGGGCGGAGCGTCGTCGCCACGCGCGTCGGCGGGCCGCCCGAGTTCGTGTCGGCGGACGCGGGCGTGCTCATCGATCCCCTCGACGTCGGCGAGCTCGCGCGCGCGCTCGAGGCGGCGGCGGCGCTGCCGTCGCCGAACGACGCCGCGCGCGCCGCCGCGGCCGCGCACGACGTCAGGCGGCAGGCGGAGCGGGTGGAGGAGATCCTCCTGCGAGCCGCTCGAGGTCCGCGAGCCTGATCTCGACGAGCGGCCGAACGCCCTCCTCGAGCCCGTGCTCGCGCGCGAGGGCGAGCGCCTGCTCGTAGCTCGCGCGCACCTTCGCCGCCGCCACGCCCTGTTTGAGGCGGTTGTCGCCGGTGAGGAGCAGGTCGTGGATCCTCCGCCGTGCTTCCTCGCTGTCCACGGCGGCTACCTTACGTTCGAATGGGCGCGGACCGGGTGAGGGTGGTGATCGCCGACGACCAGCGCCTGTTCGCCGAGGCGCTCGAGGCGATCCTCTCCACGGACGCGCGCATCACCGTCGTCGGCAGGGCGCACGACGGCCGCGCGGCGGTCGATCTCGCGCGCGACCGGCGGCCCGACGTCGTGCTGATGGACATCGCCATGCCGGTGATGGACGGCATCGAGGCGACCGAGGCGATCCGCGAGGAGTCGCCGGAGACGCGGGTGGTCGTGCTGACCGGGTCGGCCGCCACGAACGACGTCTCGCGGGCCCGCTCGGCGGGCGCCGCCGGCTACGTGACGAAGGACCAGATCGCCGGCGACCTCGTCCGCGCGATCCTCGACGCGGCAGGGTGTTAGCTACCCTTCCCCGGCGATGCTCGCGTTCTTCGCCGTCGTCCACGTGCTGCTCTCCGCCGCGCTCGTCGGGCTGATCCTCATGCATTCCGGCCGCGACACCGGCCTCGGCGGCATGGGCTTCACGCCGGCGTCCCAGGGCGGCACGCACATCGTCGAGCGGAACTTGACCCGCCTGACGATCGTGATCGCGCTCCTGTTCTTCGGGAACACGATCCTGCTCTTCCGCCTGCTCCAGTAGTCGCCGCGTAGACTCCGGCCTCCATGCAGCTGGCGGGCCTGCACCACGTCACGTGCGTCTGCTCGAACGCGCAGCAGAGCGTCGACTTCTACCGCGACCTGCTCGGCTTCGCGCTCGTCAAGAAGACGGTCAACTTCGACGACCCGCACTCGTACCACCTCTACTTCGGCGACGAGGTGGGCGCGCCGGGGACGCTGATGACGTTCTTCGAGTGGCCGCGCGCGGAGGCGGGGCGGCTGGGGCGCGGCACGCTGGAGTCGATCGGGCTCGAGACGCCGAACGTCGGCGAGGAGCGCGAGGCGCAGGATCCGGACGGGCTGCGCTTGCGGCTCTACCCGGCGGAGGCGCCGCGGTTGCGCGATGTGGCGGTCATCGGCAACCCCGACCTGTACGTCGGGCTATTCGCGCCGGACGCGCCGCTCCACTTCGCCGAGCCGCTCGAGGAGCCCGCGCTGATCGGGCCGGGCACGACCCACCACATCGCGTGGCGGGCGGCCGACGACGCGGAGCAGGAGGCGTGGCTCGAGCGGCTGACCGAGCTCGGCCTGCGGCCGACGCCGGTGCAGGACCGCAAGTACTTCCGCTCCGTCTACTTCCGGATGCCGGACGGCATGCTGGTCGAGATCGCGACCGACGGGCCGGGCTTCCTCGTCGACGAGCCGGGCGAGTCGCTCGGCGACGCGTTGTCGCTGCCGCCGTGGCTCGAGCCGGAGCGCGAGACGCTCGAGCGCGAATTGGCGCCGATCGAGTAGCGGCTACAATGCGCGCGCTCTCAGGCGCTGGTGGCGGAATTGGTAGACGCGCTAGGTTGAGGGCCTAGTGGCCGCATAGGCCGTGGAGGTTCAAGTCCTCTCCAGCGCATCCGACGCCGTCCTCCCCGGGCGGCGTTCGTGTCTCCGGGAGACAGGTTGACGCCGTCCGCAGGAGTCTCTACGCTGACGGCGAACACACGTTCGTCCACGTTATCGACCCGCGGAGGCCTCGCAGTGCTGACGGCGCGCCAACAGGAGATCTGGAACTACCTCGTCGAGTACGTCGACCGGCACGGCTACCCGCCGACGGTGCGCGAGATCGGCGAGCGCGTCGGCCTCGCCTCGCCGTCGACGGTGCACGCGCACCTGGCGAACCTGGAGCGCGCCGGGCTGCTGCGGCGCGACCCGACGAAGCCGCGGGCGCTCGAGCTGATCGGCCGCGAGCGGCGCGAGTCGCAGCCGGCCGCCACCGAGGCCGCCGACGTCGCGCGGCTGCCGCTCGTCGGCGAGATCGCCGCCGGCGGCCCGCTGCTCGCCGAGCAGAACATCGAGGACTACCTGCCGCTCCCCGCGGCGACGAAGGGCGACTTCCTGCTGCGCGTGAAGGGCGAGTCGATGATCGACGCGGGCATCCTCGACGGCGACCTCGTGATCGTCCAGCGCACGCAGGACGCGCGGAACGGCGAGATCGTCGTCGCGCTCGCCGGCGACGACGAGTCGGCGGAGGAGGCGACCGTGAAGACGTTCTACCGCGAGAGCGGCCGCGTCCGCCTCCAGCCGGAGAACGCGAGCATGGAACCGATCTACGCGCCCCACGTGCAGATCCTCGGCCGCGTCGTCGGGGTGTTCAGGGAGCTGTAGCCGATGGGCGGCCTCGCCTCGTTCCAGCGGACGCTCGACCAGGAGCTCGTCGCGCTGCTCCGCGGCGCCTCGCTCGAGTGCCTCGCCTGCGGCGAGTTCGTGATGCACGCGCGCGGGGGCAGCGTCTTCTGCCCGGAGTGCGGCTGCCAGCTCGGCGACGAGGACGCGCTCGAATCGCCGCTAGCATTCGAGGTGCAGGCCGGGTGACCGCGGCCGCCCCATCCGGGGCGGTCGAGGAAAGTCCGGACACCACAGGGCAGGACGCTGGCGCAAGCCAGGCGGCGAAAGCCGACGGAAAGTGGAACAGAAAGCAGACCGCCGGCCGGCGCATCTCCGGAGGCGCCGCCGGTAAGGGTGAAACGGTGGGGTAAGAGCCCACCAGCGTCGCGGCGACGCGGCGGCTCGCCAAACCCCGTCCGGTGCAAGGCGAACAGGGCCCGCCACGAGGCTGCCCGCCCAGGGCCCGGGTAGCTGCAACAGAGGGATGGTCACCCTCGACAGAATCCGGCTTACAGGCCTGCTACCGAGAGCCCCCGGCGACGGGGGCTCTCCATTGCG
>CAZBYA010000100.1:0-8305 GCA_964496175.1 uncultured Gaiellales bacterium | reverse complement strand
GAGGGCCTCGGCCGCGCGTACGCGCTGCTCGAGGGCGGCCTCGCCGGCCTCTAGGCGACCGCGGGCCGGAGCGCGAAGACCTCGACGCTGTCGACCGTCTCCGGATCGAGCGTTCGCAGCCCGAACGTCGTCCGCGCGCCGCGCTCCAGCTCCGACGCGAGCGTCGTGCCGCGCTCGATCGCGATGCTCGCGTCGCCGAAGGATCCGAGCGAGACGGTCTCGCCGTTCGCGAGGGTGGCGACGAGCGAGTAGGCGCGAGGCCGGGGCTGCGAAGACGAAGCCGGAGGGAGGGGGCTGACGGGTGGCCCGTCGGTCCAGGCAGGGAGGGCCCGAGCTGCCGCAGAGTGCTCCTGCACGTTCGTTCCTTTCGCCGCAGATTGCCGTGCGAGGGGGCCGGGCCCCTCGAACGGCACTCTTACCGAGAACGGGGAACGGAACGTCCCCCGGGCGGGGGAGCGGTCGCGTTCATACCGAGAACCTACGCCCGCAGCACGACCTCGAGCGCGGTGCCGCCGCCCGGAACGGTCCGCAGCGAGAGCGCGCCGCCGATCGACGCCGCCCGCTCGCGCATGTTGCGCAGGCCCTGGCCGCTCGTCACCTCGTCGGCCTCGAACCCGACGCCGTCGTCGCGCAGCGCGACGAACCGCTCGTTCGCGCGCTGGCCGATCTGCACCCACGCATGCTCGGCGCCGCCGTGCTTGCGCGCGTTCGCGAGCCCCTCCTGCACGATCCGGAAGAGCTCGATCTGCTCGTCGGGGCCGAGGTCGATCTCCGGGTCGATCTCGAGCTCGACCTCGAGGCGGCCGTCGGACGTCAGGACGTCGACGTAGCGGCGCAGCGCCGTGTCGAACGGCGAGCGCCCCGACGCGGACGACAGCGCGAGGATCGCGTAGCGGGCCTCCTGCTGCGCGGCGAGCGCCGCTTCCTTCAGCCGCGGCAGCGTCACGGCCGGGTCGGCGCCCTGCTCCAGCATCGACGCATGCGTCGACACTGCGAACAGGTACTGGGCGAGGCCGTCGTGGATCTCGCGGGCGACGCGCGCGCGCTCCTCGGCGACGGCGCGACCGAACTCGGAGCCGCGGATCGCGCGCCACACGCCGATCAGGAGGACGCTGTACGCGAGGACGCGCAGGTAGTCGCCCTGCGACACGTCGCCGACCTGCGTCAGCGGCGTGAAGATGAAGTGCAGCGACGCGAAGAGCGTCAGCGTCGACCCGAAGGCGAGCCAGTAGTCGAGGTCCTCGCCGTGCTCCCGGAAGCGGTTCCCGAACCCGACGACCGCCAGCAGGTGCAGCAGCGCCTGCGCCGCGAGGGCACCCGTCAGCGAGGCGGGGATCGTCGACCCGGTGGCGTCGAGGTGCGGGAGCACGAAGCCGATCGAGCGCGAGAGGCCCCAGACGACGAGCAGCAGCCCGACGCAGGCCGCGAGCGCGTTGCCGAGGGCGAAGCGGCGGTGCCGCGCGCGCCCGCGCACGAACGGGGCCGCCGCGATCAGCGCCCAGCCCGCCATCCGGCCGCCGATCGCCGCCCAGAGCTCCGTCCGGTACGTGGCGGGGTGGATGACCGCCGGCGCGACCGCGAAGGCGATCCAGGAGACGGAGGTGACGAAGAAGCCCGCGCTGAGGAAGAGGTCGAAGCGGCGGCCCTCGACGCGGAAGCGCGTCGCCGTCAGGATCGCGACGAGGCCCGAGGCGACCGCGTACACCGTCTCGAGCACCAGCTTCAGCTCCGGCAGCGAGTAGCTCCGCCGCAGGAAGGGATGGGAGAGGAAGAGCGCAAGCGCGGACGCGAGCAGGCCGAAGAGCAGCACCTGTCCCCACAGGAACCCCTCGAAGCGGTCGCGAGCGCGTGTCGAGCGCACCGTCGCCTCTATCGGCAGAATCGGGGGCGGGCATGACCGAGCGCGTCCTGATCGTCGACGACCATCCGCTGACGCGCGACGCCCTCGCCGCGCTCCTCTCGCAGAACGGCTTCGACGTCGTGGGCCAGGCGGAGGGGGGCGCGGAGGCGGTCGAGCAGGCGCGCGCGCTCACGCCGGACCTCGTCCTGCTCGACCTGTCGATGCCGGACGTCGACGGGCTCACCGCGCTGCCCCTGATCCGCGCCGCCGCGCCGGAGGCGGAGGTCGTCGTCCTAACGGCGTCGGAGGACGAGCACAACCTGCTCGGCGCGATCCGCGGCGGCGCCGCGGGCTACCTGCTGAAGAGCGAGCCGCCGGAGCGGATCGTCGCGTTCCTGCGCGGTGTCGCGCGCGGCGAGGCGGCGCTCTCGGGCGCGATCGCGCGCCGGCTGCTCGACGAGGTGCGCGAAGGGGTCTCGCGCTCGTCGGTGCCGGAGGAGATCGCGCACGCGCTCTCGGCGCGCGAGCTCGAGGTGCTGCTGCTCCTCGACCGCCACCTCGGCACCGACGAGATCGCCGCGCGACTGTTCATCTCCGAGCACACCGTCCGCTCGCACGTGAAGAGCCTGCTCGCCAAGCTCGGCGTGTCGTCGCGCCGCGAGGCGCTCGAGCGGCTCGACGCCGCCCGGGGCTGATCCCCCGCGGTGGGGGATTCGGGTTCGCCCGCCGCGGGCCTGGTGACGCGGGGCGGCGGAGCCGATCATGGGGGCAGGCGGTACCTGTGGACTCTGCGGCAACGGCCGGCTCGGCGAGCCGGCCGTCGCGCGTTCAGGAGCCGGAGTCGAAGCCCTCGAGCGTCGCCTCGACGAGCTCGGGCAGCGTGCGCAGGTTGTAGCCGCCCTCGAGCACCGCGGCGACGCGCGGCGCGAGCTGCGACGCGCGCCGCGACAGCTCGCGGAAGCCGTCCGCGGTCACGCGCATGTCGGCGAGCGGGTCGTCGACGTGTGCGTCGAAGCCGACCGAGCAGAGCAGGAGCTCGGGCTCGAAGCCGCGGACCGAGCGCTCGACCGTCGTCCACGCCTCGAGGTACTCCGCATCTCCGCAACCCGCCGCGAGCGGGATGTTGACGAGCGTCTCGCCCTGCTCGTACGGGCCGCCGCTGCCCGGGTAGTACGGCCACTGGTGCAGCGACACGAAGAGGATCGACTCGTCGTCGGCGACGACGTCCTCGGTGCCGTTGCCGTGGTGCACGTCCCAGTCGACGATCGCCACGCGCCCGAGCCCGAGCTCGGCCTGCGCCCACCGCGCCGCGATCGCGACGTTGCCGAAGAGGCAGAAGCCCATCGCGCGACCGGTCTCGGCGTGGTGGCCCGGCGGGCGCGCGAGTGCGAAGCCGCCGCGCCGCACCGCCTCGATCGCGGCGCCCGCCGCGAGCAGCGCGGACTCGTAGGTCGTCTCGGTGCAGAGCGTGTCCGGGTCGAGCCAGCCGCGCGCCGTGCGAACCTGCGCGATCAGCTCCGGCGTGTGGCAGCGCAGCACGTCGGCCTCGGTCGCCGGTGCGCACTCGGCGTAATGGAAGCGCTCGTGCAGCACGGCGATCCGCTGCTGCGACTCCGGGTGGTTGCCCGTCGGATGGAGGTACGTGAAGGCGCTGTGGCTTACGAGCTCGATTCGCGAACCTTCTCGAGGATCTCGCTCAGCGGCCGGTCGCCCTGCGCCCGGCCGATCAGGTACGTCAGGAGCGGCGCGTTGCGGCGGTCGTCGCTCTCGTGGGCGGCGATCCGGGCGATCTTGAGCAGCGCGTCCGCGTCCTCCTCGGAGAGACGCTCGTCGGAGCCGATCGCCGCCGCCACCTGCTGGAGCCACTCGTTCATGCGAGCGACTCTAGCCTCCCCGCGAGATTCCCCAAGCCCAGCGAGGACGCGTGCGCGGCCGCCCGCCGCCAGTCCGGCGGCGTCGGCCCGAGCGGCGGCAGCGGGGCGTCGGCGTCCATGGTCGCGATCCGCCGGTACAGGCGCAGGTCCTCCGCGTCGTGCGGGAAGCGGCCGTCGGCGAGCGCCTGCTCGAGCGAGCCGTGCAGCCGGAGCACGTCGGCCGCCTTCTTCGGGCCGACGCCCGGCGCGCCCGGGATCTTGTCCGAGGGGTCGCCGCGGAGGGCGATGAAGTCCGGCACCTGTGCCGGCTCGACGCCGTAGCGCTCGCGCACCTCCGCCGGCCCGATCCGGGCGAGCTCGCTGACGCCCTTCACGGGCTGGAGGATCGTCACGCGGTCGGAGACGAGCTGGAACGCGTCGCGGTCGGAGGTGGCGACGAGCACCGGCCCGGGCCAGGACCGCGCCGCAGCGGCGAGGAAGTCGTCCGCCTCGTAGCCGCCGCCCTTCGCGACGTGGAACCCGAACGACTCGACGAGCGCAGGCAGCAGGCCGAGCTGCTCGAGGATCGACGCCTCGAACTCGCGCCCCGACTGGTACGCAGGCAGCGCTTCGTGGCGGTAGGTCGGCGTCTCGAGGGAGTCCCAGGCGACGAGCACCGACTCGGGCCGCTCCGCCTCCCAGAGGCGCAGCAGGAAGTTCGCGAAGCCGACGAGCGCGTTCAGGCGGATCGACTTCGGCAGCGCGTGGTAGGCGCGGTGCGCGAGCGAGTCGCCGTCGATTGCGAGCAGCAATCCGCTCACAGGGACTCCTCGAGCGCGTGGATCGCCGCCATCAGCCGCTCCGTCGTCTCGGCGGGGTCGTCGCTCACCTCGACCGGCTCGCCGTACCGCACACGCAGCCGCTCCAGCCGCCGCAGGCCGTCGGTGCCGCGGATCCCGGCCGGCACGAGCGGCACGCCCGCCTCGAGCGCGATCCGCGCCGCGCCCGTGTGCGCCTGCGCCTCCCACCGCTTGCGCAGGCCCTTCCGGCGCCGCGTCCCCTCCGGGAACATCACGATCACGTGCCCCGCCCGCGCGAGCGAGACGGCGGTGTCGATCGCGTCGCGGTCGGCCTGGCCGCGCCGCACCTTGAACGCTCCGGCCCCCGCCAGGAACGGCCCGAGTGGGAACCAGAAGAGCTCCGACTTCGCCATGAAGCGCAGGAACCGCCGCGGCCAGAGCGGCAGGCCGAGCGGCCAGGGGTCGAAATTCGAGACGTGGCCGGCGGCGAGGACGTAGCCGCCGGAGGCGGGCAGGTGCTCCTTCCCGGCGGCCGAGCTGCGGAAGAGCAGCCGCAGGATCGGCCACGAGAGGACGGCCACGAGGGAGTAGAGCAGGGTCGGCCGCGGAGGATCTGTCACGGCTCGCGAGTATCGCCGATGCGGGCTCCGGCGCTAAGGTGGCGCGCTGAATGGCCCAGACGAAGGGACGCAGGCTCGTGATCGTCGAGTCGCCGGCGAAGGCGAAGACCATCGCCGGCTACCTCGGCAACGACTTCGTCGTCGAGTCGTCGATCGGCCACATCCGCGACCTCCCGAACAACGCCTCGGAGATCCCCGCCGCGCTCAAGGGCGAGAGCTGGGCGCGTCTCGGCGTCGACGTCGAGCACGGCTTCGAGCCGCTCTACGTCGTCGACTCGCGCAAGAAGCGCGTCGTCTCCGACCTGAAGGCGAAGCTGAAGCAGGCCGACGAGCTGCTGCTCGCGACGGACGAGGACCGCGAGGGCGAGGCGATCGCCTGGCACCTCGTCGAGGTGCTGAAGCCGACGGTGCCGGTTCGGCGGATGGTCTTCCACGAGATCACCCGCCCCGCGATCGAGCAAGCGCTGACCGAGACGCGGGACATCGACAAGTCGCTCGTCGACGCGCAGGAGACGCGCCGCATCCTCGACCGTCTCTACGGCTACGAGGTGTCGCCGGTGTTGTGGCGGAAGATCATGCAGGGCCTCTCCGCGGGCCGCGTCCAGTCCGTGGCGACGCGACTCGTGGTCGAGCGCGAGCGCGAGCGGATGGCGTTCGTCGCCGCCGAGTACTGGGACGTCGTCGCGACGTTCGACCCCGGTGCGTTCACCGCGCGCCTCGCCGCCCTCGACGGGAAGCGCGTTGCGCAGGGACGCGACTTCGACCGGGAGGGCAGGCTGCGGAACGGCGACGCCGTGCAGCTCACGGAGGCGGACGCCCGCGACCTGGCCGCGAAGCTCGAGGATGCTGCGTTCGCCGTCGCGTCGGTCGAGGAGAAGCCGTACACGCGCCGGCCCGCGCCTCCGTTCATGACGTCCACCCTCCAGCAGGAGGCGAGCCGCAAGCTGCGCTTCTCCTCGCAGCAGACGATGCGCGTCGCGCAGCGCCTCTACGAGAACGGCTACATCACCTACATGCGAACCGACTCGACGACGCTGTCGGAGTCGGCGCTCGCCGCGGCGCGCACGCAGGCGCGCGAGCTGTACGGCGCCGAGTCGGTGCCGGCCGAGCCGCGCCGCTACGAGCGCCGGGTGAAGAACGCCCAGGAGGCGCACGAGGCGATCCGCCCCGCCGGCGACCGCTTCCGCACGCCGGACGAGGTGCGCCGCGAGCTCTCGGCCGACGAGCACAACCTCTACGACCTGATCTGGAAGCGCACCGTCGCCTCGCAGATGGCCGACGCCCGCGGGCAGACCGTGTCGGTGCGGATCGCCGGCGACACCGCCGACGGCCGTCGCGCGGAGTTCCAGACCTCCGGCACCGTGATCACGTTCCGCGGGTTCCTGCTCGCGTACGAGGAAGGCCGCGACGACCCGGCCGACGATGCGGAGGAGAAGCGCCTGCCGCAGCTCGCGCAGGGGGACGAGCTCGAGGCGACCGCGCTCGAGCCGGAGGGGCACTCGACGACGCCGCCCGCGCGCTACACGGAGGCGAGCCTCGTGAAGGCGCTCGAGGAGCGCGGCATCGGGCGCCCGTCGACGTACGCGGCGATCATGGGCACGATCCTCGACCGCGGGTACGTGCGCAGGCAGGGCCAGGCGCTCGTGCCCGAGTTCCTCGCGTTCGCCGTCGTGCAGCTGCTCGAGCGGCACTTCCCGCAGCTCGTCGACTACGACTTCACCGCCCGCATGGAGGACGATCTCGACGAGATCGCGTCGGGCGAGGAGGAGCGGAACGAGTGGCTCCGGCGGTTCTACTTCGGGAACGGCGACGACGACGCGGGCCTGAAGGAGCTGGTCGAGGGACGACTCGCCGAGATCGACGCGCGCGAGGTCAACACCGTGCCGATCCCGCGCAGCGAGATCGTCGTCCGCGTCGGCCGCTACGGCCCGTACCTCGAGCGCGGCGACCAGCGGCAGACGCTGCCGCCCGAGCTGGCGCCCGACGAGCTGACGCCGGAGCGCGCCGAGGAGCTGCTCGCGCAGGGCCGGCAGGAGCGCGAGCTCGGCGTCGACCCCGACAGCGGCCGCCGGGTGATCGTGCGCGCGGGGCGCTACGGCCCCTACGTGACCGAGGTGGTGGAGGGCGACGAGAAGCCGCGGACGGCGTCGCTCTTCTCGTCGATGTCGCCCGAGACGGTCACGCTCGAAGAGGCGTTGCGGCTGCTGACGCTGCCGCGGACGCTCGGCGAGGCGGACGGCGAGGAGGTCGTCGCCGCGAACGGGCGCTACGGGCCGTACGTGAAGCAGGGGAAGACGTCGCGGTCGCTCGACAGCGAGGAGCAGCTGTTCACGATCACGCTCGAGGAGGCGCTCGCCAAGCTGGCCGAGCCGGCGCGGCGCGGCCGCCGCGCCGCCGCGCCGCCGCTCAAGGAGCTCGGCGCCGACCCCGTCAGCGGCAAGCCGGTCGTGCTCAAGGAGGGCCGCTTCGGGCCGTACGTGACCGACGGCGAGACGAACGCGAGCCTGCGGGCCGGCGACACGGTCGAGTCGATCACGCCCGAGCGCGCCGCCGAGCTGCTCCAGGCCCGCCGGGAGCGAGGCCCCGCAAAAACCCGCACCGCAAAACGCCGCAAATAGGCGGGTTCTTCACAGACGCACAACAGTTCGGGCAAACATTTCTGACGGCCGGGCGTCCATACTCAGCAGAGGGCGCGAGGAATCGCTTCGGGTCGCTGTGCGTTCGATCGATCGGACGATGGACGAGGCCGGTTCCCCCTGGCACGGTGGCGCCCGAGGCCGTAAGGTGGGAAGGTTTGCGGAGCCGGTCGCAGAAACGAAAGGACATCGAAGACCCGTTGACTCAGAGCCAGCTGACCGAATTGCTTGAGACCGAGAGCGCCCGCGCGCTGATCGAGGCGGGTGAGGAGCGCGGCTGGATCGAGCCGGCCGAGCTCGAGGCGTTCGCGGTCGAGAACGACCTGGCCGACCCCGACGTCGAGGAGATCGTCCGCGAGCTCGAGCGGATCGGCCTCGAGGTGCGCGAGCCGGTGGTGGAGGAGAAGAACACGAAGGCGCAGCCGGAGCCGGTCGTCTACGAGGCGGACAGCCCGTCGGGCGCCGGCGACAGCCTCCAGCTGTTCCTCGCCGACGTCGGCAAGCACAAGCTGCTGACCGCGCACGAGGAGGTCGTGCTGGCGAAGGCGATCGAGCG
>CAZBYA010000099.1:0-8344 GCA_964496175.1 uncultured Gaiellales bacterium | reverse complement strand
ATGAGCGTACGTCTGTCCGTCCTCGCGGCGGGATTGAGCGCGGCGGTGCTCGTGCTCGCGGGATCGGCGGCGGCCGGGATCGCGCCGCCGTCGCCCTCGCTGCCCGCGCCGTCGCTGCCCTCGCTGCCCTCCCTGCCGGCGCCGTCGCTGCCGGGCGTGGCGCCCCCCACGGTGCCGGCGACCCCCGCGCTGCCGGTGGCCGGGAGCACGTCCGGCGGCGGCGCGGCGACGTCCTTCGTGCCGGCGCACCATCCGCTCTTCTTCGCCGACACCCTGAACATGGGCAGCACGGCGCTCCGGCCGCCGCCGGTCTGCTGCATCCCCGGCGTGCCGCTCGCGGCCGGGCAGCCGACCCCGGTCAACATGGCGTACTTCGGCGGTCACGTGCAGGTCCGGCCGCGCATCTACGTCGACTTCTGGGGCTGGGGCGAGCCGGGCGCATGGCAGGGCTGGACGCCGATCGGCAACGGCCCGAAGGACGACCCGGACGGCGTCGCAGCGCGGATCCTCTCGTTCGTCAAGGCGCTCGGCGGCACGCAGTGGGCCGGCGTGCAGACCCAGTACTACGAGACGACGCCGGGCGGCTGGAACCAGCACATCGAGAACCCCGCGAACCAGTTCGGGGGCGTCTGGTGGGACAACCGCAACCCGTCGCACCCGAACCTGAGCTACCAGGAGATCGCGGTGGAGGCGGCGCGGGCCGTCGCGCACTTCCACATCACCGACCTGAGCAACTCGCAGGTGATCGTCGCGCAGCCGCCGAACTTCGAGGACGGCCAGTTCCTCTCCGCCGGCTACTGCGCCTGGCACGACATGACGCTCGACCAGTACTACCCGAGCGTCAAGCAGGACATCTCGTTCACGAACCTGCCCTACATCCTCCGGCTCGGCACGAGCTGCGGCCAGGACGCGGTCAACCCCGCCCCACAGGGCACCCTCGACGGCGTGAGCATCGTGCTCGGGCACGAGATCGAGGAGACGGTGACCGACCCGGGGGCGGAGGACGCGGTCAACTGCACGCAGTTCGTCGCCACGCCCGTCTCGCGCACCGAGGTCGGGTGCACCCAGCTCGGCGGCTGGTTCGACCAGAGCGGCTGGGAGAACGGCGACAAGTGCGCGTGGGTCGGGTACAACGGCCTCCTGCCCGCGTCGACCGTCCCGGGCGGGCTGAACGACATCCGCGGCAACGACGGCAAGGTGTACGCCGTCCAGAGCCTCTGGAGCAACGACTCCGCCGCCAGCCTCGGCTACTGCGCCGGAGCGGGCGACGACCTGCCGGTCACGGGTTGACCGCGCGGTCCGGTCGGGCGGCGGGCGCGCCCCGCGTCCCCGCCCGCCCGGATCGCTGCATAATTTGCCGTGATCTGTATAGTACGCAGCATGCTGACGGCGGCGATCCTCGGCTGCGCGGGCTACACCGGGCAGGAGACGCTCGACCGGGTGCTCGCGCACCCGGGGCTCGAGGCGGTCGCGCTCGGCTCCGACACGCTCGCGGGCCGGCCGGCCGGGGCGCTCGACCCGCGCCTGAACGGCTCGCTGCCCCGCTTCGTCACGAACGAGGAGGCGGCCGCGGGCGGCGCCGACGTCCTCTTCCTCTGCCTCGGGCACGAGGAGGCGGCCGCCTTCGCGCCGCCCGCCGACGCGGTCGTCGTCGACCTCTCGGGCGCCCACCGGCTCGCCGACGGCGAGCTCGCCCGCGCCTGGTACGGCGCCGCGCCCGGCGCGTGGAGCTACGGGCTGCCGGAGCTCTTCCCGCCGCAGGGACGCCTGGTCGCCAACCCCGGCTGCTACGCGACGGCGGCGCTGCTGGCGCTCGCCCCGCTCGTGGGCTCGATCGACGGCGCGATCGTCGACGCGAAGTCCGGCGTCTCCGGCGCGGGCAAGGCGCCGAAGCCGTCCTCGCACGCCGGGTTCGTGCTCGAGAACCTCTCGCCGTACGCGGTCGGCGCGCATCGACACGCGCCCGAGATCGCGCAGCAGCTCGGCTTCCCGGTCTGCTTCGTGCCGCACCTGCTGCCGGTGCGGCGCGGCCTGCTCGCCACCTGCTACGTGCAGACCGACGCGGACGTGCGCACGCTGCTCGAGGACGCGTACGCGACGAGCGACGTGGTGCGCGTGCTGCCGGACGGGGTCGCGCCCGAGCTCGCGCGCGTGCAGGGCACCGACGCCGCCGAGCTCGGTGTCTTCGCCGACGCGGCCACCGGCACCGCGATCGTCATCTGCGCGCTCGACAACCTCGGCAAGGGCGCGGCCGGCCAGGCGGTGCAGAACGCGAACCTCGCGCTCGGCCTCGACGAGACCGCCGGCCTGCGGCTGCACGGGGTGCTGGTGTGAGCGTCACCGCCGCCAAGGGGTTCGCCGCCGCCGGCGTGCACGCGCAGATCAGGCGCGAGCGCAAGGACGTCGCGGTCGTCCGGACGCTCGGGGCGGGGACCGGCGCCGCGATGTGGACGCAGAACCGCGTCCAGGCCGCGCCCGTCGTCGTCTCGAAGCAGCACCTCGAGCTCGCGCAGCCGCAGACGGTCGTCGTCAACTCCGGCGTCGCGAACGCCGCGACCGGCGAGCAGGGGATCGCGGACGCGCGCGCGACCGCGACGTACACGGCGGCGCTGCTCGACATCGAGCCGGAGCAGGTGCTGGTGCTCTCGACCGGCGTGATCGGCGCGCCGCTCCCGCTCGAGCGCGTTCTCGCGGGCGTCGCCGCTGCCGCGAGCGCGCTCTCGCCGGCGGGCGGCGACGACGCGGCCGAGGCGATCCTGACGACGGACACGAAGGCGAAGCAGGCCGTCTCACACGGCGCGGGCTTCACCGTCGGCGGCATGGCGAAGGGCTCGGGGATGATCCACCCCAACCTCGCGACGATGCTCGCCGTCGTCACGACCGACTATCCGCTCGAGCCCGGCGAGGCGATCGCATTCCTGCGCCCCGCCGTCGACGCCAGCTTCAACTCGATCTCCGTCGACGGCGAGTGCTCGACCAACGACGCGGTCGTGCTGCTCTCCTCGGGCGCCGCAGACGTCGAGCGGACGCCCGCGACCGACGAGGCGTTCGCGCTCGCGCTGCGCGCGGTGTGCGCCGACCTCTCGTCGCAGATCGTCGCCGACGGCGAGGGCGCGACCCTACTCGCCGAGATCGCGGTCACGGGCGCGGCCGACGCGGCCGAGGCGCGCGCGATCGCGCAGCGGATCGCCACCTCGCCGCTCGTCAAGACCGCGCTCTTCGGCCGCGACGCGAACTGGGGCCGCGTGCTGATGGCGGCGGGCAGCGCGCCGTTCAACGGCGGCTACGCGCAGCTCGACCCGGCGCGCGTCTCGCTCTCGTACAACGGCACCGCCGTCCTGGTCGACGGCGCGCCGCAGAACGTCGAGCCGCCCGTCGACGGCGCCGTCTGCACGATCGAGCTCGACCTCGGCCTCGGCGACGGCACCGCCGGCTACCTGACCAGCGACCTCTCCTACGACTACGTCCGCATCAACGCGGAGTACCGCTCGTGACGCGCCTCGTCGTCAAGGTCGGCGGCGCGGTCGCCGGCGAGTCGGCCGACCGGATCCTCGGCCTCGCCGAGGAGGGCCACGAGCTCGTGGTCGTGCACGGCGCCGGGCCGCAGATCTCCGACGAGATGCGCAGGCGCGGCATCCCCGTCGAGTTCGTCGGCGGCCGCCGCCGCACCTCGCGCGCCGCGCTCGACGTCGTCCGCGAGTCGATGGCGCAGGTCAACGCCGGCCTCTGCGCGGCGCTCGGCGAGATCGCCGTCCCCGTCCTCGGCGACGAGGCCGGGCTGCTCGCGGTGCCGGTGCCCCCGCTCGGCTGGGTCGGCGACCCGCTGCCCTGCCGCCCGAAGCCGATCCTGCGCGCGCTCGCCGCCGGCAAGGTGCCCGTGGTCGCGCCGCTCGCGGTCGGGCCGCTGAACGTCAACGCCGACGACGCCGCCGCGGCGCTCGCGCTCGGCCTCGGCGCGCGGCGCCTGCTCTTCCTCACCGACGTGCCGGGCCTCTACGTCGAGGACGAGGTCGTCGACGCGATCAGCGCCGGCGACGCGACCCGCCTGCTCGACGAGGGCGCGTTCGACGGCGGCATCGTCCCGAAGCTGCGCGCCGCCGCGCTCGCGGCCGGCAGCGGCATCGTCGCGCAGATCGGCTGCACGGCGGTGGTCGCGTGACCGAGCTGCTCGCACACGGCCCGGTGCTGCCGACCTACGCCCGCCTCGACGTCACGTTCGTGGAGGGCGACGGCTGCTGGCTCACCGACGCGGACGGCAAGCGCTACCTCGACCTCTTCGCGGGCATCGCCGTCGTCGGGCTCGGCCACCGCCACCCCGCGCCGCTGCGCGCTGCGCAGTCGCAGCTCGTTCGCCTCTGGCACGTCTCGAACCTGTACTGGACGGAGCCGATGCAGGAGCTGGCCGAGAAGCTGTCCGACCGCTTCGGCGGCGCGCAGGCGTTCTTCTGCAACTCCGGTGCGGAGTCGGTCGAGGCCGGGCTCAAGTGGGCGCGCAAGACGACCCGCCGCAGCGAGGTGGTCGCGCTCGAGGGCTCGTTCCACGGACGGACGTTCGGCGCGCTGTCGGTGACGGGCCAGCCGTCGAAGCGCAGCGCGTTCGAGCCGCTCGTGCCGGGCGCGCGCTTCGCCACGCCCGAGACGCTCGCCGACCACGTCGGCCCGCAGACTGCGGCGATCCTGCTCGAGCCGGTGCAGGGCGAGGGCGGGGTTCACCCGCTGCCGGCGGAGACGCTCGAGGAGGCGCGCCGGCTCGCCGACGCGCACGGCGCGCTGCTGATCCTCGACGAGGTGCAGACGGGCGTCGGCCGCACCGGGGCCTTCTTCGCCTGGGAGCGGCTCGGCGTCAGGCCCGACGCGGTCACGCTCGCGAAAGGACTGGCCAACGGGCTGCCGATCGGCGCGCTGCTCGTGTCGGACGACGCGCCGACCGGCTTCGAGCCCGGCGACCACGCCTCGACGTTCGGCGGCAACCCCGTCTCCTGCGCCGCGGCGTGCGCGGTCGTGGACGCGGTCGACGACGACCTGCTCGCGCACGTGCGCGCGGTCTCGCAGCTGCTCGCCGCCGGCCTCGCCCGCTTCGGCGACGTGCGCGGGCTCGGCCTCCTGCTCGCCGTCGAGCTCGACCGCCCCGCCGCGCCGGTCGTCGGGGCCGCGCTCGAGCACGGGCTCGTGATCGGCAGCGCGGGCGAGCGGACGCTGCGCCTGACGCCGCCGCTGACGCTGAGCGCCGACGAGGCCCAGCTCGGCGTCGAGCTGCTCGCGGAGGCGCTCCGGTGACGACGAAGTACGAGCGGCAGGGGACGATCCTGCGCCTCGTGCAGCAGCGGCCGCTCTCGACCCAGGCGGAGGTGGCGGAGGCCCTGCGCGGCGAGGGGATCGAGGCGGTGCAGGCGACGGTGTCGCGCGACATCACCCAGCTCGGCCTCGTCAAGGTGCGCAACGACGAGGGGCGCCTCGTCTACGCGCTGCCCGGAGCCGCCGATCTGCGTCGGCTCGACGAGCTGACGTCGGCGATCCGCCGCTGGGCCGGCACGTTCACGCCGGCCGGCAACCTCTGCGTGATCGCGACGCCGCGCGGCTTCGCGGCCGCGCTCGGCGAGGCGATCGACGCGGCGGCGCTGCCGGACGTCGCGGGCACGATCGCCGGCGACAACGTCGTCTTCGTCGCGGCGCGCGACGGCGTCACGGGCGCGCAGATCGCCGAGGAGCTGCGGAGGCACCTGGAGTGAGCGTCCAGGAGACGGCGACGCCGGTCATCCTCGGCTCGCTGCCCGTCGGCGAGCGCGTCGGGATCGCGTTCTCGGGCGGGCTCGACACCTGCTGCGCCGTCGCGTGGATGCGCGAGAACGGCGCCGTCCCGTTCGCGTTCACCGCCGACCTCGGCCAGTACGACGAGCCGAACCTGGCGGCGGTGCCGGCACGAGCGCTCGAGTACGGCGCCGAGGAGGCGGTACTGGTCGACTGCAAGGACGCGCTCGCGCGCGAGGGGCTCGCGGCGCTCCAGTGCGGCGCGTTCCACGTCCAGAGCGCCGCGCGCCGCTACTTCAACACGACGCCGCTCGGCCGCGCGGTCACCGGCACCCTGCTCGTCCGGGCGATGAGCCGGCACGCAGTCGACATCTGGGGCGACGGCTCGACCTACAAGGGCAACGACATCCAGCGCTTCTACCGCTACGGGCTGCTCGCGAACGAGAACCTGCGGATCTACAAGCCGTGGCTCGACAGCGCCTTCGTCGAGGAGCTCGGCGGCCGGACCGAGATGAGCGAGTGGCTCGCCGAGCGCGGGCTCCCGCACGGCACGTCCGCCGAGAAGGCGTACTCGACCGACGCCAACATGCTCGGCGCCACGCACGAGGCGAAGGACCTCGAGCTGCTCGAGACGTCGATGAAGATCGTCGAGCCGATCATGGGCGTCGCGTTCTGGGACCCCGACGTCGAGATCGAGCCGGAGGTCGTGACCGTCGCGTTCGAGCACGGCCTGCCGGTCGGCGACCCGGTCGAGGTGATCCGCTGGGCGAACGAGGTCGGCGGCCGGCACGGGCTCGGCATGTCCGACCAGATCGAGAACCGCGTGATCGAGGCGAAGAGCCGCGGCGTGTACGAGGCGCCGGGGATGGCGCTGCTGCACATCGCCTACGAGCGGCTCCTGAACGCGACCCACAACGAGGCGATGCTCGACCGCTACGCCGAGGAGGGACGCCGCCTCGGCCGCCTGCTCTACGAGGGGCGGTGGTTCGACCCGCAGGCGCTGATGCTGCGCGAGGCGCTCCAGCGCTGGGTGGCGGCGCCCGTCGAGGGCGAGGTGACGATCGAGCTGCGGCGCGGCGACGACTACACGATCCTCGATACCGCCGGCCCCGGCGTCACGTACGACCCGGAGCGGCTCTCGATGGAGCGCAGCGCGACCCTCTTCACCGCCGCCGACCGGATCGGGCAGCTCGCCGTGCAGATCAACGACATCACGGACTCGCGGCGCCTGCTCGAGCGCATGGGGTGGTCGTTCTGACGCTCTGGTCCGGACGCGTCGCGGGCCGCCTCGCCCCCGCGGTGTGGGAGTTCCTGCACGCGCACGACGCGGAGCTCCTGCCGTACGACCTCCAGGCGACGCTGCTGCACGCGGAGCGCCTGCACGCCGCCGGCATCCTCGACGACGCGGAGCTGGCGGAGGCGGCCGAGAAGCTCGCCGCGATCGACGAGGTCGACGCGGGGGACGAGGACGTGCACACGTCGATCGAGCGTCAGCTCGGCGAGCTCGGCCGGAAGATCCACGCCGGCCGCTCGCGCAACGACCAGGTCGCCGCCGCGTTCCGTCTCTACGTCGCCGACGCGTGCGCGGAGGGCGTCGAGGCGCTGACGGCGTTCGCGCACGCCGTCCTCGAGCGCGCGGCCGAGGAGGCCGAGACGCCGATGCCCGGCTACACGCACCTCCAGCGGGCGCAGCCCGTCACGCTCGGCCACCACCTGCTCGCATGGGTCGAGATGCTGGAACGCGACCGCGAGCGCCTCGCGTTCGCAGCGCGGCAGGCGGCGCCGTCGCCGCTCGGCGCCGGCGCGCTCGCGGGCTCGACGCTGCCGCTGCCCGCGCCGCCGAACGCGATGCGCAACTCGCTCGACGCGGTCGCCGACCGCGACTTCGCGCTCGACTATCTCTACGCCGCGGCCGTCCTCTTCACGCACCTGTCGCGGATCGGCGAGGAGCTCGTCCTCTGGACGTCGAGCGAGTTCGCGTTCGCGCGCCTGCCCGAGGAGGCTGCGACGGGGTCGTCGATGATGCCGCAGAAGCTGAACCCGGACGTCGCCGAGCTGGCGCGCGGGAAGGCCGGCACGGCGATCGGGCGGCTGACCGGCCTGCTGGCGACGGTGAAGGGGCTGCCGCTCGCGTACGACCGCGACCTCCAGGAGGACAAGCCGCCGGTGTTCGCCGCGCGCCGCGACGTCTCGGGGGCGCTCGGCGCGCTCGGCGTGCTCGTCGGCGGCCTCGTCTTCGACCGCGGCCGCCTCGCCGCCGCCTGCTCCGACCCCCTCCTCCGCGCGACGGACGCCGCCGAGGCGCTCGTCACGGCGGGCGTGCCGTTCCGCGACGCGCACGAGCAGGTCGCGGCGGAGGTGCGCGCGGGGACGTTCGAGGCCCCGCCCGCGGGCGACCGGCTCGGCGACGTCGCCGCGGCGGTCACGGCGGCACGGGAGCGGTGGTCGTGACCGCGCCGCTCCGCGTCTCGCTCGCCGGCCGCGACCTGCTGCGGATCTCCGACCTCGTGCCCGCGGAGGCCGAGACGGTGCTCGACCTCGCAGCCGAGCTGAAGGCGGGCCGGCGTCCGCTCGCACCCGGCGCGACGCTGGGCCT
>CAZBYA010000098.1:0-8956 GCA_964496175.1 uncultured Gaiellales bacterium | reverse complement strand
AGCTAGACCCGCACCGACCAGCCGATGCTCGGCGGTGGGTGCGCCGCGAGGCTTCCCTGCGCGTCGACGAGCATGCGGAGCGCCTCGCCCTGCGTGCGCCCGCCTGCGTCGTTCCACCCGTCGAGCGAGGACTCGAGGATGACGCCGGAGATGCCCCAGAGCGCGTCCCGCAGCGCTCTCGTGTTCGTGCCCGGGCGCTCCGACACCGCGACGAGCGCCCCGAGCAGCGACCACGCCGTCGCCGACGGGTCGGAGGCCGAGACCGGAGCCCCCGAGGGGTCGCGCGCGTCCGCGCCGCAGCACCAGCCGCACTCGATCAGCTCCGCCGCCGCGCGCAGGATCGCCTGCCCGTCCATCCCGCCGCGTTACCCGCCGAACCTGAGCCGAATCATCAGTGCAACCAGGGCGCAAGCTCGCGCTCGAGCTCGCGGCAGCCGCGCGGGGCGACGATCCGCTTGCGGAGACGTCGATCGACGACGACGCACAGCGTCGGCACCGTCTCGATGCCGAACCGCTCCGCGATGTCCGGCCGACGGTCGACCGGGACACGGACGAGTTCGAAGGTCTCGTGGTTGCGGCGCCGCTGCAACACCTGCGCGACGAAGGCCTCGACGCGCCGGCAGCGGCCGGACTGCGGCGAGTAGAAGAAGACGAGCTTGGGCTTCTCGGACGGGACTGCGGCGAGGCCGTCGGGCTGGACGTCGTGCACGGAGCTCCCCTCGTAGCGAATGGCCGGAACGCGGGCCAGGGCTCGGGGTCTCAACGTGAACGACGGCCTCAAACGCCAGCAGGCTCTCCTCTTCTACCCGCGTGCGGCTGGAGTAAACGAGGATGGGCCGTCCCGCCGCCCCGGGACGGCCTCGCAGGAGCCGACGTATGCGGCAGACCGTCGTCTCCCCGCCCACGCTATGCCCGCGGTGCGGCTCGCGTAACCTCGACGCCGTGCCGGCGCCGGCGCTCGAGACGGAACGGCTCCTCCTGCGGCCGCCGACGCCGGCCGACGCCGGGGACGCCGGCGAGCTGCTCGGCGATCCGGAGGTGATGCGCTTCCTCGGCGGCGCGACCGTGCCGCGGCAGCACTGGGACGCCGTCGTCGGCAGGTGGATCGCGCGCTGGGAGGCGAACGACCTCGGGACGTTCGTCGTCCGCCGGCGCAACGACGGGCGCTTCGTCGGGCGCGTCGGCATCCTCGTCTGGGACGCGCGCACCTGGACGCACGCGACCGTCGCCGACGCCGGCGAGCACGCACAGCCGGAGCTCGGCTGGGCGCTCGTCCGTGCGCACTGGGGCAACGGCTACGCGACCGAGGCGGCGCGCGCCGTGCGCGACTGGGTCCGCCGTGACCGCGACGTCGACCGACTCGTCTCCCTGATCGCGCCGGACAACGAGGCGTCGCAGCGCGTCGCGCAGAGGCTCGGCGCCGTGCCGGCTGAGACGGTGACGCTCGCCGACTCGGGCGACGCCGTCGTCTGGGAGCACCCGCCTCAGTCGAACGGCACGGACGGGCCGCCGCCGGCGCGCGTGTAGACCGCGAAGAAGTCGCGCTGGTCGGGGAACAGGAAGCGCGACGTGCTCTGCTGCGGGTTCGGAACGACGGCGACCGGGTCTCGTCCGCCGCGGTGGCCGTACGCGATGAACGTCGGCCACTCGGGGTTGATGTCGAGCTCGATCGCACGCACGACGCCGACGCCGATCAGCGCCTCCGCGAGGCTGCGCGGCGTCTGGTTCTCGCCGGCCAGGTAGACGAGATCGCCGTCAGCCGTCAGCCCGACCGCGGTCCGCCACACGGCGGCGCCGCCGCCGAGCGTCGCGCCCCAGCGGAAGACGTCGTCGATCTGCGGGCTTGGCGCGCCGTTCCACACGAGCGGCGGCAGGTTCTGGCGCGCGAGCACGAGCGCCCGGGGATTCGTCCGCCCCTGCCAGAGCAGGATCCCGAGCGAGCCGTCGCGGTACTCGACGAGCGTCCCCATGCCGTTCACCAGCGGCCCCGCGACGCGCCCGTTGACGACGAAGCCGCCGGCGCCAGCGTTCGCCTTGAAGCCGCCGTTGAAGGTGGCGAGCAGCCGCCAGCGCTGCGAGTGCGGCACCTCGGCCGGCCCGCGGGGCGACGCACCCGGGGGCTCGAGCGTGCCGGGGTAGAGCGCGAGCCGCGTGCGCGTATGGTCGACCTTGACGACGAAGACCGGCACGCCGTTCGCGATCGTCGTCCCGACCTGGACCGGGCTCGGGCGGCCGTCGACGGGGTAGGTCGCCGGCCGCCAACGCGGCGCGGGCGGCCCGGCGGCCGAGGCGGCGGCGGCGACGGCCAGGGCGGCGACGGCGACGAAGAGGGCTCGTCTCATCGGCCGCCGAGCGTGCCGTCTGCCCGTGAGGGAACGATGATGGCGACCGATGCGCCGCCCGGCCGTGCTCGTCGCGCTGCTCGCCGTCGTGCTCACGGCGACGCCCGCGCTCGCGGGCGATCCCGGCCGCCTGCCGCAGACGCCCGTGCTGCCCTCGACGACCTCGGCCGCCTTCCGAATCCGCATGGCCGCATTGTGGCGCGGGATCGTCTCGGATTCCCCGAGGGTCGCGGCCGCCGCCTTCTTCCCGCTCTCGGCGTACGAGCAGGCGAAGGCGGTCGCCGACCCGGCGGCGGACTACCGCGCGCGCCTGCTCGGCGCCTTCGCGGCCGACGTCGCGGCGGCGCACCGCCTGGTCGTCGCCGCCCGCGGGCGCGCGACGTTCGTCCGCGTCGCCGTCCCGCACGAGTGGGCGTGGATCCCGCCGGGCGCGTGCGTCAACCGCGTCGGCTACTGGCACGCGCCGGGCGCGCGGCTCGTCTACCGGCAGGGCGGCGGCGTCCGCTCGTTCGGCGTCTACTCGCTGATCTCGTGGCGCGGCCAGTGGTACGTCGTCCACCTCGGAGTCTGGAACGAGCCGGGGACGATCGTCGAGCCCGCCGCCGGTGTCGGCCCCTTCGGTCCTCCCGGCGGGTGCTGAGCGCTGGGACCGTCGTCCGCCGGACTAGGAATAGCGGCCCCGGGTACGGCGTTCTACGAGCCATGCGAACGCTGACCGAGATCAAACAGGAGATCGATCGCCTCTCCGACCGCCGCTCGGACGTGATGCGGGCGCTCTCCGACGGGTACGACGCGACGCTCCACTCCGAGCACCTCGAGCTCGAGGAGCGCCTCGCCGACCTCTGGGAGGAGCAGCGCCACGCCCGCGCCTCGCTGCGCTTCGGCGACCGCGACCTGATCATCCAGCGGGCCCGCCAGGAAGAGCGGCTCTCCCGCGCCGCGTAGCGCCTGCTGACGCGGCAGCGGGGCCCGGCCGCGAGTCGGGCCCCGCCCACGGCCGGGGGTAGGGTTGGCGCGTGCAGCGCTGGGCCCGGCTGGTCGTCCGCTTCCGCGGCCCCGTCCTCGCCGCCTGGCTGCCGGCGCTGGTCGCCGGGCTGGTCGCGACCGCGCACCTCGGCCCGCTGCTCGCGAACTCGTTCTCCGTCCCCGGCACCGACTCGGAGCGCGCGCGAACGCTCCTCGCGCAGCACTTCGGCGAGCGCCCGGACGGCACGTTCTCCGTCGTCTTCCGCGTCCACCACTCGAGGGACGCCGCGCAGCGCGCGCGGCTCCAGCGGCGCGTCGACGCGGCCGCCGCCGACGTGCCCGGCGCGCGGGCCGGGACGGTCGAGACGGCGCCCGGCCTCGCCTTCGCCGAGATCCGCACGGCGCTCGACCTCCAGCACGCGAAGCAGGAGACGGGCGTCCTGCGCCGCGCGCTCGCGGGCACGCCGCGCGCGTACGTGACGGGGCAGCCCGCGATCCAGCACGACCTCGACCCGATCTTCACCGGCGACGTGCACCGCGGCGAGGCGTTCGCGGTGCCGCTGACCCTGCTCGTCCTGCTCGGCGTGTTCGGGCTGTCGCTGGCGGTGCTGGTTCCCTTCGCGTTCGCGGCGTGCACGATCTCGGTCAGCCTCGGCGTCGTCTGGCTGCTCGCGCACGAGCTGTCGATGGTCTCGTACCTGCGCAACCTGGTCGAGCTGGTCGGGCTCGGCCTCGCGGTCGACTACTCGCTGCTCGTCGTGCACCGCTTCCGCGAGGAGCTCGACGACGGCGGCACCGTCGACGACGCGATCGCCCGCACGATGGCGACCGCCGGGCGCGCGGTCGTCTTCTCGGGCGTGGCGGTCGCCGTCGGCCTCGGGCTGCTGCTCGCCGTGCCGGTGCCGTTCATCCGCTCGATGGGGATCGGCGGGCTGCTCGTGCCGCTCGTCTCGGTGCTCGCCGCGCTGACGCTCCAGCCCGCGCTGCTCTCGCTGCTCGGCCGCCGCGCCGCGGGCCGGCGTCGCGAAGGGTCCTTCTGGGGGCGCCTCGCGCGCGCGATCATGCGGCGCCCGTTCGGGTTCCTCGCGGCCGGAGTCGTCGTGCTCGCGGCGCTCGCCGCGCCGGCGCTGACGCTGCGGCTGACGCCCGGCTCGCTGACGGGCATCCCCGCGTCGACCGAGTCGGTGCAGGGCTACCGCCTGCTGACGCGGGGCCTCGGCGCCGGCGTCGTCACGCCGACGCACATCCTCATCACCGGGACGAGCGTCGCCGACCGGCGCGCGGAGACGCGCCTGGTGACGGAGCTCGTGCACGACCCCGAGGTGCTGATCGTGGCGAGCGGCCGCCGCCCGCCGTACGTCGGTCCGTCGGGACGCGACGCGCGCGTCGTCGTCGCCGGCCGGCACGAGTGGGGAGACGCCCCGACGCGCAGCTTCGTCGAGCGCCTACGCGACCGGCTCGTCCCCGGCGCGCGCTTCCCCGCGGGCACGCACGTGTACGCGGGCGGCGCGCCGCCGCAGGGCGTCGACTTCGTCGACCGCACCTACGGGGCGTTCCCGTGGGTCGTCGCGGGCGTGCTGCTGCTGACGTTCCTCGTGCTGCTGCGCGCGTTCCGGTCGGTGCTGCTGCCGGTGAAGGCGGTGCTGCTGAACCTGCTCTCGGTCGGTGCGGCGTACGGTGCGCTCGCGCTCGTGTTCCGGCACCCGATCGAGGCGTGGATCCCCGTGTTCCTGTTCGCGGCGCTGTTCGGGCTGTCGATGGACTACGAGGTGTTCATGGTCTCGCGCATGCGCGAGGCGCACGACGCAGGCGAGCCGGACGCCGACGCGATCGCGCACGGGCTCGAGCGGACGGGCCGGATCGTGACGGCCGCCGCGGCGATCATGGTCGTCGCGTTCGCCGGCTTCGCCGTCGGCCGCATCGAGGGGCTGCGCCAGTTCGGCTTCGGGCTCGCCGTCGCCGTCGCGCTCGACGCGACGATCGTGCGCGCGCTGCTCGTCCCGAGCCTGATGGCGATCCTCGGCCGCTGGAACTGGTGGCTGCCGCGTTCGCGTCCCTCGCGCCTCTGACCCGTTCGTGGGGCCGCACGGCCGGAGGGCACAGTGCTCTGCACGGGCCCGGAAGGCCGGGCGGTTCCACGGACGGGAGCCTTCGGCGGAGCCCGGCTCCGCCGGGCGGGAGCCGAAGGCGGTCAGTGGCGCGAGGAGGGCGCGGGGAGGGAGCGGGAGCCGCCCCCTCCCCGCGTGCCGGGACCACCTACCTGACGACCGTGATCGCCAGGCGCATCGCCGGCAACTGGTACCCGAGCGCGAGCCCGGGCAGGTCGGTCCTGTACGAGAGCATCGGGATCATCCCGTAGGGCGTGTTCGCGTACGACGGCTGCTGCGTGTAGAGCAGCGGGTACATGTCGATCAGGTGGGTGCCCGGCCCACCCGTCGCGGTCAGGTTGAGGACGACGTCGCCCTGGCTGTTGAAGCCGCAGCCGTAGCCGATGTAGGCGTTGTCGTAGTCGACCGCGATCGTGTTGTCGAGCTGCGTCCAGCCGAGCCCCTTCAGGTGGATCGTGAAGTGCTGGCCCGCGTGCAGGACGAGGTTCGAGATCGGCTGCGCCGAGGCGAAGCTGCGCTTGACGAAGAACGGCAGCTGCGCCTTGACGACGCCGTTCTGGATCAGCTGGACGGCGTGCCAGCCGCCGAGGCCGTCGGGGACGGTGATCGTCGACGAGAGCGAGCCGTCGGCCGCGGCGGTGGCGGTGCCGAGCGGCACGTTCAGCGTCGTCCAGCAGGTTCCGGTGCAGTTGACCCGGTTCCCGACGACCGACGCCCACTGCAGGTCGACCGGCGCGTTCGGCGTCAGGCCGCTCGCGGTGACGCCGACCTTCGTCAGGATGTCGCCGGTCGTGAGGCTGAGCGACCCGGACGCGACCGAGGCGCCCGCGGCCTGCTTGGTCGCCCCGGGGATCAGCGTCGTGAAGCTCCACATCGTCGGCGCGACGTTCACCGGCCAGTCGACCTCCGGCTTCGGCCGTCCGGCGTCCCGCGTCACGGTGAAGGAAAGCTTCGACGCGGTCGCCCACGGGTTCGGCGACTGCGGAATGTTCATGTAGCTGTACGTGACCGCGTCCGTCAGGACGATCACGTGCCTGCCGACGGGGCCGGCCGCGCGGATGTGCGCGACCGCGACGCCGCGGCTCCAGTTCGCGGTCACCTGGCCGACGAACTTGTTGTCGTACGTCATCGCCGCGGAGCCCTCGTAGAGCTTCGAGCCGAGGCCGTAGTACGTGATCGTGATCGGCGTCCCGATCGGGCCGCTCTTCGGGTAGATGGACGCGTGGCGGGAGACCAGGAAGCCGCCCTTCGCGACCTGGACGCCGTCGACGACGGCGTAGATGTCGTGCAGGCCGCCCCAGTCGAGCGGGGCCTTCACCGTCAGGTTGAAGGCGCCGCTCGCGTCGGTGTGGGCGATCCCGAGCTGCACGTTGTAGGTGGTTGCCTTGCGGCCGAGGTAGTCGACGCTGTCGGGGCGCGCGTCGAGCTGCCAGTCGACGTTGGCGGTGCTCCAGGTGAGGAGCACGTCCTTGTTCGCGGGGAGCCCGTTGCCGCTGACCGTGAAGTCCGAGCCCGCCCAGGCGGTGTCGGGCTTCGAGGTCAGGGCCGCGATCGTCGGCGCCGGGATGCCGGTGCCGACCGCCGGCCCGAGCGGGGCCGGGGCGTTCGGGAGGCTCGGCCTGGGCGCCGTGCCAGGGCTGGCCTGCGCGACGCTCGCCCAGGCGAGCAGCGTTGCGAGGGCGACGATCGTGCCGGCGACGCGCCTCGTGATGGTGGGGGTCATGTCGGTGGTCCCTTCGTGCGTGGTCGGATCGCCCTTACGGGACGATCGTGAGCGGGAAGTCGAACGTGCCGGTCTTGCCGGCGACGGTCTTGATCGCGACGTGCACGGTCACGTCGCCGAGCGGGAAGTCCGCCGGGACGACCCACGGCACCGACCAGAAGTAGACCTTGTTGCTCGGGGCGCCGTGGGCGCCGTAGTTGAGCGTCAAGGGCGTGGTCACGCCGGGGATGGTCGCGGTGGCGGTGTCGACGTTGTCGGTCGACAGGGTGTCGCCCGACTTCAGGTCGAAGCCCCAGATGCGGAACACGACCTGCTCGCCGCGCTTGAAGACGTTCGTCTGCGTGCACCCGATCGGCCGCTTCGCGACGCCGACGGGCGACGAGCCGTTGACCGAGTCGACGTACAGCGCGACATCGGGGCTCGACGCGCCGGCCTTCGAGTCGGAGGCGGCGGGGCCGCTCCCGTACGGGGCGGGCGCCGTCGACGCGATGTTCAGCTGCGCCGGCGAGACCGGCATCTGCACGAACGAGCCGATGTGCTTGAACTGCGTCTTGATCAGGACCTTGAAGTCGACGACGCCTGCCGGATACGTGGCGGGCACCGTCCAGCTGCCCGTCCACGGCATCGCCTGCGTCGCGCCGGGAGCCGAGGCGTCGTACTTCAGCTTCACGTTCGGCTGGTCCGGGATCGCGACGTAGAAGTACTTGACGTCCTTCGCCGCGAGAACCTTGTCCAGCTTGGTGTCGACCGCATAGGCGCGGAAGACGACGGTCGAGCCGGGTGCGAACCAGCTCGACATGGCGCCGGTCGTGTTGACGGTCTGCGCCGCGACGAACACGGTGCCGACGGTCTGCGCCGGGAACGGCTTCGGCGTCGGCGGGGTGTCGGCGAGCGCGAGCGCGGCGAACAGCGCGAACGCTGCGACCGCGGCGCCGAAGGACACGATGCTTCTCATGCTTCCTCCTAGGTGATGCGTGCGTGCGGTCACTTCGCGAGCGTCCCGAAGAACTTGACCGAGAAGGCGCCGCTCGAGCGGTCGTAGGTGCCCGACATGCGGAGCGTGCCCTTGTAGCTCGCGAGCTTGCCGGTCGCCTTGGTGACGACGAGCTTGCCGCTGACCGTGAAGTTCTGGCCGGAGTCGTCGCCGCAGCCGCTCGCGGCGGGCGTGACCTTGAAGCTGATCGCGCCGCCGGGCCCGGTCATCGAGCCGGTGCCGGTGAACGGGACGCACGGCCGCTGCGAGCTGTCGCCCGAGCCGACGCCGGTGACCTTGCCGGCGCCGATCAGCGTGCCGCTGCCGGTGCCGTTCGCGCTGATCGCGACGGTCTTGTCTGTCGCGTTCGTCGTCGCGGTGCCCGCGTAGGTCGCGGTGAACGCGACCTTCTTGGCGGTGACGCCGCCGCTGGCGGCGCCCGCTGCGATCACCGCGACCGTCAAGGCCGCCGCGACCGCGGTCGTGAAGAGGGATTTCATGGAATGCGCTCCCTGGTAGGTGGTCCGGTACATGCGCCGCATGCTCGACGCGCCGGGAGCGGGTGCCATCAGTGCCGGCCGGGGTAGGAGATCAGTGCAGCCGCGCGCAACTGCTGCGGGAAAATCCCGAGACTTACCCACCGCCTGCGTGCCCCGCTCGCGGCCGAGAGCGCGCACGCGCCCGCGCGGCTTCACCGCATCCACGGCTATCTCCCGTAGGCGAGCGGGCTGAGCGCGGCGTCGCCCGGGGCTAGACTTCCCGTGCTCGGGGCGTTAGCTCAGCTGGGAGAGCGTCGGCTTTGCAAGCCGAAGGTCACCGGTTCGATCCCGGTACGCTCCATCGT
>CAZBYA010000097.1:0-9018 GCA_964496175.1 uncultured Gaiellales bacterium | reverse complement strand
GGCGGCCTCGAGCGTCACGCGGCGGACGCCGTCGATCCCGGGCACGAACACCGCCGCCTCGTTGAGGAGCGCGGCGCGGGCCGGCGCGTCGCGCGCCGTGCGCACGTGGACGCGGCCCTGGAGCGCGCGCGGGATCGCCGGCCGGCCGATCAGCGGCCGCGTGCGCAGCAGCACCGCCTCCCAGCCGTCGAGCTCGGGCAGCGCGTGCAGCACGCCGCGCGCGACGATCCGCTCCTGCGGGCGCAGCTCGACGACGATCCGCGGCCGCTTCTCGGCGGGGGCGAAGAGCTCGGCGTCGACGCCCGGCGAGAGCACGCGGTAGTCGCCGGGGAAGCGCTCCTCGGCCGCCGCGCGCACGTCGTCCGACAGCGCGACCAGCGCGTCGAGGCGTGCGAGCAGCTTCTCGCGCTGCGAGCGCGCCGGCGGGTAGCCGAGGCGGTCGACGGAGGCGAACGTCGCCACCGTCAGCGCGTCGCTCAGGCGCAGCGCCAGGTACGACAGCGACGGCAGTCCCGGGTCGAACCCGTGGACGACGTCGTAGCCGCCCTGCGTCACCGCCTGGAGCAGGTTCGCCTGCACGCCGACGGGGACGCCGAGCTGCGAGCGCCGCGAGACCGGCACGGCCGCGCCGACCGCGATCACCTCCGGGCGCTCGCCGCGCAGGAGCGCACGCCGGCCCGCGAGCAGGTCGCCCGCGCGCGTCGACGGCGCGACGACGGTCACCTCGTGGCCGCGCAGGCGGAGCGCCCCCGCGACGCCGGCCACGTGGTCGTTGACGTCGTGCGGCTGCGACCAGGCGAACGGCGTGACGAGGCAGATCCTCATCGCGCCGAAGCGTAACCCCGCCCGGCCGTCAGCCGAGCTGGGCCAGGTGGGCGCGGTAGCCGGCGCCGAACGGCGTCGGCGTGCCGTCCCAGCTCATGATCAGCGCGGGGCCGCTCTTGCAGTCCCAGGTGTTCCACGTCCACGCGAGGTAGGAGATGCCGTGCGCATCAGCCCACGGCATGTACCGGTCGATGAAACCGTGGCCGCAGTCGTCCTCGCCGAGCTCGCCCGTGACGACGGGCACCTTCGCCGCCACCGGCGCGACCTGCAGGTTCCAGCACTGCTCGGTCGAGCACTGGTTGAAGTTGTAGAGGTGGAACGACGCGACGAGCTGATGCGCCGGGTCGCGCGGCTCGTGCGCCAGCCAGCCCGTCAGGTCGTTCGCCCAGGCCAGCCCGCCGACCATCAGCGGGACGCGCGAGCCGGTCGCGCGGACGGCATCGACGAGGCGCTGCATCGACGCGTGCCACGCCTGCCAGGTCACGTCGTGGGGCTCGTTGTAGAGGTCGAAGAGAACACGATGGTCGGAGCGGAGCGCGCGGGCGACCGACGACCAGAAACGCGGGGCGAGGCGCGGGTCGGGCAGCGTCGACTGGCCGCCGTGGTCCCAGTGCAGGTCGAGGATCACGTAGAGGCCGGCGGCGTGCAGCCGCTGCACGTACCCGAGCACGTCGCGGCGGTAGTCGGCGCGGGCGAGCCAGCAGCTCGAGTTGAGCGGGACGCGTACGGCGTTGATCCGCCAGGCGACCATCGCGGCGATCGCGTTCGCGTCGATCGGGCCCTCGTGCGTCGCGCCCCACTGGACGCACGCGTACTCGAAGCTCGAGCGGTTGACGCCGTGCAGCGTCACCGAGAGCCGGTTGCCGCGCACGACGAGCGGCGGCGGCCCGGCGGCGGGTGCGGCCGAGACGAGCGCGGTCGCCGCGAGGAGAGCGGGTGCCAGGCACCAGAGGTACCTGGCACCGCATCTCGGTCTAGACCTCGGCCGGGGCAGGGGCCGGCACCTGGCGGCGGTTGCGCTCGATGAACTCCTCGACCAGCTCGGCCGCGTCGTCGTCCGGGATCTGCCGCGGCGGCGACTTCATCAGGTACGAGCTGGGGCCCTCGAGCGAGCCCGCGATGCCCTTGTTGAGCGCGAGCTTCGCGAGCCGCACGGCGTCGATGACAATGCCGGCCGAGTTCGGCGAGTCCCACACCTCGAGCTTCATCTCCACGTTCAGCGGCACGTCGCCGAAGCTCGACCCCTCGAGGCGGATGTACGCCCACTTGCGGTCGGTCAGCCAGGGCACGTAGTCGGACGGGCCGACGTGGACGTTCTTCGCGCCGAGGTCGTAGTCGAGCATCGACGTGACCGCGTTCGTCTTCGAGATCTTCTTCGACTCGAGGCGCTCGCGCTCGAGCATGTTCAGGAAGTCGGAGTTGCCGCCGACGTTCAGCTGCATCGTCTTGTCGAGGTGGACGCCGCGCTCGCGGAAGAGCGTCGTCAGCACGCGGTGGGTGATCGTGGCGCCGACCTGCGACTTGATGTCGTCGCCGATGATCGGCACGCCGGCGTCCTGGAACCGCTTGTTCCAGTAGTCCTCGCGCGCGATGAACACCGGCATGCAGTTCACCATCGCGCAGCCGGCGGCCATGATCTGCTCCGCGTACCACTTCGTCGCCTCCTCGGAGCCGACCGGGAGGTAGTTGACGACCACGTCGACCTGCCGGTCGCGCAGGATGCCGACCACGTCGTCGGTCGGGCCCTCGGCCTTCTCGACGATCTGCGACAGGTACTTGCCGAGGCCGTCGTGGGTCATGCCGCGCGAGACCTTGATGCCGGTGGTCGGCACCTCGGCGAACTTGATCGTGTCGTTCGGGTGCGCCCACATCGCCTCCGCGAGGTCGACGCCGACCTTGCCCTTGACGACGTCGAACGCGGCCACCACCTCGACGTCGCGGATGTGGTAGCCGCCGAGGTCGACATGCATCAGGCCCGGCACGAACTGGTCGGGCTTCGCGTCGTTGTAGTAGGTCAGGCCCTGGAGGAACGAGTTGGCGCAGTTGCCGACGCCGATGATCGCGACGCGGACCTTGTCCTGCTGGCGCCCGCCGCTCGAGCCGTTCGATTCACTCACTGGATGCCTCCATCAGTTGCTTGCGGACGTGCAGGACTCGCTGCACCACCGTCACCCAGGCGGTGCAGGCGAGCAGCGCGATCGCCCAGGGCAGCACGCCCCAGGGTGCGAGCACGAGACCCGCGGTGATGACGACGACGCGCTCGGCGCGGGAGCCGATGCCGACGTCGCCGCGCAGGCCCAGCGCCTCGGCGCGCGCCCGCGTGTACGAGACGAGGAACGACCCCGCGACCGCCGCCACGGTCACCGCCACGAACACGGGGTGGTGGTGGCGCGCGAGCACATAGGCGATCGCCGTCAGCATGAAGCCCTCGCTGACGCGGTCGGTCGTCGAGTCGAGGAACGCGCCGAAGGGCGTCGTCTTGCCGCCCGCCCGCGCCAGCGCGCCGTCGAGGATGTCGAGCAGCGAGCCCGCCACGAAGAGCACCGCGGCGAGCCAGTAGACGAGGATGTGGTTGCGGTCCTCGAAGAGGACGACGATCGACGCGAGCAGGCAGAGCGTCACGCCGCTCACCGTCAACGCGTTCGGCGTCACCCGGGTGCGGGCCAGCCCGAGCACGGAGCGGGAGGCGAGGGTGCGGGCGCCGGTCGTGTAGCCCTGCTTGATCGCGGCGGCTCTGCTCACTCGCCGGACCGTAGCACCGGCCTCGCCGCCGTCCTCCGTCGGGTCGGCAGGCGGTCGGTTACGCCCGACGAGCGGCAAGCGTGGCGCGGACCTGGCCCCGGTACACGGCCGCCATCGCCAGCAGCGCCACCGCGACGCCTGCGGCGCAGTCGACCCAGAAGTGGTTGCCGGTCGCCATCACCGAGAAGCAGACCCAGGCGGGCCACGCCGCCCAGAGCGCCTTCGCCCACCAGCGGCGGCAGACGGCCGCGAGCACGACGGCGACGATCAGCGCGTCCGCCGCGTGCAGGCTCGGCATCGCCGCGTACGGGTTCGCGGCGAGGTTGACGAGGCCGTCGCGGTGCTGGTTGGCGAAGCCGATCCCGAGCAGCCGCGGCGGCGCGGTCGGCATCACGACGTAGCCGGCGAGGCCGATCGTGTTCGCGAGCAGGATCGAGTTGCGGAAGCCGACGAACGCGTCGTGGCGCCGCATGTAGACCCAGAGGATGGCGGCGCCGACGACGGCGAACTCCGAGAGCCAGTACGTCCACGAGACGGCCTGCTCGAGCAGGTGGCGCTGGTCGACGAAGTTCTGGAACGTCAGCTCGTAGAGCCGGTGCGCGATGTGCACCTCGAAGTTGACGATCGCGTGGCCGTTCTGGAAGGCCTTCGCGGGATTGCGGTCGGCGAAGCCGCGCGCGAGCTGGTAGAGGAGGGCGAAGCCGAACCAGATCAGGACCTGCCGTCCCAGATCGGCCCATCCACGCGGCAAATGACGCCGCCCGACTGCGACCATGCTCGACACCCGTCCCGATTCTAGACTCGGTCGCGGCCGCCGGGAACCCGCGCTTACCCGCCGATGTAGCTCATCTCGACCTTCGGCAGGCCGGCGGTGGCGGCGCTGCGCAGCTCCGAGTAGCGGTCGGCGCGGGCGCCCCAGACCCGCCGGAGCGCGCCCTCGAGATCCTCGTCGGAGGCGCCCTGGCGGAGCAGCGCCCGCAGGTCGTGCCCGCGCAGCGCGAACAGGCACGTGTACAGCTTTCCCTCCGCGGAGAGGCGGGCGCGGGTGCAGTCGCCGCAGAACGGCTGCGTCACCGATGCGATCACGCCGACCTCGCCGGCCCCGTCGCGGTAGCGATAGCGGCGCGCGACCTCGCCGCGGTAGCCGGCCTCGACCGCTTCGATCCCGAAGGCGGCGTCGAGCGCGACGAGGATCTCCCGCGCCGGGACGACGTCGTCGAGGCGCCACCCGTTCGTCGAGCCGACGTCCATGTACTCGATGAAGCGCAGCGTGTGGCCGGCGCGCCGGAAGTGAGCGGCCATCGGCACGATCTGGTCCTCGTTGACGCCGCGCTTGACGACGGCGTTCACCTTCACCGGCAGCCCCGCAGCGGCCGCCGCCTCGATCCCCTCGAGCACGCGCTCGACCGGGAAGTCGACGTCGTTGAGCGCGCGGAACGTCGCATCGTCGAGCGCGTCGAGGCTGACCGTGACGCGCGAGAGGCCGGCGTCGGCGAGGGTGCGGGCCTTCGCCGCGAGCAGCGACCCGTTCGTCGTCAGCGTCAGGTCGACGTCGTACGCCGCGAGCTGCTCGATCAGGCGCTCGAGGTCGCGCCGGACGAGCGGCTCGCCGCCGGTGATGCGCAGCTTGCGGACGCCGAGGCCGACGAAGACGCCGGCGACGCGGGCGATCTCCTCGAAGGTCAGGAGCTCGCGCCGCTCCAGGAAGACGTGGTCGCGCCCGAAGACCTCCTTCGGCATGCAGTACACGCAGCGGAAGTTGCAGCGGTCGGTGACCGAGATCCGCAGGTCGTGCAGGGGCCGGCCGAAGGTGTCGCGCGCGTCCACGTGGGAAACCGTAGCGGCATGAGCAACGGAGAGAACGAGATCGACGAGAGCGGCCGGAACCCCACCCAGCGGCGCATGGACGAGGAGGGCACCGAGGACGCCCCCGTCGACGCCGAGTGGGAAGAGGGGACGGACGACGCGGAGAAGCGCGATCGCACCTAGATAATCGCGCGGGTGCGCGCGCTCGCCGTCCTCGTCGCCGTCACCGCCGTCTGGGGCGTCACCTTCGTCCAGGTCAAGGACGCGGTCGCGCTCTACCCGCTGTTCGCCTTCCTCGCGCTGCGCTTCGCGATCGCGACGTGCGCGCTTGCGCCCGCCGCCGCGCGCCGCCTGCGCACGCTCGGGCGCGGGGGCGTGCTCGCGGGCGCGCTCGCGGGCGCGCTGCTCGGCGCCGGCTTCGCGCTCCAGACGGCGGGGCTCCAGCGCACGTCGGTCTCGTCGACCGGGTTCATTACCGGCATGTACGTGGTGCTGACGCCGCTGATCGCGCTCGCGCTCTTCCGCGTCCCCGTCGCGCGGGTGGCGTGGCTCGGCGTCGGCCTCGCCGCCGCCGGGCTCGCGCTCCTCTCCGGCGTGCATGCCGGCTCGCCGCTCGGCGACCTGCTCGTGCTCGCCGGCGCGGCCGTCTACTCGCTCCAGATCGTGCTGCTCGAGCAGTGGGCGCCCCGTCACGACGCCGTCGCGTTCACCCTGGTCGAGATGGCGACCGCCTTCGCCGGCCTGGCGGTCGTCGCGGCCGGGCTCGGCGAGCTGCGCGCGCCGCGCGGGTGGACGGTGTGGGGCGCGCTGCTCGTGACCGGCGTCTTCGCGAGCGCGCTCGCCTTCCTCGCCCAGGTGTGGGCGCAGCGGCGGACGAGCGCCACCCGGACCGCGCTCGCGTTCTCGCTCGAGCCGGTGTGGACGGCGTTCTTCGGCGCGACGCTGGCGGGCGATCGCCTCGGCGGGGCGGCCTGGGCCGGCTGCGCCGCGATCATGGCCGGGATCGGCGTCGCGGAGCCGGCGACGGCATCCGTGCTCGCGCGGCTCGTCCGGGGGGCGCGGCCGGCGTGACCGCCGTCCTGCTCGCGATTTCGTCGGCGGCGCTCTTCGGCGGGATGACGGTCGCGCTGCGCCTCGGCCTGCGCGGCGTGCCGAACGCCGGCGCGGCCGCGCTCGCGACGGTCCTGCCCGCGCTCGCGGTCGCCCTGGTCGCGGCCGCGTTCCGGCCGGAGGTGCACGGCGTGTGGCCGTTCCTGCTCGCGGGGCTGCTCGCGCCCGGCGGCTCGCAGATCCTCTTCACGCTCGCGGTGCGCGAGGTCGGCGCGTCGCGCACCTCGGTGACGGTGGGAGGCGCGCCGTTGGTGGCGGTGGCGATCGCGCTCGTCTTCCTCGGCGAGCCGCTCCGTACCGGGCTCGTGCTCGGCGCGGTGGCGATCGTCGGCGGCGGCGTGCTGCTGGCGGCCGAGCGCGACCGGCCCGAGCACCTGCGTGCCCTCGGGCTCGCGTACGCGGTCGCGGCGGCGGCGCTGTTCGCGACGCGCGACAACCTGATCCGGGCGCTGCACGCCCACTCGACGCCGGAGAGCGCAGCGGCGGCGACGCTGATCGCGGGCACCATCCTGGCGGCGCTCTGGACGCGACGGGCGCCGAGCCGCCGCGAGCTCGTCCGCCTGACGCCGGCGGGCATCTGCTTCGGGCTCTCCTACGTCTGCCTGTTCGAGGCGTACTGGCGCGGCCGCGTGACCGTCGTCTCGCCGCTCGTCGCCACCGAGTCGCTCTGGGGCGTCGCCCTCTCGGCGCTCCTGATCCGCCACACGGAGGGGGTGGGGCGGCGGCTCGCGCTCGGCGCGGTGCTGGTCGTCGCGGGCGGCGCCCTGATCGGCGTGACGCGCTAGGGCTAGCGGCGCGCCGCGACCGCGACCACGGCGAGCGCCGCGCAGACGGCGAGGATCCCCCAGAGGCCGGCGATCCCGCCCGCGATCGCGAGCAGCGGGATCGAGATCCCCATCGCCCCGAGCGTCATCTCCTTCTGGTGGTCGCGGCGCCGCTTCAGCGCCCGCTCGTCCTCGGTCGGCTTGCCGACCCGCCGCTCGAGCCGCTCGAGGAACCCCGCGATCAGGTGCTCCTCGTGCTCCGGGCCCAGCTCCCGCCGGGCCGCGACGGTCGCCTCCAGGTCCTGCCGCGTCTCCGTGTCCACGGTTTCTGACTATCGCACACCGGGCGGCCGAATATCTGCTACGCTCCGGCTTAGATTTTCTGAGTACCCGTAGAAGGAGACGCACCCCGTGGCAAAGACGATCGGCATCGACCTGGGCACGACCAACTCGTGCATGGCCGTCCTCGAGGGCGGCGAGCCGACCGTGATCCCGAACGCGGAAGGCGGCCGCACGACGCCGTCGGTCGTCGGGTTCACGAAGGACGGCCAGCGCCTCGTCGGCGCGCCCGCACGCCGGCAGCAGGTCACCAACCCGCAGAACACCGTCTTCTCGATCAAGCGCTTCATGGGCCGCAAGTACGACGAGGTCACCGAGGAGATGACCATCGTCCCGTACAAGGTCGTCAAGGGCCCGAACGACGACGTGCGCGTCGAGGCCGGCGGCAAGGAGTACGCGCCGCCGGAGATCAGCGCGATGATCCTGCAGAAGCTGAAGGCGGACGCCGAGGCGTTCCTCGGCGACACGGTCACCGACGCCGTGGTCACCGTGCCCGCCTACTTCAACAACGCGCAGCGCGAGGCGACGAAGGACGCCGGCAAGATCGCCGGCCTCAACGTGCTGCGCATCATCAATGAGCCGACCGCGGCGGCGCTCGCGTACGGCCTCGACAAGGAGGGCGCCGACCAGACGATCCTCGTCTTCGACCTCGGCGGCGGCACGTTCGACGTGTCGGTGCTCGAGCTCGGCGAGGGCGTCTTCGAGGTGAAGTCGACGAACGGCGACAACCACCTGGGCGGCGACAACTTCGACAAGGCCGTCGTCGACTGGATGATCGCCGAGTTCAAGCGCGACCAGGGCATCGACCTGGGCGCCGACCCGATGGCGCTCCAGCGGCTGTACGAGGCCGCCGAGAAGGCGAAGATCGAGCTGTCGAGCACGATGACGACGCAGATCAACCTGCCGTTCATCACCGCAACGGCCGAAGGCCCGAAGCACCTCGACCTCCAGCTGACGCGCGCGAAGCTCGAGGAGCTTGCGCACGGCCTGCTCGAGCGCACGGTCGCGCCGACGCAGCAGGCGCTCGCCGACGCCGGCCTGAAGGCGGCCGACATCGACCACGTCGTGCTCGTCGGCGGCATGACCCGCATGCCTGCGGTGCAGGCGAAGGTGAAGGAGCTGATCGGCAAGGAGCCGCACAAGGGCGTCAACCCGGACGAGGTCGTCGCCGTCGGCGCCGCCATCCAGGGCGGCGTGCTGAAGGGCGAGGTCAAGGACGTGCTGCTCCTCGACGTCACTCCGCTCTCGCTCGGCATCGAGACGAAGGGCGGCGTGATGACGAAGCTGATCGAGCGGAACACGACGATCCCGACCCGCAAGGCGGAGGTGTTCACGACCGCCGACGACAACCAGCCGTCGGTCGAGATCCACGTGCTCCAGGGCGAGTCGGAGATGGCGACCTACAACAAGACGCTCGGCAAGTTCCAGCTCG
>CAZBYA010000096.1:0-9092 GCA_964496175.1 uncultured Gaiellales bacterium | reverse complement strand
GGATCCCACCAGCGGTAGCCGGCGTCCAGGTCGGCGGCGAGGCGGCGGCCCTCCGCCCACGCGGCGCACGCCTGCTCGCGCGTGTAGCGCCCCTCCGCGACGCGCTGCTCCACCAGCTCCGCGTCCTTCCAGCGCCAGCCGCCGGCGGCGTCGACGACGATGTCGAGCTCGAGGTCCTGCGTGTCGTAGCCGTGCGACGCGCGGCGGAACGGCTCCTGGATGTTCAGGTACCAGCCGCCGAACTCGCGCTCCGGCCCGTGCCAGAAGACCCACACCGCGTGCAGGTCGCCCGGCCGCTGCAGCATCAGCGCCCCCTGCCCCTCCCATGCGGTCCGTCCCGCCCAGGGATGCGGCTCCGGCCCCGGCGGAAACGTGAACGGCGCGCCCTCCGGGATGTACGTCGCGAGCAGCTCCGGGGAATCCTCGACGACGACGACCGGCAGCTCGAACCAGGCCCAGCCGTCGTTCCGCACCTCGCGGCGCACGATCAGCTCACCCTGCGACCACGTGCCTGCCTGCACGCGGACGACGCTAGGAGACGCCGGTTAGGGTCTTGTGAGATGGACGTATCGGTTGTTGTCACGGTGCTGAACGAGGAGGGCTCCGTCGACGAGCTGCACCGCCGGATCGCGGCGTCGCTCGCCGGCCGCGAGTGGGAGGCGATCTACGTCGACGACGGCTCGACCGACGGCACCTACGCCCGCCTGCGCACGCTGCACGAGGGGGACCCGCACGTGCGCGTCGTGCGCTTCAAGCGCAACTACGGCCAGCACCCCGCCATGCACGCCGGGCTTTCCCGGGCGCGCGGCGACCTGATCGTGACGATGGACGGCGACCTCCAGAACGAGCCGGAGGACATCCCGCGGCTGCTCGACGCCCTCGCCCGCGCGGACGTCGCCTCGGGGCGGCGCGTGCTGCGGCGCGACTCGGCGGGGCGGACGATGCCGAGCCGGGTGATCAACGGGCTGCTCCGCCGCTTCACCGGCGTCGCGATCTCCGACTTCGGCTGCGCGTTCAACGGCTACCGCCGGACGGCGATCGAGCCGATGCTCGGCGCGATCGGCCGCCAGAAGTTCACGAAGGCGCTCGTGCTGACGAGCGGCGTCTCGGTCGAGGAGGTGGACGTCGCGCACGCGCCCGCGCGCTCGGGCTCGCGCTACTCGCCGTTCCGGCTCGTCCGGCTCGCGCTGCACGTCGTCGCGGGCTTCTGGCCGCAGCCGATCCAGTGGATCGGCGTCGTGCTCGGCCTCGTCTGCACCGTCGCCGCGACCGCGCTCGGTATCTACGGCGTCGGGTTCTGGATCGTCCACAGCAACTTCCCCGGCCCCCTGTTCGCCGGAGCAGGCATTGTTCTGGTGCTCGGCGTGCAGGGGTTCGTGCTCGCGCTGATCGGGGAATCGGTGGGCCGCATCCAGCGAGACGTCGAAGGCAGGCCGTTGTACATCGTCGAAGAGGAGCTATGAGCCGAGCGAAGCGCGTGCTGGTGACAGGCGGGGCAGGATTCATCTCGTCGAACTTCGTGCACCACCTGCTCTCCTCGACGCCCTACGACGTGCTCGTCCTCGACGCGCTCACCTACGCCGGCAACGTCGAGAACCTCGCCGACGTGATCGACCACCCGCGCCTGACGTTCCTCGAGGGCGACATCCGCGACGCGGCCCTCGTCGGCGACGTCGTCGCCAACGTCGACGTGATCGTCAACGCGGCGGCCGAGTCCCACGTCGAGAAGTCGATCCGCGACGGCGCCTCCGAGTTCGTGACGACGAACGTGGAGGGGACGCAGATCCTGCTCGACGCGATCCGGGTCGCGCCGGTCGAGCGCTTCATCCTGATCTCGTCCTCCGAGGTGTACGGCACCGCCGAGCGCGCGCCGATGGACGAGGAGCACCCACTGAACCCGCGCTCGCCGTACGCCGCGACGAAGGCGGGCGCCGACCGGCTCGCGTACTCGTACTGGACGACCTACGAGCTGCCGATCGTGATCGTGCGCCCGTTCAACAACTACGGGCCGCGCCAGCACCCCGAGAAGGTCGTGCCGCGGTTCATCACCCAGGCGCTCGCCGACGAGCCGCTGACGATCCACGGCGACGGCCACGCGTCGCGCGACTGGCTGTACGTCGACGACGACGCCGAGGCGATCGAGCGCGTGATCGCGGCGCCGATCGAGTCGCTCGCCGGCGAGGTGATCAACGTCGCGACCGGCGTCGACATCTCGATCACGGAGATCGCGCGCGCCGTCCTCGACGTGCTCGGCAAGCCGGCCGACCTCGTGCAGCACGTCGACGAGCGGCCCGGCCAGGTCGACCGCCACATCGGCTCGACCGAGAAGGCGGAGCGCCTGCTCGGCTGGCGGGCGCGCACGAGCTTCGAGGACGGGCTCGCGCGGACCGTCGCGTGGTATCGCGACAATGAGGCGTGGTGGAGAGCGATCCTCGCTCGGGACGCCCGCGCCTACTCGTCCTAGGCGCGGGCCCGGCCCAGCTCGGGCTGCTGGAGGCCGCGCGCGCCCGCGGCGTGTGGGTCGCCGTGGTCGACCGCGACCCGGCCGCGCCGGGCTTCCCGCTCGCCGACCGCCGCTGCATCCTCTCGACCGAGGACGAGCCGGCGATCGAGCGGCTCTGCGCGGCGCTCGAGGTGGACGGGCTGATCGCCCCGGGCACCGACTGGCCCGTGGGCGTCGCCGCGCGGATCGCGGAGCGCGCGGGGCTGCCGCACCCGATCGACCCGCACACCGCCGTGCTGGCGACGAACAAGCTGCGCCAGCGGGAACGGCTCGCCGAGGCCGGCGTGCCGCAGCCGCGCTCGTGGGTGGTCGGCGGCGGCGACCCCCTGCCCGACGTCGAGGCGCCAGTCGTCGTCAAGGCGCCCGACCGGCAGGGCCAGAAGGGCCTGACGCTGGTGCACGAGCGCGAGGCGCTGGCCGACGCGGTCGAGACGGCGCGCGGCGTCGCCCGCAACGGGCTGGCGCTCGTCGAGGAGCACGTCGACGGGCCCGAGGTGACGGTGGTCGGCTTCTCCGTCGACGGCGCGTTCACCGCGCTCGCCGTCACCGACCGGATCGTCGCCGACCCGCCCGCGTTCGGTGTGGCATTGGCCCATGTCTGGCCGAGCCGTGTCCACGCTCAGAGCGCGGACACGGCCGAAGCGGCCGTGGCCGCCCTGGGCATCCGGAACGGTCCCTCCTACACGCAGCTCCGGCTCGGGCGCGAGGGGCCGCAGGTGATGGAGGTCGCCGCGCGCCTGGGCGGCGGCCACGACGCGGAGCTCGTCGAGGCGGCCACCGGTGTCGACCTGAACGGGCTCGCGATCGACGCGGCGCTCGGCCGGCCGCTCGCCGTTCCGGCGCCCGCGCGGCTCGTCGGCGGTGCGGTCACGCGCTTCCTCGTCGCGCCGCCGGGGGTGCTCGAGCGCACGGTCGTCCCGGACGGCCTCGAAGGCGTCGTCCAGGTCCGCCTCTACCGGGACCCCGGCTACGTCTTCGCGCCGCTCCGCCGCGGCGCCGACCGCGCGGGCGCCGTGCTCGTGACCGGCGACTCGCGCGAGCAGGCGGTCGACCGCGCCGAGGCGGCCGCGGCGGCGATCCGCTTCGAGCTCGGCTCGCCGTTACTGCAAGTAGCGGAGTAGGAACGCGGCGGCGCGGGCCCGCCCGCGCGCGCCCTGCACGCCCGGCCACGAGTGGATGCCGTTCCCGTAGATGTAGAGCTCGCTCGGGACGTGCGCGCGGACGGCCGCGGCGTAGAGGATGCGCGCGTTCTCCGGCGGGACGATGTCGCGCGTGCCGCCGTCGAGGAAGATCGTCGGCGGCAGCGCCGCCTCGCGCTCGACCACGACGGGGTGGGCGAGCGCCGAGAACGCCGCGACCGCGTCGAACGAATGCAGGTCCTCCGCCGCGCCGAGCGCGACGCCCGCGCCCATCGACCAGCCGACGGCGCCGACGCGGGCGAACGAGCCGCGCAGCGACCTCGCGGCGTCGGCCGCGACGCGCTCCCACGTTCCGAAGAGGTCGGCCCTGTGCGTCCAGACGTCGCAGTAGCCCTTCGCGCCCGGCGGCGGCGTCGGCGCGAAGTAGTCGACGTCGAGCGTCGTGATCCCGAAATGCGGCAGGTCGGCGACGAGGCTGTGGTCGAAGGTCGAGAAACCGCCGCAGCCGTGCAGGACGATCACCGCGCGGTGGCCGGAAGCCGGTCCGCAGCGCTCGGCGCGGATCGTCATGCCCCCGCTGCGGAGGTCGGCGCGGGCGCAGCCGGCGCCGAAATGGGGAAACGGGTGAGCCGTCGCTGCGAGCAGGGCCGCGCCGATCAGGAGCGCCCGGAGCATCCGGGTACGCTAGCCCGCGTGGAAGCGACCCGCCGGGAGACCTTCCTGTCCTTCCAGCCGCCCGCCCTCGGCGAGGAGGAGATCGACGCCGTCGCGGAGGCCCTCCGCTCGGGCTGGCTGACGACCGGCCCACGGACGGCGGAGCTCGAGGCGCGGATGCGCGACTACCTCGAGGCGGAGCACGTGCTCGCCGTCTCCTCCTGCACGGCGGCCATGCACCTCTCGCTGGTCGCGCTCGGCGTCGGCGCCGGCGACGAGGTGATCACGAGCCCGATCACCTGGCCGGCGACGGCGAACGTGATCGTCCACTGCGGCGCGACGCCCGTCTTCGCGGACGTGCGCGAGGACACGCTGAACATCGACCCGGCGCGCGTCCGCGAGCTGGTGAATGAGCGGACGAAGGCGATCGTCCCCGTCGACCTCTACGGCCAGCCCGCCGACCTCGACCCCCTGCTCGAGCTGGGGCTGCCGCTCGTCGAGGATGCCGCGCACGCCGCCGAGGCGCGCTACCGCGGCCGCAAGGTCGGCTCGATCGCCGACCTGACGTGCTTCTCGCTCTACGCGACGAAGAACATCGCCGCCGGCGAGGGCGGCCTCGTCGCCACGAACCGCGACGACCTCGCCGATGCGCTCGACGACCTGCGCGTGATGCGCCGCGGCCACGGCTCCCGCTACGACATCGCCGTCCCCGGCTACAAGGCGAACCTCAGCGACGTGCTCGCGTCGATCGCGCTCGTGCAGCTCGAGAAGGTCGAGCGGCACGCGGAGATCCGCCGCCGCCACGTCGCGATCTACGACGAGGGGCTCGCCGGCCTCGAGGGGGTCGAGCCGGTCGCCCGCGACCCGCGCGACGCGCACGCGAACCACCTGTACGTCGTCCGCGTCACCTTCGCCGACCGCGACGCGGTGCAGCAGGCGCTGACGGAGGAGAACATCGGCACGTCGATCCACTTCCTACCGGTGCACCTGCTGACGGCGTATCGCGACCGGCTGGCGCCGCAGCAGCCACCGCTGCCGGTGGCGGAGCGGGCCGGCGCCGAGGTGCTCTCGCTGCCGCTCTCGCCCGCGCACTCCGACGACGACGTGCGCGACGCGGTCGCGGCGCTGCGGCGCGTCCACGAGCGGCTCGCCGGATGAAGCGCTGGCTCCGCGTCGCCGCGACGCTCGTCGTCACGTCGCTCGCCGTCGCGTACATCCTCTCGAAGATCGACGTCGGCAAGACGGCGCACATCATCGGCTCGGCGAGCGTGCCGTGGCTCGTGCTCTCGGCCGCGCTGACGATGGTGACCGTGCCGCTGATGGCGTGGCGCTGGCAGCAACTACTGCGCGTGCGGGGCGTGGACGACACCGTGCCCTGGCTGACGCGCGCGTACTTCGTCTCGTACGCGTTCGGACAGGTGCTGCCGACCTCGGTCGGCGGCGACGCGTGGCGCATCTTCGAGACGAGCCGGAAGCACCGCGGCAACACAACACCCGTCACCGGCTCCGTGCTGCTGGAGCGCTCGCTCGGCGGAGCGGTGACGCTCGTGCTGGCGGGCGTCGGCCTGCTGCTCGCGATCGGCCGCTACGCGATCGGCGCCTACCTGTGGATCGAGGCCGTGTTCGTCGTCGCGACGATTGCGGTCGGCTTCGTCTTCTTCTCGCGCACGATCCGCCGCCGCCTCGTGTTCCTGATGCCGTACGCGCGCCGGCTCCGTGTCGAGGCGCCTGCCCGCGCGGTGTACGACGGGTTGCACGGGTACCGGGACCATCCAGGCACGCTCCTGGTCGTGGCCGGTGTCACGGCCGTCGCGCAGCTGACGCGCGTGCTCGCGATCTACGCCTCGGCGCGGGCGGTCGGCATCCACCTGGGCGTGCTGCCGTACGTGGTGCTCGGGCCGCTGCTCTTCCTCGTGATGCTCGTGCCGTTCACCGTCAACGGGATCGGCGTGCGGGAGGCGTTCTTCGTCAGCTTCCTCGGCAAGCTCGGCGTCGGCTCCGACGCCGCGTTCGCGACGGGCTTCCTCTTCTTCATCATGACGATCCTGCTCGCGCTCCCGGGCGTCGCGATCCTGCTCTGGGAGAACGTCTTCGGGCGCCGGCGGACGCCCGTCGCGCATGGCACGCCCTGACGTCTCCGTCGTCGTCGTGACGTGGAACGCGCTGCCGTTCATCGAGCGGTGCCTCGAGTCGGTGCGCGGCTGCGACGTGGTCGTCGTCGACCACGGCTCGACCGACGGGACGCTCGAGCTCGTGCGCGAGCGCTTTCCCGAGGTGCGGCTGCTCGAGCAGGAGAACAAGGGCATGGGCGGGGGCAACAACGCGGGCATGCGGGCGGCCGAGGGCCGCTGGTTCTTCCTGCTCAACTCCGACGCCTGGGTCGTCGGCGACGGCCTCGAACGGCTCGTCGCGTTCGGGGACGAGCACCCGCGCGCCGCCGTCGTCGGGCCGCGCCTCGTCAACCCCGACGGCTCGCTCCAGCGCTCGGCGCGGGGCGAGCCGACGCTGTGGCGGCTGGCGACCGAGTACCTGTTCCTGCGCAAGCTGGCGCCGCGCACGCGGCTCCTGAACCCGCTCTACCGCGGCGACTTCCGCCACGATCGCGTCGAGGAGGTCGACTGGCTCTACGGGCCGGCGCTGCTCGTGCGGCGCGAGGCGGTCGACCAGGTCGGGCTCTTCGACGAGGACTTCTTCATGTTCAGCGAGGAGGTGGACTGGCTGACGCGCTTCCGTCGCGCAGGCTGGCAGGTGCTGTTCTTCCCCGGCGCCGAGGTGGTGCACGTCGGGGGCGCCTCGCACGGCGGGCGCCTGTACGTCGAGAACGTGCGCGGGCACCTGCGGTTCCTCGCCAAGCATCGCGGGCCGCGCGAGGCGGAGCGGGCGCGGCTGCTCCTGCTCTGGTCGCTGCGGCTGCGTGTGCTCCTCCTCCGCCGGGCCGAGTACCGCGAGGCCGTCCGCTTCCTCTCCTCCGGCGACGCGCGCGCCCTGCTCCGCCGGTGATCGAGTACCTCCGGCTCGCGTTCGGCACCGTCTGCGTGCTGCTGCCGGGGTGGGCGGTCGCGCGGGCGCTCGGGCAGCGCTCGGCGTCGGCGACGCTCGCGTGGGCGATGGCCTGCCTCTTCGCCGCGTGGTCCGCCGTCTTTCTCGTGCACGCGAACGTCCGCGCCGCCGCGCTCGTGCTCGCCGTGATCTTCCTGACCGCGTTGATCCTCGGCCGGCGCCGGCGGGCGACGAGCCGCGGCGCCCCCGGCTTCGTGCTCGCCTTCGGGATCGCGCTCGGCGCGCTCGTGTGGCACGTCGAGGGCGCCGTCGTCGGCGACGGCCTCTTCCACGAGGCGCGCGTGCGCAAGCTCGTGATGCTCGGCGATCTCCACCTGCGCACCGTCGACGAGTTCAGGGACGGCGGGTTGCACCCGGGGTACGCGTTCCCGCTCTGGCACGGCTTCCTCGCCGTCGTCGGCTGGGTCTCCGGCGTCGACGCCGGCGGCGTCGTCCGTCACGAGCCCTCGCTGCTCGTCCCGCTCGCGTGCCTCGTCGCGTGGGAGGCGGGCGAGGCGGTCTTCGGGCACCGGCTCGCCGGCGCGTCGCTGCTCGCCGCGCAGCTCGCCGTCTTCTGCTTCGGGCCGGGGCACGGCGGCTCGTTCGCGACGCTCGCGCTGCCGGGCTCCGCCTCGCGCGTCCTGCTCGTCCCGGCCGTGCTGGCGCTCTTCTTCGCCCCCCGCGACGCGCGCGGGCTCGCCGCGGCCGCCGTCGCCTCCGGCGCGCTCGCCCTCGTCCACCCCACGTACGCCGTCTTCCTGTTGATCCCGCTGCTCGCCGTGCTCCGATGGCGCTGGCGCGCCTGGCTCGCCGCGGCGGCGCCGGTGGCGCTGGCGGTGCTGTGGCTGAGGCCGATCGTGGACGAGACGCTGTCCCACAACCCGTCGGCGTCGACGCTCGCGAGCGGGTTCGCGCAGTACCGCTCGCAGCTCGTTGGCAGCGTGCACAGCTACCGCCTGGCGCCGGAGGTGCTGGGTCGGAGCGGCGCCGTAGCCGTGGCGGCGCTCGTGCTGCTGCCGGTGCTCGCGCTCGCGTTCCGGCGGCAGTGGGCGGCGTTCGCGCTCGGCGGCACGCTGATCGTGCTGCTCCTGATGGAGGTTCCGTGGCTCTTCATGCACTTCTCGGACGCGGTCTCGCTCTCGCAGTCGCGGCGGGCGGCCGGCTTCGCGCCGCTGCCTTTCGCGCTCGTCGGCGCCTTCGCGCTGCTCGCGCGGAACGTCGTGGCGCTGCCGTTCGCGCTCGCGTTCGGGATCGTGCTCCAGCGGCTCTGGCCGGGCGACTTCGACTACGGGTTGCGCCACGGCGGGCCCGCGGCGGCCACGTGGATCGCGCTGGTCGGAGGCGGCGCCGCGCTGCTGCTCGCGCTCGTCCTGCGTCCGCGCGAGCCGCGCGAGCGCTTCCGGCTCGGCGCGGGAGCGATGCTGCTGTTCGTGCTGCCGATCGTCGTCCACGGCCTCTGGCACTGGAGCGCGGCGCACCCGGCCGACCCGACGGCGCTCTCGCCCCGGCTCGTGCACAGCCTGCGCGAGCGCGTGCCGAAGGGCGCCGTCGTGCTCGCGCCGGTGCAGACGAGCTACGAGGTGGCCGCCGTCGCGCCGGTGTACATCGTCGCCGCGCCGGTCGCGCACGTCGCGAACACGAAGGCGAACGACCCGTACGGGCGCGTGCGCGCCGTCCGGCACTGGCTGCTGACCGGCGACCCGGCCGTGGCCCGCCGCTACGGCGCCACGTGGCAGATCCGCGCCGGCCGGCTGTCG
>CAZBYA010000095.1:0-9138 GCA_964496175.1 uncultured Gaiellales bacterium | reverse complement strand
TCTAGACCCGACGGTGGAGCACGTGGTCGGCGGCCCGCCGGTCGGGCGCAGCGCCCTCGACGGCGTGACCCGGGGCCGTCAGGTAGTCGGCGTCTCGCCGGGCCTCGCGGTAGTCGTCGACCGTGAGGAGCACGAGCTGCCGGCACGACGCGTCGCTGCACTCGCAGAGCAGCGGGATGCGCGAGACGAACCGGAGCTCGACCGCCCGGTCGGCGATGTGCTCGTTCGAGCTGCGCGCGGCGTCGGGGCGGCTCCCATGATCACTCTGGGGCTGTGCGGACACATCGATGAAACGCCCTTCCCCCGTGGACGGTTTCGGGCTAGCCTCGGCGGCCGGATGACCGGTCTGTGGGAGGAGCGGGCGGCGCGCAACGAGGCGCTGTTTCGCGAGGTGAACGAGCAGGTGCGCGGGCTGGCGGAGCGCGGCGCGACGACGGCCGGCTTCGTCTGCGAGTGCAGCGACGGCGACTGCTCGGAGCACGTCGAGGTGCCGCTCGGCGTCTACGAGCTGGTGCGGGCGAATCCGCGCCGGTTCCTGCTGGTCCCGGGCCACGAGGGCGAGTTCGAGGACGTGGTGGAGCGCGAGGCGGCGTACGTCGTCGTCGAGAAGCGCGGCGCCGCCGGCGAGATCGCGGAGCGGCTCGACCCCCGTTAGGCCGCCGTCACGCCGACCGGCGCCGGGTGAGGAGTGCGGGCGAGAGGGGTCGAACCTCCAAGGGCCCGAGGGGCCCACCGGGACCTAAACCCGGCGCGTCTGCCAGTTCCGCCACGCCCGCAGCGTCGCCCTAGGGTAACTCCGGCGACGGCAGGCTCAGCTGCCGCCCGCGTTCGGCCGCAGCCTGCCCTCGCGGATCCTCCGTTCCATCTCCTTCGACTGGTCGCGGTACCAGCTCCCGTCCTCGAGCTGGATCGCCGGGTACAGCCGCTGCCCGGTCCCCGCGAAGACCGCCTCGCGCTGGTTCCTCGGCCTCGGGCCGGGCACGCGCTCGTACGCGATCCCCATGTCGATGAGCGCCTTCTCGACCCTCCAGCACGGGTGGGCCTTGATCTTCACCCACTGGCCGCCGCACCGATGGAGCTTGACCGCCATGCCGAGCCTCCTCTCGAACGACCCCGCATGGCCCCGGTAGGAATCGAACCTACGCACGGAGCTTCGAAGGCTCCCGCTCTGTCCTCTGAGCTACGGGGCCGAGCAGGGAAAGCGTAGCGCCGCCCCGGGCCGGATACGATGGGCGCCGCACGGTGGCAGTAGCTCAGTTGGTAGAGCCCCGGGTTGTGGTCCCGGTGGTCGTGGGTTCGAGTCCCATCTGCCACCCTTCGCGCAGGTCGACGAGCGAGTCGTAGACGGCGACGGCGCCGCAGTCGGCCAGCTCCTGCCGCGACCAGCCGCCCGTGATCACGCACACGGTGTCGAGGCCGGCGTTCGCCGCCGCCTCGATGTCCCAGCGCGAGTCGCCGACCATCACGGCGTCGTCCGTGCCGGCCCGCTCGAGCGCGGCGTTGACGATGTCCGGGTGGGGCTTCGACCGCTCGACGTCGTCGTTCGTCGTCCACCCGTCGACGAGGTCGCGCACGCCGAGGACGTCGAGGAAGTGGTCGAGGTCGTCCTCGTTCGCGGACGACGCGAGCACGACGCGCAAGTCGCGCCGCTTCAGCTCCTCGACGAGCTCGCGCGCCCCCTCGAGCGGGACGCACTCGTCGCGCAGCTTCCGGAACTCCTCGCGCGACGCGTCGCGCAGCTCGTCGCCGAGGCGCCGTTCGACGTCGTCGCCCGCGACCGCCGCGACGAACTGGTCGCCGCCCATGCCGATGTGGCGGTGCACCCGCCACATCGGCACGACGACGTCGTAGCGGCGGAGCGCGCGGTACCACGCGAACGCGTGCTGGTAGTTCGCGTCGACGAGCGTCCCGTCGAGGTCGAGCAGGACGGCGCGCGTCAGGACGACGCCTTCGTCTGCTCGCGCTGGCCTGCGTGCTTCCCCTCGGCGAACTCCTCGATCAGCTTCGCGCTGAACGCGGGGATGTCGTCGGGCTTGCGGCTCGTCACGAGCCCCTCGTCGACGACGACCTGCTCGTCGACCCAGGTGCCGCCGGCGTTCCGGATGTCGGTCTGGAGCGTCGGCCACGAGGTGAGCTTCCGGCCGCGCACCACGTCCGCCTCGACCAGCACCCAGGGGCCGTGGCAGATCGCGGCAACCGGCTTGCCGGCCTCGAAGAAGTCGCGCACGAACGAGACGATGTTCTCGTCGCCGCGCAACTGGTCGGGGTTGCCGACGCCGCCGGGGATCAGCAGCGCGTCGTAGTCGGCCGCGTCGACCTCCTCGACCGCACGGTCGACCTCGATCTCGTCCGCGGGGTCGAAGTGGTCGAACGACTTGATCTTCCCCGGCTTGATCGAGATCAGCTCCGTCGTCGCGCCCGCTTCCTCGAGCGCCTTGCGAGGCTCGACGAGCTCGACCCGCTCCACCATGTCGGCGGCGACGATCGCGACCTTCTTGCCCTTCAGCGTGTCCGCCATTCGTTCGCTCCTCCTTCGTTGGCTCGCCCCAGCGGGTTCCCGCGCCCCGCGACGGCAAACTGCGCACGGTGGTGCTCGCGCTGAAGCTCGTCCTGACGCCGGCGGTCGTCCTGCTGGCGACGCTCGCAGGCCGGCGCTTCGGGCGGATCGCGTCAGGGTGGCTGATCGGGCTGCCGCTGACCTCCGGCCCGATCACGGCCTTCTTCGCGGTCGAGCACGGGCGCCGGTTTGCCGCGCGTGCGGCCGTGGGCTCGCTCGGCGGCGCGATCGCGGAGGTCGCGTTCTGCGTCGGCTACGCCGCGGCGGCGCGGCGCGGCTTGGCGTTCGCGGTCGCCGCCGGCTCGGCCGCCTTCGCGGGGGCGGCGGTCGTGCTCGAGGCGCTGCCGCTCGGCTTTCGCGCCGGGATCGTGCTGCCGCTCGCGGCGGCCGCCGCGGCCGCGCTCGGCGCCGGGCTCGCGCTCGTCCCGCACGTCCCGGTGGACCTCGAGGCGGCCGCGCGGCTGCCGTCGCGGTGGGACCTTCCCGGTCGCGCCGTCGTCGCGACCGCGTTCCTGCTCCTGCTGACGGGCCTCGCGACCACGCTCGGCGCGCGCCTCGCGGGCCTGCTCGCGGTGTACCCGCTCTACACGGTCGTGCTCGCGGCCTTCGCACATCGGCACGCGGGCGAGGGCGGCGCGGTGCAGGTCCTGCGCGGCCTGCTCGTCGGCCTGTTCTCGTTCGTCTGCTTCTACTGCGTGCTCGCGCTGTCGCTCACGCACCTGACGACCGCCGCGGCGTTCGCAGCGGCATTCGCCGGCGCGGTTGCCGTCCAGGCGGCGACGATCGTCCCCCTGCTCCGCGCGCGAGCGTGACCGGAGGTGCGCCCGGGAGGATTCGAACCTCCGACCAACGGCTTAGAAGGCCGCCGCTCTTCCGCTGAGCTACGGGCGCGCACCCCGAAGGGTAACGCGGGCCCTGGCTAGTTCCGGACGCCGAAGTCGGTGGTGATGATCGTCACCGGCAGCCCGTTGTACGTCCCGGGAGCCGAGTCGACGTGGACGGCGGAGACGCCGATCTCGCGCCAGCGCGGGTTGAGGATGTTCGCGCGGTGCTCCGGCGAGTGCATCCAGAGCTGGAGCGCGTCCGCGGCCGAGACGTCGGGCGACGACCAGAGCAGGTTCTCGCCGACCGACCAGTAGCCGAAGCCGCCCGAGCCGTACCAGCGCTGGATGCGCTTCCAGAAGACGGTGCCGTCGGCCGAGGAATGCTCGAAGTAGCCGTCCGCCGCCATCTCCCGCGAGTGCTGCGTCGACGACGCCGTCAGCGCCGCGCTGAGGCGCACGGGGACGAGGCCGTGCTGCGTCCGGATGGCGTTCAGGTCGCGCAGCACGCCGAGCTCGAGGCTCGAGAGCGTGACGTGCGCGCCGGAGCGTGCGGAGACGGCGGGGGCCGGAGCCACGACGCCCAGCAGGGCGACGAGGGCGACGGCGACTGCGAGGGCCCTGATCCGCATGTGTCGAGCATCGGCCGGTCGCCGGACGTCGCCATCGGCCGAACGATCCATCTTGCGGGCCCGCCGGACCCATGACCCGGGGGCCGCGGTTCCTACGGGAGGCGGCCGCGCGCCGTGCGAACGGTGTAGGCTCCGCCGCCCATGAGCCTCCGCGGCACACCGATCGTCGAGCACGCAGGTCTCCCCGGGGGCGGCAGCGTCGAGGTGTGGGTCGGGGTCCCCGACGACCCGTACATCGAGGACAAGAGCGCCCTGACGACCGTCGACCTCCAGCTGCGCGAGGGCGAGTCGGTCGTCGCCAGCGTGAGCACCGTGCTCGACCCCGACGACACGAGCGAGGCGCTGGCGCTGGCGCGCGAGGTGAAGGTGGCGATCGAGGCCGGCGAGATCGGCCTCAAAGCACACGACCTCGAGCCGTTCGCCGACCGGCTCCGCTGACCTACAGCAGGTCGCGGTCGAGCCAGTCGAGGGCGACCTCGAGGAACCGCCGCTGCTGCGGCCTCACCTGCGGCGCCGTGGCGGGTGGCGGCAGGCCCGCGACCGCGGCCCAGACGCCGGAGAGCCAGGCCGCGAGGCGACCGGCCCCGGGCAGCACCTCCCACGGCGGCGGGCCGCCCTCGACCCGCAGGCTCGGCAGCCACGCCGCGAGGTCGGCGTCGCCGTTGCCGAGCGCCGTCCAGTTCCAGTCGACCAAGAGCGCACGCCCGTCCCGGAAGCACAGGTTGTCGCTGCGCACGTCGAAGTGGCAGACGTCGCCGCCGTCGACCGGGGCCTCCTCGACCGCGGCGAGCATCGTCGGCAGCGAGCGCTCGAGCCACGCCTGGTCGCGGAGACCGAGCGAGAGGAACGGCGCCGGCTCGGCCGCGACCTCCTCCCAACGGCCCCAGAACTGCGGGAACGACTCGCGCGCCGTGCCCGTGTTCGGGGGCGGCTCGCAACTGCGGAGCTCGTCGAGCGCGGCCCGCACCGCGTCGACGCGGACGGCGTCCCAGTGAACCGTCCAGTCGGCGTCGCTTAGGTCCTCGAGCGCGAGCAGGACGCGCACGCCGTCGTCGTCGAAGCCGAGCAACTCGGGCATGAAGCTTCCATCGAGCGACGCGTACACCTCGTGCTCGCGACGCAGCCAGCCGGCCAGGTTCGGCGCGTCGGACGACTTGACGAAGACGCGCCGCCCGTCGGCGAGCGTGACGGCGAAGCGGTCGGCGGTCGAGTAGCCGCCGCTGCGCGGCTCGTAGGCGACCGGCCTCGAGCCGAGCGCGCGGGCGACCGCGTCGTCCAGCTCGTTCACAGCGCGCGCCGCAGCTCGCGCTCGTCCACGCCGGCGCCGGTGTCGACGAAGCCGCAGCGCTCGTACAGCCGTCGCGCGTCGTCGTTGTCGAAATGCACGCTGAGGTACACCTCCGCGTCACCGGCGGAGCGCGCGTGCGCGAGCACTGCCTCGACGAGCCTCCGGGGCGCGTCGGCGAGCGCCCGCAGGCGCGTGTCGCGCACCACCTGCCAGTCGTCGGCACGGACGCGCCTGACCTCGACCGCCATCGACCAAGGCTAGCGAGGACGGCTACCCTGCTTCGACCGCGCGCCCGTGGTGAAACGGTCTCACGACAGCCTTCCAAGCTGTAGTTGCGGGTCCGACTCCCGCCGGGCGCTTCCGATTCCGTCCGACCTCTCCGCTACGTTGTCTGCTGTGAAAACGGCAGAGCGTCAACAGGCACGGGAGCTGCGGTCCCTCGGCTGGTCGGTTCGGCAGATCGAGCAGCACCTCGGCGTGTCGCGGTCATCCGTGAGCACCTGGGTGCGCGACGTCGCGCTCACGCCGGCCCAGCGCGAGGAGCTGATTCGCCGCGCCGGGCTCGGGCCGATCGTCGCGGGCGAGCGGAAGGCGGCCGCGGCGCGGCGGACGCGCCTCGCCTACCAGGAGGGCGGTCGGGCTCGCGCTCGCGAGGGAGATGGCCGGTACGCCGCCGGGTGCATGCTCTTCTGGGCCGAGGGGTCGAAGGACCGCAACGTCGCACAGATCGCGAATGCAGATCCGGACCTCGTCGCGACGTTCCTGTCGTTCTTGCGCACCTTCTTCGCGGTGCGTGACGACCAGATCGCGGTCAGCTGCAACCTCTTCGCCGACCACCTCGACCGGCAGCACGAGATCGAGCAGTTCTGGCTCGACACGCTCGACCTTCCGCGGTCGTCGCTTCGCAAGTCGATGGTGAACCGCTACTCCAAGTACAGCCAGAAGAAGCGCCGCAACAAGCTCCCCTACGGCACGTGCAAGCTGACCGTCCACAGCACGCAGGTCGTGCAGACGATCTACGGCTCGATCCAGGAGTACGGCGGGTTCGAGCGGCCCGAGTGGCTCGATTAGAGGCTTGATGCTCGGCGCTTCACCCTACGAGTTCCAGGCCGACGTCGACACGACGGTCGTGATCCCGGTGCTCGCGCTCGCGTACCTCTACGCCGTCGGCCGCACGGGGCTGCCGTCGCGCCCGCGCGGCGCGTGCTACGCCGGCGCGCTGGCGCTGCTCGCGGTCGCGTTCTGGACGCCGCTCCACCACCTCGGGCTGCACTACCTGCTCACGGCGCACCTGCTGCAGAACGTGATCCTCGCCGAGTGGGCGCCGCTGCTCGCGGTGCTCGGCGTCCCGCCCACGCTCGCCGCGGCGCTCGCCCGCGCGTCGCTGTGGCGCGCCGCGACGCACCCGGCGGTCGCGCTGCCGCTCTGGCTCGCGAACTACTACGCCTGGCACGTGCCCCCCGTCTACGACTACGCGCTGCGCCACCAGTCCTGGCTGATCCACATCGAGCACGCGTGCTACTTCGGCACCGGCATCCTCGTCTGGTGGCCCCTGCTCCAGGACGCGCCGCGCAGGCTGGCATCGGGCCGACGCGCGATGTACGCGTTCGCCGCGTTCGTGCTCGCGGCGCCGCTCGGCCTGCTGCTCGCGCTGCTGCCGAAGGCCGTCTACTCGTTCTACGTGCACGCGCACCCGCGCGTGTGGGGGCTCTCGCCGCTCACCGACCAGCAGATCGCGGGCGTGACGATGGCGAGCGAGCAGGCGCTCGTCCTGTTCGTCGTCTTCGCGTACTGGTTCCGGCGGTTCCTCGCCGAGGAGGGCGCTACGACTTGAGGCAGCTGCCGATCGTCTGCGCGTCCTGGTCGCTCGGGTGGTAATGCCAGAGCAGGACCGCGTTGTGGTCCTGCCGGAGCACGTCGTAGACGCCGACGTTCGACGCGTGGAAGCGGACGTAGGCCTGGTAGATGTTGTCCGCGTCCGACGCCGTCTGCCCGAAGGCGATCGTGACGGAGTTGTCGGGCAGGACCGCCTTCAGGGCGCCGCCGGTGGCGGTGCTCGCGACGAAGTCGAGGTTGCCGCCGAACGGGATCTGGTGCGCCTCGAGACAGGCGTTCGTCGCCTTCAGGGTGTAGCGCTGCGCGCCGCCGCCGCCGCAGGCGGTGAGCAGGAGCGCGAGGACGATGACGGGGGAGAACCGCCTCACGGCGGCTCAGTGTAAGCCGTGCGCCGGGTCGAGTCAGGGGCGATGCGACGCGGCCGGTATGGTTGGCCGCCGTGCCCGCCGACGATCAGCGTCTCGCCGACTACGCGAAGCTCGCCGTGCAGGTCGGGCTCAACCTGCAACCGGGGCAGACGCTGGGCATCAACGCGCTGCTCGAGCACGCACCGCTGGTCCGTGCGATCGCACGCGAGGCGTACTCGGCCGGCGCCCGCTACGTCGACGTCCTCGACACCGACCAGCACGTGCGCCGAGCGCACATCGAGCAGGCGGCGGACGAGGAGCTCGGCTGGTCGCCGCCGTGGCTCGTGCGCCGCTTCCGCGATCTCGGAGAGCAGGGCGGGGCCCTCTGCGCGATCACGGGCAACCCCGAGCCGGAGCTCTTCGCCGACCTCGACGGCGAACGCGTCGGCAAGGCGCGCATGCGGGAGGTGGCGGAGGCGTCGCTCGCGCTCACCGACGGCCTGTGCAACTGGACGATCGTCGCGTTCCCGAACGAGGGCTGGGCACAGACCGTCTTCGGCGAGCCCGACGTGGAGCGCCTCTGGCAGGCGGTCTCGACCGCCGTCCGTCTCGACGAGCCCGACCCCGTCGCAGCGTGGCGCGAGCACATCGCGCGCCTCTCGCGCCGCGCCGCAGCGCTGAACGAGCGCCGGTTCGACCACCTTCGCTACCGCGGCCCCGGCACCGACCTCACCGTCGGTCTCCACCCCGAGTCCGAGTGGCAGGCGGCGCTCGACGAGTCGAACGGGATCGAGCACGTCGCGAACATGCCGACCGAAGAGGTCTTCACCACGCCGGACGCACGCCGCGTCGACGGCGTCGTCCGCTCGACGCTGCCGCTCCAGATCCAGGGCAACATCGTGCGCGAGCTCGAGGTGCGCTTCGAGGGCGGCCGGGTCGCCGAGCTGCACGCCGCGTCCGGCGAGGATGTGATGCGGACGCACGCCGCCACCGACGCCGGCGCCGCACGCCTCGGCGAGGTCGCGCTCGTCGACGGCGACTCGCGCGTCGGCCGCACCGGCATCGTCTTCTACGACACGCTCTTCGACGAGAACGCCTCGTCGCACATCGCGCTCGGAGCGTCGATCCTCCAGGCGGTGCCGTGGGCGGCGGAGCTCTCGGCCGAGGAGCGGGCCGAGCGGGGCGTCAACCAGTCGTCCGTGCACACCGACTTCATGATCGGCTCGCCGGAGCTCGAGGTCGACGGCGTCACCGCCGGCGGGGAGGCAATCCCGCTCCTGCGCGACGGCGTCTGGCAGCTCTGATCGAACCGGGGGAAACCGTGTCTCCCCCGGTAGTCCCCTTCTTCCGGGTGAACGCGCGCGACGGCGAAGCGTGCTACGCGGCGGCTCCCGAGCGCCGTCGCCTCCGGGCGGTCGCCCCGGCCAAGCCGGGACGACCGGCCCGTCTGCGGTTCGGACACCGGCGGCTGCGGCACCTACACTGGCTGCCAGCGGGACGTAGCTCAGCCTGGTAGAGCGCCGCCTTTGGGAGGCGGAAGCCGTCGGTTCGAATCCGACCGTCCCGACTGTGACCGGGGGAAACCATGTTTCCCCCGCTGGCCCCCTTCTTCCGCCTCGCGTGGTCGAGGCGAATGGTGCGGTGACCGGCTCACGCC
>CAZBYA010000094.1:0-9168 GCA_964496175.1 uncultured Gaiellales bacterium | reverse complement strand
TCTAGCCGCCAAGCGGAAAAAGCACGGACGTTCGACCTCGGGGCCCCCGGGTAAACTGAGGTCGTCCCGAGGGCCCACCTGAAGGAGCGTGTCCGTTGCAGGAGACCGAGAAGATCTGGATGAACGGCGAGCTCGTCGACTGGGCCGACGCGAAGGTCCACGTCGGCGTGCACGGCTTGCACTACGGCTCGGGTGTCTTCGAGGGCATCCGCTGCTACGACACGCCGAAGGGCCCGTCGGTGTTCCGCCTGACGGACCACCTGCAGCGGCTGCGCAACTCCGCTCAGCTCCTCTACATGGAGATCCCCTACACGGTCGACGAGCTCAAGGCGGCCTGCAACGAGCTCGTCGGGGCGAACGGCCTGCCCGAGTGCTACCTGCGCCCGATCGCCTTCTACGGCTACGGCGAGCTGGGCGTGGCGTCGCGCGGCAATCCCGTCGAGACGGTGATCATGAGCTGGCCGTGGGGCACGTACCTCGGCGAGGAGGGCCTGCGCGCCGGCATCCGGGCGAAGATCTCGAGCTGGCAGCGCGTCTCGCCGAACGTCGTCCCGCACGTCTCGAAGGCGACGGGCGTCTACCTGAACTCGATGCTCGCCGTCACCGAGGCGGTGAAGGCGGGCTACGACGAGGCGATCCTGCTGACGCCGGAGGGCCATGTGGCCGACGGCTCCGGCGAGAACATCTTCGTCGTGCGCGACGGCGTGCTGTACACGCCCGACCTCGCGACCGGGATCCTGCCGGGGATCACGCGGGACTCGATCATCCAGATCGCGCAGGACCTCGGCTACACGACGGTGCAGAAGGCGCTGATCCGGTCCGACCTCTACCTCGCGGACGAGGCGTTCATGTGCGGCACCGCCGCCGAGGTGACGCCGCTGCGGTCGATCGACGACCACGAGATCGGGGTCGGCGAGATCACGCTCAAGCTCCAGAAGGCGTACCTGGACACGGTGCGCGGCGCGAGCGAGCGCTGGTCGCATTGGCTCGAGCCGGTCCCGCAGCTCGCCCGCACGTAGTGGCCACGACCACCGGCCGCATCAACCTGAGCGCTCCGTGGATCGACGAGCGCGACGAGGAGCTCGTGCTCGAGGTGCTCCGCTCGGGCTGGCTGTCGCTGGGGCCGACCGGCCCGCGCTTCGAGTCGCTGCTCGCGGCCGCCGTCGAGGCGCCGCACTGCGCCGCCGTCTCGTCCGGGACCGCGGGGCTGCACCTGTGCATGCGCCTCGCCGGGGTCGGCCCGGGCGACGAGGTGATCACGTCGCCGTACTCGTTCGTCGCGTCCGCGAACTGCGCGATCTACGAGGGCGCGACACCCGTGTTCGCCGACATCCACCCGCGGACGTTCAACCTCGACCCGGCGGCGGTCGAGGCGGCGATCACGCCGCGGACGAAGGCGATCGTCGCGGTCGACATCTTCGGCTACCCCGCGGAGCTCGACCCGCTGCTCGAGCTGTGCCGGCGCCACGGCCTGACGCTGATCGAGGACGCGTGCGAGGCCCTGGGCGCCCGCTACAAGGGCCGGCCGCTCGGCTCGCACGGGCATCCGGCCGTCTGGGCGTTCTACCCGAACAAGCAGATGACGACCGGCGAGGGCGGCGCGGTGACGACGCACTCGGAAGAGCAGCACGAGCTGCTCGTGTCGCTGCGCAACCAGGGCCGGCTCGAGACCTCGAGCTGGCTCCAGCACGGGAGGCTGGGCTACAACTACCGCCTCGACGACCTCTCCGCGGCGCTCGGGATCGGCCAGGTCGAGAAGCTCGACCGGATGCTCGCGGCGCGCGGCGCCGTCGCCGCGCGCTACGGCGAGCTCCTCACCGGCGTGGACGTCGAGACTCCGCTGCCCGACGATGCCGACCACGTCCGTTCGTGGTTCGTCTACGTCGTCAAGCTGCCGGCGGGGGTCGACCGGAACGGCGTGATGGCCGAGCTCGCGGAGCAGGGGATCGCGACGGCGCCGTACCTCCCGTCGATCCATCTCCAGTCGTACATGCGCGAGCGCTACGGCTTCGGCGAGGGGATGCTGCCCGTGAGCGAGGATTGCAGCGCGCGCACGATGGCGCTGCCGTTCCACGCGCGCCTCGACGCCGGCGACCAGGAGCGGGTCGTCGAGGCGCTGCGCGCGGCTGTTCGCTGATCGCGTACGCGACGGTCGCCGTGCACGTGCCGAGCGCGCGGAAGCCGACGACGCCCGCCGTCGCGGTCAGCGCCGTCGCGGCAAGCGATAATCGTCTCGTGCCCGACACGAAGATGATCTTCCTGGGCTTCGGCAAGTACGTGCGTGCCGACCGTATCTACGCGCTCGAGCCCCTCGCCGCCGACGAGCGCGGCTCCGGGGCCCGGATGCGCGTCTGGGTCGACGGGATCCCCGAGCCGCTCGTCGCGTCGCGCACGGAGCGGTCGATCCTCACCGAGATGGGCGCGGTCGAGCGCCGGCCGAGGACCGCGCCGCAGGGCGAAAACCTGTTCTAGCGCTTGGCGATCGACCCCCTGCACGAGCGCGAGGGCCTCTTCCGGCGCCTGGGCGTCGACACGCGGCCGCTCCGGCACCGCGACTTCCGCAACCTCTGGCTCGGCCAGGCGGTCTCGACGCTCGGCGGCGAGATCGGGACGGTCGCGGTGCCGTACCAGGTGTACAAGCTGACGGGCTCCACGGCGCTCGTCGGGCTGCTCGGGCTGGCCTCGCTCGTGCCGCTGCTCGTCGTCCCGCTCGTCGGCGGCGCGATCGCCGACGCGCTCGACCGGCGGACCGTGCTGCTCTGCACGGAGACGGGGATGGCCGCGGTGACGGCGCTGTTCCTGGTCAACGCGCTGCTGCCCCACCCGCAGGTCTGGGCGCTCTTCGTGCTGCAGGCGCTCGCGATCTCCGTCTTCAGCCTGGGACGTCCGGCGATGAGCTCGCTGGCCCCGCGGCTCGTGCCGGACGAGGAGCTCCTCGCGGCGAACGCGCTCGACAGCGTCTACAGCTCGCTCGGGTCGGTCGCGGGCCCCGCCGTCGGCGGCGTCCTGATCGCCGTCGCCGGCGTGCCGTGGACGTTCGGCATCGATCTCGCGACGTACGCGGCGTCGCTCGTCGTGCTCGCCGCGCTGCCGTCGCTCGCGCCGCTCGGCGAGGTCGCACGACCGGGCCTCCGGTCGATCGCCGAGGGCTTCCGCTTCCTGAAGGGCCGCCAGGCGCTGATCGGGATCTTCGCGGTCGACACCAACGCGATGGTCTTCGGGATGCCGAGCGCGCTCTTCCCGGCCTTCGCGCTGCACCGCCTCGGCGGCGACGCGGCGACGGTCGGCTACCTCTACGCGGCGCCGTACGCAGGAGCGCTCGTCGGCTCGCTCGCCTCCGGCTGGACGTCGCGGGTGCGCCGACAGGGGCTCGGCGTCACCGTCGCAGCGTGTGCGTGGGGCGCCGCGATCGCGGGCTTCGGGGTCCAGACCGCGCTGTGGCCGGCGCTCGTCCTGCTCGCCGTGGCAGGCGGCGCCGACTTCTACAGCGCCGTGCTCCGTAGCACGATGCTGCTCCGCTCGACCCCCGACCACCTGCGCGGGCGATTGCTCGGCATCGAGTTCATGCAGGTCGCGAGCGCGCCGAACCTCGGCGACGTCGAGGCAGGCGTGCTGGCGTCGCTCACCTCCCTCCGCTTCTCCGTCGTCTCCGGCGGCGTCCTCTGCGTCGCAGGCTGCGTCGCGACGGCGCTCGCGCTGCCAGGCTTCCTCCGCTATGACGCCGCTCGACCTGACGCGTGACGTCCACGAGGTCGCGCCGGAGCTCGTCGGCGCGGAGCTGTACGTCGACGGCGTCGGCGGCCGGATCGTGGAGGTCGAGGCCTACGACCACGAGGACCCGGCGGCGCACGGGTACGGCAACCGGCGCAGCGAGCGCAACGCGTCGATGTTCCTGCGCGGGGGGCATGCGTACGTCTACCGGTCGTACGGCGTGCACTGGTGCCTGAACCTCGTCTGCGGCGAGGAAGGGGTCGCGGCCGCGGTGCTCGTGCGCGCGCTCGAGCCGCTCGCGGGGATCGACGAGATGCGCGCGCGGCGCGGGCTCGGTGACCCGCGCCTGCTCTGCTCGGGGCCGGGCCGGCTCTGCCAGGCGCTCGGCGTCACGCGTGCGCACGACGGGCTGCCGCTCGACTCGAGCCCGTTCCGGCTCGTGCCGCGTGTCGTCCCCGTCGACGTCGTACGCGGGCCGCGGATCGGGATCTCGAAGGCGATCGAGCTGCCGTGGCGGTACGCGCTCGCGGGGTCGCGCTTCCTCAGCCGCCCGCTGCGACCTTCAGCGTGACCTCGAGGCCGGGCGCCGCCGCCGTGCCGGCCGGCGGCGACTGCGCGATCACCTTCCCCTGCGGTCCGCCGGACACGCGCACGTTCAACTGCTGCTTCGCGAGCCGCCGTTGCGCGCGTGCGAGCGTGAGCCCGACGACGTTCGGCACGGCGCCGTGCAGCGACTTCGGGAGCACGACGACGATCGAGTCGTAGGCGGACGCGACGCCGCTCCGCGGATACTGGCCGACGACGAGGTCGAGCCGCTGCCCGGTCCGCGCGGGCTTGAAGACGACGCGCGGCGTCAGCGGCTGGCCCTCGAGCCGCGCCTTCGCGGCGGCCCAGCTCTCGCCGACCACGTTCGGCACCTCGACCTCGTTCTTCAGGCAGTCGGCGACGCGCCTCGGGCCCTGACCGCCGTAGAACTCCATCGAGTACGTGTTGTGGCAGAGGCCGTTGTCGCGCTCGAGGACGCCGTTCCGGTTGACGACGGTGACGGGCGCCGCGAAGTACGACGGCGGCGGTGTGAACCCCTCCACCGGCTGATTCGCCAGCGCCTTCTCCATGAACGCCTTCCAGATCAGGGCGGGGTACGTGCCCCCGACGACCGGCTGTCCGTGGAAGAGATACGTCATCGACACGAGCTTCGTCGGGAAGCCGACCCAGACCGCCGTCACGATCTGCGGCGTGTAGCCGACGAACCACGCGTCGCCGTAGTTCTCGGTCGTGCCGGTCTTGCCGGCGACCTCGCGACCGGGCAGGGCGGCGGCGGTGCCGGTGCCGCCCTGGACGACGCCCTGGAGGAGCTGTGTGACCGTCTCCGCCTGCGTCGGCGTCAGCACCTGCCGCGGCACGGGGGCGTTCTGCTCGACGTGGCCGTGCGCGTCGGTGATCTGCGCGACGGCGCGGGGCTGGTTGCCGAAGATCGAGCCGTCGATCCGGTAGCCGCCGTTCGCGAACGCGTCGTAGGCGCGCGCCATCTCGAGCGGCGTGGCGGGCTCCGCGCCGAGGCCGATCGCGAAGTAGCCCTGCAGCGGCGTCGTGATCCCGAGCGACTTCGCGGTGTCGGCGACGGTCTGCGGGCCGACGAGCGCCGTCAGCTGCGAGAAGACGGAGTTGTCCGAGACGGCGATCGCCTTCGCGAGGTCGATCGGCCCGAGCGCCTCGCCCTCGAAGTTGTTGACCAGCCAGAGGCGGCCGCCGGCGTTGATCGTCACGTGCTTCGACGACGTGAGGATGCTGTCGGGCGCGATGTTCTCCTTCAGCGCCGTCGCGAGCACGAACGGCTTGAAGGACGAGCCCGGCTGGCGCTCGCCCTGCGTCGCGAGGTTGAACTGGCTCTGGTGGTAGTTCTGGCCGCCGACCATCGCGAGCACGGCGCCGGTCTTGGCGTCGATCGCGACCAGCGCGGCGGCGGGGCCGAGGCTGGGCGGCAGGACGGACGCGATCGCGTCGCGCGCATCCTGCTGGAGGTTGACGTCGAGCGTCGTCTTCACCTTCAGCCCGCCGCCGAGCGTGCGCTGCGGCCCGAGCGTGGAGATCAGCTGGTCGCGCACGTAGTCCGCGAAGTACGGCGCGGCGGCGCCCTGCGTCGAGGGGAGGTAGACGTGCGCCGGGTTGGGCATCGGCGCCGCGACCGCGGAGACGTACTGCTGCTGCGTCAGGTACTGCTGCTGGAGGAGCTGGCCGAGGACGAAGTCGCGGCGCGCGCGGGCCAGCTTCGGGTGCGTGACCGGGTCCCACAGGCTCGGGTCCTCCGGGATGCCGGCCAGCAGCGCCGCCTCCGCCGGCGTCATCGTCGCCGCCGGGTGGTGGAAGTAGATGCGCGAGGCCTGCTCGACGCCGTAGGCGCCGTTCCCGAAGTAGACGGTGTTCAGGTACGCGGTCAGGATCTGGTCCTTCGTCCAGCGCTGCTCGAGCTGCCACGCGAGCGCCGCCTCGATCAGCTTCCGCGCGATCGTCTTCTGCGTGGTCAGGTACGCGTTCTTGACGAACTGCTGGGTGATCGTCGACCCGCCCTGCACCGCGCCGTGGTGGGTGAGGTCGTTCCAGAAGGCGCGCGCCATGCCGCGGATGTCGACGCCGCGGTGCTCGTAGAAGCGCTTGTCCTCGACGGCGACGATCGCGTGCTTCATCCACGGGGAGATCTGGTCGGAGCGGACGAGGATCCGGGCCTGCGAGCCGCGGAGGATCGCGAGCACGGTGTAGTCGTTCGCGGCGTAGACGTAGGTGTTCGCCTGCGCCTGCTTCTGCTTCCCCGGGTCGAGCTCGGGGATCTTGCTCGCGATCGCGGCGAGCAGCCCGAACGAGAACGACGCCGTGCCCAGCACCCCGAGCACGAAGAGGAGGGCGAGGAGCCTGAGCTTGCGGATGCGGCGGCGCTTCGGCCGGCGGCTGGTCTTTCTCCTGAAGGGCGCCAGGGCCGGGGTAGTCTAGCCCGGCGATGCTCGACGTCCTGACCCGGAATGCCGTCGACGTGCTGCCGGCCGGCGGGCTCGAGGAGAAGCTGAAGCTGGGCCGCCCCCTGCGGGTGAAGCTCGGGATCGACGTCACCTCGCCGGACATCCACGTCGGCCGTGCGATCCCGCTCCAGCGGATGCGCGCCTTCCAGGACGCGGGGCACGTCGGGGTGCTGATCGTCGGCGACTACACGACGCGGATCGGCGACCCGTCGGGCAGGTCGGCCGAGCGGCCGATCCTGAGCGACGAGGAGATCGACCGCAACGCGAAGACGTACCTCGAGCAGGCGATGGTTATCCTCGACCCAGACCGCACCGAGGTGCGGCACAACGGCGAGTGGCTCGCCGGCCTCTCGTACGCGGACGTCGTGCGACTCGCGCGGACGACGACCGTCGCGCGGATCCTGGAGCGCGACGACTTCGAGAAGCGGATGCGCGCCTCGGAGCCGATCTCGATCTCGGAGCTGCTCTACCCGTTGATGCAGGCGTACGACTCCGTCGCCGTGGAGGCGGACGTGGAGCTCGGGGGAACCGACCAGCTGTACAACCTGCTCGCGGGCCGAGAGGTGATGCCGCACTACGGGCTCGAGCCGCAGGTGGTGCTCACGACGCCTCTGCTCCTGTCGTGGGACGGCGAGAAGATGAGCTCGTCGAAGGGCAACAACGTCCCGCTGACGGCGCCGCCGGAGGAGATGTTCGGACGCACCATGCGGATCTCCGACGACCAGCTCGAGGAGTGGTACCGGCTCGTCGTGGAGGCACCTGTCCCCGACGTGGAGCCGATGGAGGCGAAGCTCGAGCTCGCGCGCTTCATCGTCGCGCGCTCGTGGGGCGAGGAGGGAGCGCGGGCCGGCGAAGAGCACTTCACGCGGGTCGTGCGCCGGCACGAGGCGCCGGAGGACGTGCCCGAGGTCGCGCTGCCCGACGGCGACCCCGTCCATCTGCCGGCCCTGCTCGTCGACGAGCTCGGCGTCACGTCGACGTCCGAGGCGCGGCGCCTGATCCAGCAGGGCGGGGTGAAGGTGAACGGCGAGCCGGCGGCCGATCTGGACGTCCCGCGCGCCGCCCTCGTCGGCGCGTTGCTCCAGGTCGGGAAGCGCCGCTTCGCCCGGTTGACACCCCCCTGAGCGGCGCTATACTTCCACGGCTGTCCGAACGGACGGCGTCGGAAAGTCCCTGCAACTCTCGACCAAGGAGCCTCCTCCAGGCCCGATTCGTATCCGATACGATTCGATTCCTAGGAGGCCTCTGGCGCGAGTCGGAGGCTTTTTTACGCCGTGCGAGCGAGCGGCACCGGTCTTTGAAAACTCAACAGCGAACGTTCTTCGTCGAGACCTCCTGCCCTCGGGCGGGAGGCCAACGAACCTCGTCGCGTCCCTCGGGACGTGACCTTTGAGCACAAGCTCAAGGTGAAAAGACTGTCGGCCCTCGGGCCGGCAACCACTTCTTCACGGAGAGTTTGATCCTGGCTCAGGACGAACGCTGGCGGCGCGCTTAACACATGCAAGTCGAGCGAGAACCGGGCCTTCGGGCCCGGGGAAAGCGGCGAACGGGTGAGTAACACGTGGGTAACCCACCCTTGGCACCGGGATAGCCCGGGGAAACCCGGATTAATACCGGATGGCCCAGCAGCTCTTCGGGGCGGCTGGGAAAGGTAGCTTCGGCCTCCGGCCAAGGACGGGCCCGCGGCGGATTAGCTTGTTGGTGGGGTAACGGCCCACCAAGGCGACGATCCGTAGCTGGTCTGAGAGGACGATCAGCCACACTGGGACTGAGACACGGCCCAGACTCCTACGGGAGGCAGCAGTGGGGAATCTTGCGCAATGGGCGAAAGCCTGACGCAGCGACGCCGCGTGGGGGAAGAAGGCTTTCGGGTTGTAAACCCCTTTCAGGAGGGACGAAGCCACTCGGGTGAACAGCCCAGAGGGTGACGGTACCTCCAGAAGAAGCCCCGGCTAACTACGTGCCAGCAGCCGCGGTAATACGTAGGGGGCAAGCGTTGTCCGGATTTATTGGGCGTAAAGAGCGTGTAGGCGGCCAGGTAGGTCAGCTGTGAAAACTCGAGGCTCAACCTCGAGACGCCGGTTGAAACCATCTGGCTAGAGTCCGGAAGAGGAGAGTGGAATTCCTGGTGTAGCGGTGAAATGCGCAGATATCAGGAAGAACACCCGTGGCTAAGGCGGCTCTCTAGTACGGTACTGACGCTGAGACGCGAAAGCGTGGGGAGCGAACAGGATTAGATACCCTGGTAGTCCACGCCGTAAACGTTGGGCACTAGGTGTGGGGGGCATTCCACGTCCTCCGTGCCGCAGCTAACGCATTAAGTGCCCCGCCTGGGGAGTACGGCCGCAAGGCTAAAACTCAAAGGAATTGACGGGGGCCCGCACAAGCAGCGGAGCATGTGGTTTAATTCGACGCAACGCGAAGAACCTTACCTGGGCTTGACATG
>CAZBYA010000093.1:3596-9229 GCA_964496175.1 uncultured Gaiellales bacterium | reverse complement strand
GGCAACGCGGGCAGCTTCGCGTACGGGCCGAGCTTCCCGGCCGGCGAGCTGCGGTCGGAGCCGTAGCCGAGCAGCACGAGGTTGACGGCGACGACTGCCGCCAGCGCGACGAGCGAGACCAGCGCGATCGCGGCCGGCCTCATGCGGCGAGCTCCAGGCGGAGGCGCCCGACCTCGCGCGCGCGGTTGGCCGCGAGCGCCGCGAGCAGGCGGCCGTCGTGGTCGAGGTAGCGCGCGGTGAACGCGTCGTCGTCGCCCTCCAGCTCGACGGCGTCCCACGACTCGGCGTGGCCGACGTGCTGGAGGCGCAGGCCGAACTGGTCCGACCAGAAGTAGGGCGTCTCCTCGTACGGCTCGGGCTCGCCGGCGATCGTCGACGCGACGGCGCGCGCCTGGCCGGCCGCGCTCGTCCAGTGCTCGACCCGCCGGCCGCGCCAGCGGGCGACGTCGCCGCACGCGTAGACGTTCGGCACGGCCGTGCGGCCGCAGGCGTCGGTCTCGATCGCCCCGGCGCCGAGCAGCGCCCCGTCGGGGTCGGCGCCGATGCCCGCCACGACGACGTCGGCATCCGGCGGCACCTCGGTCGAGCCGAGGCGGACGTCGACGCCGTGCGCGCGGTAGCGCTCGGCGAGCAGGCCGCCGACCTCGGGCCCGAGCGCGCGCAGGAGCGGCGCTTCGAGCGGGTCGAGCAGCGTCACGCGCTCGACGAGCGGCAGCGCCGTCGACGCGACCTCGGTGCCGATGAAGCCGGCGCCGAGAATCGCGAGCCTCGTCCCGGCCGTCAGCCGGGCCGCCAGCGCGTGCGCGTCGTCGAGCGTGCGCAGCGAGAGCGCGCCCGGCAGGGTGCGGGCGCGGGCGCCGGTCGCGATCACGAGCCGGTCCCAGCGCAGCTCCTGGCCGCCGACGACCGCGGTGCGCAGGTGCGGGCTGACGTGCGTGACCCGCCGTCCGCGCAGGAGCTCGATCTCCTGCGAGGCCCAGAAGCTCAACGGGCGCAGCGCGACGTCGTCGCGGGTGCCGGCGAGGAGCTCCTTCGAGAGCGCGGGGCGCTCGTAGGGAAGGTGCGGCTCCTCGCCGGCGAGCACGATCCGTCCCCGCCAGCCGAGCGCGCGCAGCGTCTCCGCGACGCGCGAGCCCGCGAGGCCCGCGCCGGCGATCAGGACGGTGCCGGTCATGCGGCCGCCACCTCCTCGACGAGGATCGCGCCCATCGGGCAGGCCGCGGCCGCGTCGAGCACCGACGGGTCGTCGGTCTCCCAGACGCGGGCGCTGGCGATCCCGCCCGCCTCGAGCACGAACACGTTCGGCGAGCTGTCGACACACGAGCCGAAGCCCGAGCAGAGGGACCGGTCGATCGAGATGCGGTAGGTGCTCATCGTGCTTCTCCTTTCACGGGGACGGCCCGTCGGGCCGGGGTGACGAGGGCCCGCCAGGCGGTCGCGGCGGCGACCGCGCCGACGGCGCCGAGGTAGAGGTCGCGGCTCCACGGCTGCGTCGTGTCGGTTCCCGCGGTGGCGCCGTGGATCGTCGCGGCCGCGAACAGGGCGTACGTCAGCCAGTGCAGCCGCCGCCAGGCGCGTGTGCCGATGCGGCGGCGCAGCCAGAACGAGGCCGTGACGAGGACGAGCAGCCACGCGCCGACGACGCCGGCCGCGACCGCGGCGGGCCGGTAGGAGACGAGACCCGGGACGACGAGCGCCGCGGGCGTCACCTTCACCGTCGAGTCGAGCACGAGCGCGCCGCCGTGCAGCGCCAGCGCACCGAGCGCCGTCAGCGCGAGCGACTTGTGCAGCTCGGCGACGGTCGCGGGCCGGAAGCGGCCGCCGGGCCGGGTGCGCAGCGTCAGCCCCGCGAGCACCGTCGTCGTCAGGACGACGTACGCGGCGACGCCGCTCGCGCGCGCCAGCAGCCAGAAGGTCGGGTCGTGGTGCATCAGCCGATCCCGCCCGCGGTGAGCGTGCGGCCGTCCTCCGTGACGAGCACGGCGGGGACGCCGGCGCGGAGCGCGTCCTGGGAGCCGCCGAGGAAGAGCGTCTTGGCGAGCACCTCCGCGTCGACCGCGTCGGCGCCGACGGCGGTCACGCGCACGAGGTCGGTGACGGCCGGCCGCCCCGTGACGGGGTCGATCAGGTGGTGCTGCTCGGCGCCGGCGCGGCGCCAGCGGCGGCGGTCGCGGCCGGAGGTGGCGACGCCGCCGCGCGTGAGCCCGAGCGTGATCGTCTCGTCGACCGCGATCGCCCAGGCGCCTTCCGCGGGGACGCCGCGGACGGCGACGTCCCCGCCGGCGCTCACCAGGCACGGGCCCGCCAGGGCGAGCAGCGCGGCGGCGCGCTCGGCTGCGAAGCCCTTGCCGATCCCGCCGAGGTCGAGCCGGTAGCCCGGCTCGAGCGCGATCCGGCGGCCGTCGACCCTGACGCCTCCGCCGCAGGCGGCTGCGACACCGCCGTCGTCGGCGTCGGCCGGCACGTCGTCGAACGTCCGGTCGTAGCCGGCGCCGACGAGCGCGTCGTGGACGGTCGGGTCGAAGCAACCGCGGGTCCGCTCGCGCACCCGGAGGGCGAGCGCGACGACCTCGGCGAGGTCCTGCGACGCCTCGAGCTCGCCGTCGCGATTCAGCCGCGACAGCTCGGAGTCCTCGCGGAAGCGGGACATCACCTGCTCGAGACGCTCGAACTCGGCCTCGGCGGCGTCGAGCGCGTGTGCCGCGCCCTCCGCCTCGACGACGAGCTCGATCGTGGTGCCCATCGCGTGGAACTCGCGGCGCTCCATCACGAGGTCCTCGTGATCACCTGCGCGGGCAGGGTGACGACGTTGACGGCGGGCGCGGGCGGGGCGGCCGCTGCGTACGACGGCGCCGAGACGGACTGCGCGACGGTCGCGGCCGACCTCTGGGCGGCGGCGATCGCGGCGTTGCGCTTGTGGAGGGCGACGCGGTACGCGGCCCAGCGGCGCTCGACGATCCGCTGCACGCGCAGCGACTCGAGGCGGAGCTGGTGCTGGCGCGCGGCCAGGGCGGCGAGGCGCGGGTCGGCGGCAGCGGTGGTCGTCGTCGAGCTTTGCCACGGGTGCGCGGCGACGGCGGCCCAGGCGACGAAGAAGACGACGACGCCGGCGACGAGCGCGTACAGGCGGGCGACGTGGTCAGTCATCGAACGACGCTCCGTTGCCGCCGCCGCCGTCGCCCTGCGCATCCCCGCCCTCGTGCTCGCCGCCGTGGCGGTGCAGGACGCGGATGATCGGCTTCGGGCGGACGTAGACGGTGCGCGGCGCGGCGGCGGCGTACATCGCCCGCACGGGCTGGGTCGGAGCGGCGGAGACGCGCGGCAGCGGCGGCAGCGCCGGCGGGCGGGAGGCGAGCTGCCTGCGCAGCGCCGCCTGGGCGCGGTCGAGCGAGCGGTTGACGGCGGCGAACTGGACCGGATGCGCGGCCGTTGCGGCCGGCGCGGCGGCGCTGCGCGCGCCCAGCGCGGTCGTGCGCAGGGCGGCGAAGGTCCCCGCGCCGGCCGCGACGCCGATCGCCAGGGAGAGGATGAGTGCGTGGGCGGTCTTCATGCGCCGCACGGTACGAGCGGCCCGGCGAGGGGCGGGCCAGGCCGTCGCCAGGCTTTCCCCAAGAATCGGTAAAACCGCGGAGGCGATGGGTGCGACCGCTGGCACGATCGGTGGCATGAACGTGCTGCTCGTCGAGGACGACGACTCGATCGCCGTGCCGCTCGCGGAAGGGCTCCGGCGCGAGGGCTTCGAGGTCGTGCGCGCGGCGACGGGCGAGGAGGCGCTCGCCGCCGACGTGGGCGACATCGTGCTGCTCGACCTGCGGCTGCCCGACGTCGACGGCTTCAGCGTCTGCCGCGAGCTGCGCGCCCGCTCCGACGTGCCGATCATCGTCGTCTCGGCGCGCGGCGAGGAGGTCGACCGCGTCGTCGGCCTCGAGCTCGGCGCCGACGACTACCTCGTGAAGCCGTTCGGCCTGCGCGAGCTGGTCGCGCGCATCCGCGCGGTCTCCCGGCGCACGGGGCCGCGTCGCGGCGACGCCGACGAGCTGGTCGCAGGACCGCTGCGGATCGACCTGCGCCAGCATCGCGTGACCGTCGACGGCCGAGACGTGCAGCTGACCGCGAAGGAGTTCGACCTGCTGACGCTGCTCGCGCGCGACCCCGGCGCCGTCGTCGACCGCGAGCGGATCCTGCGCGAGGTCTGGCACACGACCTGGTACGGGTCGTCGAAGACGGTCGACGTGCACGTGGCGGCGCTCCGCCGCAAGCTCGGCGACCCGTCGCTGATCGAGACGGTGCGCGGGATCGGTCTGCGGCTCCAGGCGTGACCCGGCGCCTGCTCGCCGGCTACCTGGCGCTGACGGTCGTCGTGCTCGCCGCGCTCGAGATCCCGCTCGGGATCATCGACGCGCGCAACGAGCGCCAGGACCTGACGGCGAAGGTGGAGCGCGACGCGTTCTACCTGGCGACGCAGGCGGAGGACGCGCTGCAGGCGGGGAAGCGGCCGCCGGGGCTCCAGGCGATCGCGGTCGGCTACCTGCGGAACTACGGCGGCCGCGTCGTGATCGTGAACCGGCAGGGCCTGCGCGTCGCCGACTCGAAGCCGACCACGCCGGGCGAGACCGACTTCGCCACGCGCCCCGAGATCGTCGCCGCGCTGCATGGTCAGGCGGTCAGCGGCATCCGCCACTCGGACACGCTGCACATGAACCTGCTCTACGTGGCGGTGCCGGTGGCCTCGGGCGGCCTCGTCTACGGCGCGATCCGCATCACGTACCCGACCTCGACCCTCGACCACCGCATCAACCGCTACCGGCTCGTGCTCGCGCTGGTCGGGCTGATCGTGCTGGCGGCGGCGGCGCTGGTGGGGACGCTGCTCGCGCACTCGATCACGCGGCCGCTGCGGCGGCTCGAGCAGGCGGCCGTGCGCGTCGGCGAGGGGAGGCTGGACGAGCGCGCGCCGGAGGACGACGGCACGCCGGAGATCCGGCGGCTGGCGCGCGAGTGGAATCGCGCAACCGCGACGCTCGGGGCGCTGCTGACCTCGCAGGAGCAGTTCGTCGCGGACGCGTCGCACGAGCTGCGCACGCCGTTGACCGCGCTGCGGCTGCGCCTGGAGAACGGCGACACCGCCGGCGCGCTCGCGGAGGCGGAGCGGCTGGCGGCGCTCGTCGACGAGCTGCTCGCGCTCGCGCGCGCGGACGCGTCGGGAGGCGCGCGGGAGCAGGTTGCGCTCGCGGACGTCGTCTCCGGCCGCGTCGAGGCCTGGCGGCCGCTCGCGGCGGAGCGCGGCGTGCGGCTCGAGGCGAGCCGGGACGGGGGCGTCGTGCACGCGGGGGCCGCGCGCGTCGAGCAGGTGCTCGACAACCTGCTCTCCAACGCGCTCGCGGTCGCGCCGGCGGGCACGGCGGTCGCGGTGTCGGCGGCGGCGGGCGAGCTGCACGTGGTCGACGAGGGGCCGGGGCTGACGCCGGAGCAGCGCGAGCGCGCGTTCGACCGCTTCTGGCGCGCCGGCAGCGGTCCGGGCTCCGGGCTCGGTCTCGCGATCGCGCGCCGCCTGGTCGAGCTCGACGGCGGCGAGATCGAGCTGCGCGAGGCCCCCGGCGGCGGCGTCGACGCCGTCGTGCGCTACCCCTGAGGCG
>CAZBYA010000093.1:0-3496 GCA_964496175.1 uncultured Gaiellales bacterium | reverse complement strand
GCGCGCCGTCCGGTCCGGGTCCTATGCTCGGTCCCGGTGGCGACAATGACCCGAGTGCATCCGGGTTTCACAGGCGTGGTCCAGGCCGAATGGCCGCGGCCGCGCGGCTGGCAGCCGCCGCACCGCCTCGACGCGCTCGGCGTCGAGACGCTGCCAGGGGTCGGCCCGTCGCTCGCCCGGCGGCTGCGCGGCTTCGGCATCCGCACGGTGCGCGAGCTCCTGTTCCACGCGCCGCGCCGCTACGAGAGCGCCGTCGACACCGTCCCGATCGCGAAGCTCGCCCAGACCGACGGCGAAGTCGCGATCGAAGGTCGAATAGTCAGCGCCCGCGGGCGCCGCCTGCGCGGCAGGCGGACGGTCGTGAACGCGCAGGTGGCCGACTCGAGCGGCGGCCGCGTGACCGCCTCGTTCTTCAACCAGCCGTGGCTCGCCGACAAGCTGACGCCGGGGACGCCGATCCGCCTGCGCGGCACCTTCGGCCGGTTCGGCTTCGAGACGCGGAGCTACGACCTGGGCGAGGCGAGGAAGACCGCCGACCACGCGCCCGTCTATCCCGCGAGCGAGCAGATCCCCTCGACGCGGCTGCGCGAGCTCGTCCGCGGCGCGCTCGCCGCGCACGTGCGCGACCTCCGCGACCCGCTGCCCGCCGAGCTCGGGCTGGCGCTCCGCCGCGACGCGCTGGCGGCGATCCACTTCCCGGCGGACGAGGCGCAGGCGGAGGCCGCGCGACGGCGGCTGGCCCTCGACGAGCTCGTCGCGCTGCAGCTCGTCGTCGCCCGGCTGCGCGACACGGATGCCGTTGCCCCCTCGCTCGCCGACCCCGGCGAGCTGACCGAGCGCTACCGCGACGTCCTCCCGTTCCGGCTCACGGAGCACCAGGAGGCGGCGATCGCGGAGATCGACGGCGACCTCGCCAAGACCGTGCCGATGCAGCGCCTGCTGCAGGGAGACGTCGGCTCCGGCAAGACCGTGGTCGCGCTCTACGCGCTGCTGCGGGCGGTCGAGAGCGGCCGGCAGGGCGCGCTGATGGCGCCCACGGAGACGCTCGCCGAGCAGCACTTCCTGACGATCGAGCCGTGGTGCACGGAGCTCGGCGTCGAGTGCACGCTGCGCACCGGCTCGTCGCGCGGGGGGATCCCGGACGTCGGCATCGTCGTCGGCACGCACGCGCTGATCCAGAAGGGCGTCTCCTTCGAGAACCTCGCGGTCGCGGTCGTCGACGAGCAGCACCGCTTCGGCGTCGAGCAGCGCAAGGCGCTCGCCGAGGGCCGGGCCCCGCACGTCCTGCACATGACCGCGACCCCGATCCCGCGCACGCTCGCGCTGACGATCTACGGCGACCTGGCGGTGAGCGAGATCGCGAAGCCGCCGGCGGACCGCCGGCCGATCGTCACGCGCCGCGTCGGGCCCGAGCGGTCGAGCGAGGCGTACGAGCGCCTCCGCGTGCACCTCGACGCGGGGCGGCAGGCGTACATCGTCTGCCCGCTGATCGAGCAGTCCGAGACCCGGCTCGCACGTGCCGCGGAGGTGGAGGCGGAGCGCCTCCGCCACGCGGAGCTGCGGGGGTACCGCGTCGGCCTGCTGCACGGCAAGCTGCGGCCGGCCGACCGCCGAGAGGTGATGCGGCAGTTCAAGGAGCACGAGCTCGACGTCCTCGTCGCGACGACGGTGATCGAGGTCGGCGTCGACGTCCCGAACGCGACGATCATGATCGTGCAGGAGGCGGACCGCTTCGGGCTCGCACAGCTCCACCAGCTGCGCGGGCGCGTCGGGCGCGGCGCCGAGCAGAGCTACTGCCTGCTCGTCTCGCGCGCGGCCGAGGAGCTGTCGGAGACGGCGGACCGGCGGCTCCAGGCGCTGGTCGACACGACGGACGGGTTCGAGCTCGCGCAGGTCGACCTCGACCTCCGGCGCGAGGGGCAGCTCCTCGGCACGCGCCAGTCCGGCTGGAGCGACCTGCGCTTCACGAAGTTGCGCGTCGACCACGAGCTGATCGAGCGGGCGCGCGCGATCGCCGCGGAGCTCGCCGGCGAGGACGGTCCGTGGCAGGACGAGGCCGACAGGATGCTCGGCGATGCGGATCGTCGCGGGCTCGCATAGGGGGCACCGGATCGCCGCGCCGAAAGGGCGCGAGACGCGGCCGACGTCCGACCGCGTGCGCGAGAACGCGTTCAACCTGATCGGCCCTCTGGAGGGTGCGCACGTGCTCGACCTGTTCGCCGGCTCCGGCGCGCTCGGGCTCGAGGCGCTCTCGCGAGGCGCCGCCTCGTGCGTCTTCGTCGACTCCTCCCGCGAGGCGTGCCGGACGATCGACGCGAACCTGACGAAGCTCGGCCTCGACGCGACCGTGCTCTGCCAGGACGCCCTGCGTGCGGTCGCGCAGGAACGGCGCAGCTACGACCTGATCCTCTGCGACCCGCCGTACGACTTCGCGGGCCTCGACCGCCTCGGCCCGCACCTCGCGCGCCTGCTCGCCCCCGACGGGCTCGTCGTGTACGAGTCGTCGTCGCGCTCCCCGGCGCCGCAGGTGGAGGGCCTCGCGGAGCGAACGAGTCGCACATACGGCTCCGCACGGCTTACGCTTCTCGAGCGATGAACACCGCGATCTGCCCCGGCTCCTACGACCCCGTCACCAACGGGCACGTCGACGTGATCTCCCGCGCAGCCCGCATCTTCGACCGCGTCGTCGTCGGCGTCGTCGACAACCCGCACCACAAGACGCCGCTCTTCCCGGTCGAGGAGCGCGTCGAGCTGCTCCGCGAGGCGCTCGACGGCATCGAGAACGTCGAGGTCGACGTCTTCAAGGAGCTGGTGGTCGAGTTCGCCCGCCGCTGGGACGCGAACGCGATCGTCAAGGGGCTGCGGGTCGTCTCGGACTTCGAGTACGAGTTCCAGATGAACCAGCTGAACCGGACGCTGGCCCCGGACATCGAGACCGTCTACGTGATGGCGAGCCCCCAGGTCAGCTTCGTCTCCTCGAGCGGCGTGAAGGAGATCGCCACCTTCGGCGGAAATGTCGAGGAGCTCGTCCCGAAGGCCGTCGCCCGCCGCCTGAAGGAGATGTTCCCCGACGGTCGCGGCGGCGCCCCCCTCCCGGACCAGGAGTAGACTGGAAGTTCATGGACGTACTGGTTCTGATCGACAAGCTCGACGACCTCGTGCACAACGCGAAGGCCGTGCCCCTCACCGACCAGGTGCGGATCGACCGCGAGGAGATCTACGACATCCTCGACCAGATGCGCGCGACGATCCCGGAGGAGATCAAGCAGGCCCGCTGGATCGTCAAGGAGCGGCAGGAGATGCTGGCGGAGGCGAAGCGCGAGCAGGACCGCCTGCTGCAGGAGGCGCGCGAGCAGGCCGTGCGCGAGGCGTCGCAGACGGAGATCGTCAAGCTGGCCGAGCGGCAGGCGCAGGAGATCATCGACGAGGCGCGCAGGCAGGCCCGCGAGATGCGGCTCGAGATGGAGGACTGGGCCGACGGGATGCTCGCCACGCT
>CAZBYA010000092.1:0-9263 GCA_964496175.1 uncultured Gaiellales bacterium | reverse complement strand
GCTAGCCGGTGAAGGCGACGATCGTGAAGTACGCGGCCGGCGCCGCGAAGAGGAAGGCGTCGAGCCGGTCGAGGACGCCGCCGTGGCCGCCAAGGAGCGTCCCGCTGTCCTTCACGCCCGCGTCGCGCTTCAGCAGCGACTCGAACAGGTCGCCGAGCGGGGCCGCGACGGCGAGCACCACGCCCAGCACGATCGACTGCGGCGTCGTCAGGAAGTGCTGCTTGTACAGGGCGATGAACGCGACGAACACCGTCGCGGCGGTACCGAAGACGAACCCCTCCCAGGTCTTCCCCGGCGACGTCGTCGGCGCCATCTTGTGCCGGCCGAGCAGGCGCCCGCCGAGGTACGCCAGCGTGTCGCCCGCCCACACGGCGAGCAGCACCGTGTAGACGGCGAGCTCCGCGTGCCACGGCAGCTCGCGAAGCAGCACGAGGAACGCGAGGCCGCCCGCGACCCAGACCGTGCCGAGCAGCGTCCCGCTGATCGCGATCGTCGCCGCCTGGCGCGTGTCCGAGATCGCCTTCAGCACGAACGCGAGCACGAGCGTCGACAGGAGGCCGCCGGCGAACCAGCGGATGCCCGATACCTCCGCACCGACGAGCGCGAGCCCGCCCCCCACGTAGCCGGCGAGCGCGAGCGGCGCCAGCGGCCGCGCGAGCAGCCAGTACTCGTGCAGCGCGAGCAGGGCGGCGACCGCCGCCAGCCCGAACAGCCACCAGCCGCCGAGGTGGACGGCGCCGAGCACGACCGGCACCAGGATCACCGCGACGACGACGCGCGACAGCCAGTTCGTCATCGACCGCCGAACCTTCGACGCCTGGAGGCATATTCCGCCAGGGCCGCGCGCAGGTCGCGGGCGTCGAAGTCCGGCCAGAGGGTGTCGACGAAGACGAGCTCCGAGTACGCGAGCTGCCACAGGAGGAAGTTCGAGATCCGCCGCTCGCCGCTCGTTCGGATCAACAGGTCGGGGTCCGGGAGCTCGGGCGCGTAGAGGTTCGCGGCGAAGACGTTCTCGTCGATCTCCTCCGGCTCCACCCCGCTCTCGACGAGCCGGCGCGCCGCCTGGACGAGCTCTGCCCGGCCGCCGTAGTCGAAGGCGACCCAGAGGTTGATGCGCGTGTTCAGCGCCGTCCGGTCCTCCATCGCCGCCATCCGCCGCTGCAGCTCCTCCGGCGCGCGATCCCGCCGGCCGATGAAGCGGACGCGCACACCCTGCCCCGTCAGGTCCGGCAGCTCGCGCTCGATCGTCTCCGCGAAGATCTCCATCAGCGCGTCGACCTCGTCCTGCGGGCGGGACCAGTTCTCGGTCGAGAAGGCGAAGACGGACAGGTGCTGAATGCCCACGTCGATCGCCGCCTCGACGATGCGGCGAACGGTGCGCGCGCCGGCGCGGTGGCCGGCGGCGACCGGCAGGCTGCGCCGCTGCGCCCAGCGCCCGTTGCCGTCGAGGATGATCGCGACCGACTGCGCGACCTCGGGCAGGTCGGGCTCCGGCACGGGCCGGACGCGCGAGAGCGTGCGGATGCGGCTGAGCAGGTTCACGGGGGCCGTTCAGACCTCCATGATCTCGGCCTCTTTGCGCTTCAGGAGCTCGTCGATCTTGGCCGTGTGCTCGTCGGTGAGCTTCTGCACCCTCGACTCGGCCGCACGCTCGTCGTCGTCACCGACGTCGCCGTTGCGCACGAGCTCCTCGAGGTGCTTGATCGCGTCGCGGCGGACGTTGCGGACGGCGACGCGTCCCTCCTCCGCCATGTGGCGCACCAGCTTCACCAGCTCCTTGCGGCGCTCCTCCGTCAGCTGCGGGATCGGCAGGCGGATCACCTTGCCGTCGTTGGAGGGCTGGAGGCCCAGGTCCGACTCCTGGATCGCCTTCTCGATCGACTTGATCGAGGACGGGTCGAACGGCTGGATCGTCAGCATGCGCGGCTCCGGGGCGTTGATCGTCGCCAGGTTCTTCAGCGGCGTCGGTGTCCCGTAGTAGTCGATCGTGATGCGGTCGAGCAGGGCGGGCGCCGCGCGGCCGGTGCGCACCGAGTTGAAGTGGTCGTGCGTCGTCTCGACCGACTTGTCCATCCGCTGCGTCGCGTCGCCGATGAAGTTCTCGATCACCGTGCTTCTCCTTCGAGGGGTGTGCTGACCACCGTCCCGACGTGCTCGCCGCTCAGCACCCTCCCGATGTTGCCGGGCGCGAGCTCGAACACGTGGATCGGCAGCTGGTTGTCCATGCAGAGCGAGAGGGCGGTCGTATCCATCACCTTCAACCCTCGCTCGATCGCCTGCAAGTGCGTCAGCGAGGGGATCAGCTTCGCCTGGGGGTCGACGCGCGGATCGCCGTCGAGGACGCCGGCGACGCTGTTCTTCGCCATCAGGATCGCGTCGGCGCCGATCTCGAGCGCGCGCAGGGCCGCCGCCGTGTCCGTCGTGAAGAACGGGTTGCCGGTCCCGGCGGCGAAGATGACGACGCGGCCCTTCTCTAGGTGGCGGACGGCGCGGCGCCGGATGTACGGCTCCGCGACCTCCTGCACCTCGATCGCGGAGAGCACCCGCGTGTCGGCGCCGTTGCGCTCGAGCGCCTCCTGCACCGCCAGCGAGTTCAGCACCGTCGCGAGCATGCCCATGTAGTCGCCGGTGGCGCGGTCCATGCCCTCGGCGGCCGCGGCCATGCCGCGGTAGATGTTGCCGCCGCCGATCACGATCGCGATCTCGACGCCGTCCGCGCGAACGTCGACGAGCTCGCGGGCGAGGCCGTCGACGGTCTTCGCGTCGAGCCCGTACTCGCTCGGGCCCATCAGCGCCTCGCCCGAGAGCTTCAGCAGGACCCGCCTGAACACCATCACGTCGTGACGGCGTACCAGGCGTAGTCGACGAGCTCGATGCCGCGCTCCTTCAGGTACTGCGCGACCGTGCCGGTCGACTCGTCCGCGCGGTACCAGGTCTGGTCCATCAGCACCGCCTCGGCGAAGAAGCGCTTCTTCAGCTGGCCCTCGACGATCTTCGCGCGCACGTCCTCGGGCTTGCCCTGCACCTCGTCGGAGTTGAGCAGGATCTCGCGCTCGGCGTCGACCAGCTCCTGCGGCACCTCGTCGCGCGTCGTGTACGTCGGCCGCGCGAACGTCAGGTGGAGCGCGAGGCTGCGGGTCGCGGCGGGATCGCCACCCCGCGTCTGCACGACGGCGCCCACCTTGTTCGCCGGCGAGTGCACGTAGTGCGAGAGCACGTCGTCGCCGGCTGCCTCGAACCGCTTCGCCCCGACGACCTGGATGTTCTCGCCGAGCCGCGCGGAGAGCGCGACGCGCTCCTCGTCGAGCGACGAGGGATCGCCGCCCTCGAAGACGGCGCGCAGCACCTTCTCGGCGTACGCGAGGAAATCCTCGTTGTTGGACACCGGCTCGGTCTCGCACCCGACGGCCGCGATCGCGCCGATGGTGTCGCGCACCATCACGCCGACCTTGCCCTCGCTCGTCGCCCGGTCGGCGCGCTTCGCGGCGGACGCCATGCCCTTCTCGCGCAGGAGCTTGACGGCCTCGTCGAAGTCGCCGTCTGTCTCCTGGAGCGCGCGCTTGCACTCCATCATCCCTGCGCTCGTCGCGTCGCGAAGCTCCTTCACCATCGTTGCGGTGATCTCGGTCACTGGGCCTGCTCCTCTCCGGTCGTCTCGCCGGGCTCGAGCACCTCGTGCTCCGGCGCCTCCGCGGCCGGCTCGGTCTCGACCACCGGCTCGGCCTCGGGCGCCTCGGTCGCTTCCGCCGCCTCCGCCGGCGCCGTCTCGCGGGCGCCGCCGTTCCGCGGCGCGCGCAGCTCGGCGTGGGAGACCTCCTGCTGGCCGGCGTAGATGCCGTCGGCGATCGCCTTCACCACGAGGCCGCACGAGCGGATCGCGTCGTCGTTCCCGGGGATCACGTAGTCCGCCTCGTCGGGGTCGCAGTTCGTGTCGACGAGCGCGATCACGGGCAGGCCGAGCCTGCGCGCCTCGCGCACGGCGAGCTGCTCCTTGCGCAGGTCGACGATGAAGACCGCATCGGGCTGGCGCCGCATGTCGGCGACGCCGCCGAGATTCGCCTCGAGCTTCTCGAGCTCGGCCTCCATCGAGATCCGCTCCTTGGCGGGCAGCAGGTCGAGCTGCGACTCCTGCTTCAGCGAGCGGAGCTCGTGCAGGCGCTGGATGCGGTCGGAGATCGTGCGCCAGTTCGTCAGCAGGCCGCCGAGCCAGCGGTTGTTGACGTACGGCATGCCGACGCGCTGCGCCTGGTCGCGGACCGCGTCCTGGGCCTGCTTCTTCGTGCCGACGAAGAGGACCGAGCCGTTGCGCTCGGCGATCGCGCGGGCGAAGTCGTGCGCCTCGTCCAGCAGCTCCTGCGTCTGCGTGAGGTCGATGATGTAGATGCCGCCGCGCTCGGTGAAGATGAAACGCTTCATCTTCGGGTTCCAGCGACGGGTCTGGTGGCCGAAGTGGACGCCGGCCTCCAGCAGCTCCTTCATGGAGACGACGGGCATGGGAGCCCCTTTCTGCGGTTGACTGTCGGTACAGCCGGCAGGGCCGCGGTGGATGCCGGCTCGAGCAGCCGGCCACCGTCCACCGAGGTCGCCCCCACCGGGTCGGGGTACGACGGACGCCGGCCATGGTACCGGCCGCCGTCACCGTTTCGCCCCGTTCTGCGTTCAAGCGGGCATGGGAGACGTGGCCGTGGAGCTGCCGGCGGCGCTGACGCAGCTCGGCTCCGAGCTGCGCGCGAACGGCTGGGAGCTGGCGCTCGAGGTGGTCGAGGAGGGACTCGCCGACGACGCGGTCCCGTCGCTCGCCCGGCTGGGCCGCATCGCCCAGCTCGGCGACATCCCGACGTTCATCGCCGAGCTCGGCCGCGAGGTGCAGGGGCCGGAGCCCGAGCGGATGCGCGTCGGCGGCGCGCTCGCGGCGATCGCGCGCGACCACGCGCGCCGGCGCGAGGAGCTCGGGTTCGCGCCGCGCGAGGTGGTGACGGAGTTCCTGCTGCTGCGCCGCGTCCTGTGGCGCTTCGCGCTGGCGCGGGCGCCCGAGATCGCCGGCGCCGACCTGGTCGACCTGGAACGGCGGCTGAACGACACGATCGACCGCCTCGTCGTCGAGTGCGTCGTCGCCTACTTCGACCGCGCCACCGCCGAGCTCGCGGAGCAGGCGCGGCGCGACGCGCTCACGGGCCTGCTCAACCACCAGGCGTTCGGCGCCCTGCTCGAGGTCGAGCTCGAGCGCGCGGCCCGGTACGACCACGGCGTCACGCTCGTCTTCGTCGACCTCGACGGCTTCAAGCAGATCAACGACACGCTCGGCCACATCGAGGGCGACCGCGCGCTGTATCGCTTCGGGCGGCTCCTGACGTCGATGCTCCGCAGCTCGGACGTCGCGGGCCGTCTCGGCGGCGACGAGTTCGGCGTGCTGCTGCTCGAGGCCGACAAGCACGCCGGCGGACGCCTGCTGCGCCGGCTGCGCGCGGGCGTGGGCGACCTCCAGTCCCGGGACGAGCTGCCGCCGGGCTTCTCGTTCAGCGCCGGCTACGGCTGCTTCCCGGGCGAGGCGTCGTCCCCGGAGGAGCTGCTCCGCCTCGCCGACCTGCGGCAGTACGCGGCGAAGCGCGAGCGCTAGGCCGCTTCGCCCAGGGTGTCGAGGAACGCCGCGAGGTCGAGCGGCAGCTCCGACTCGAGCTCGAGCCGCTCGCCGGTGAACGGGTGGGCGAACGCGAGCCGCGACGCGTGCAGGAACTGCCGCTCGAGGCCCGGCTCGCGCACGCCGTAGACGGGGTCGCCCGCGACCGGCAGGTCGATCGCCGCCAGGTGCACGCGGATTTGGTGCATCCGTCCCGTCTCGAGCGTGACGCGGAGCAGGGCGTGCTCGGGCCAGAGGCGCACGACCTCGAACACCGTCGCCGCGTCGCGCGGTGTGTCCGTGTCGAGCGAGATGCGCGTCGGGTCGCCGCGGTCGCGTCCGACCGGCGCCTCGATGCGGCCCCGGCGCGAACGCGGCCGGCCGTGCACGAGCGTGAGGTACGTCCGCTCGAGCGCGCGCTCGCGCACGAGACGCCCGAGACGCTCGTACGCCTCCTCCGACTTCGCCGCCACGAGCAGGCCGGACGTGTCGCGGTCGAGCCGGTGCACGATGCCGGGCCGCCCGGGGTCGCCGCCCGCCAGCGTGCCGGCGAGCGCGTCGACGAGGGTGCCCGAGGGGTTGCCCGCCCCGGGGTGGACGACGAGGCCCGCCGGCTTGTCGACGACGAGCAGGTGCTCGTCCTCGTAGGCGATCCGCGGCGGCGCCGGCGCCGCGGGAGCGTCGGCCGCCGCGGGTTCCGGCACGATCACCTCCTCCCCGCCCTCGAGCCGGAAGCTCTTCGAGCGGGCGACCCCGTCGACGAGCGCCCCCGCCTCGACGGCGCGCTCGGCCGCCGCGCGGGAGCCGAGGTGCGTCGCGAGAAACCGGTCGAGCCGCTCGCCCGCCGCCTCCGCGGGGACGGTCAGCGTCGTCACCGTGCGGCGACGTCGAGCGTGCGCCGGGGCCGCGGCGGCGTGCGATCGGCGAGCATGAGCGCGACGAGCAGGATCGCGACGCCGATGCAGATGAACGTGTCGGCGAGGTTGAACGCCGGCCAGTACCGGAAGTCGATGAAGTCGGTGACGTGACCGAGCCGGATCCGGTCGACGAGGTTCGAGACGCTGCCGCCGACCAGCAGCCCGAGCGCGGCCGGCAGCACCGGATGGCGTGCGCCGGAGCGGGCGAAGAACGCGAGCATCCAGACGACGGCGGCCGCGGTCACGATCGTGACGACGGACGTCGCGCTGCCGAACAGCCCGAACGCGATGCCCGAGTTCTGCACGTGGTGGATCGAGAGCGGCCCGAGCACGTGGACCGAGTCGTCGAGGCCCAGCGTGCTGGTGACGACGTGCTTCGTCACCTGGTCCGCGACGACCGCGGCGGCCGCGACCGCGAGCAGGCCCGCCCACTGCCGGCGCCCCGCCGCGAGCGAGCGCTCGACGACCGAGAGCGGCGTCAGGCCGTCCGTCGACGAGCCGACCCGCACGTCGGCCGTGCGCTCCCCCGTGCGGTCGGTCAACCGGCCCGCCGCTTCTGGTCGTCGATGCAGAGCCGCGCCCAGGGGATCGCCCGGAGCCGCTCGGGCGCGATCGGCTTGCCGCACGCCTCGCAGACGCCGTACGTGCCGTCGTCGAGCCGCTCCAGCGCCGCCTCGATCTCCCGCAGCGTCTGCTGCGCGCCCTCCTCGAGCCCCTCGTCGAGCTCGCGGTCGAACGTCGCGGAGGCCATGTCGCCGAGGTGATTGTCGATGCCACGGCCCCCGACCTCTCCGAGCTCGTCCTCGAGGGTGCCGGGGTGCTCCTCGTGCAGGTAGCGCACGGCGTCGGTCAGCCGCGCGCGCTCCTCCTCGAGCAGACGGCGGTATTCGTCGGTGTCGATGCTGGTCACGTCGAGTCCTTTCCGCCGCTCGCGCGCTCGAGCCGGCGTTCGATCTCGTCGGGCCCGATGCCCGTGAGCGCAACGGTCTTGTCCCGCGACGCGCGACCGGAAACGATCGCCACGTCGCGCTCGCGCAGCGCGAGCGCCTCCGCGAGCAGCCGCACGACGGCGGCGTTGGCGCGCCCGTCCTCGGGGGCAGCCGCGACGCGCACCTTCCAGCCGTCGCCGTGCCGCCCGACGACGGTCGGGCGGGCGGCGCCGGGCGAGACCCGGAGTCGGAGGTGCGCCTGCACGCTCATGGCCCAAGGGTACTCCTCGGCCACGGCGCTCACGGCTCAGCCCCAGGCGAAGTCGCGCGCGGCCGAGGGGCCGTCGTCGTCGTGGTCGTCGCCGGCGTCCGGCAGGAGCGTCACGGGCGGCAGCCGCACGTCGTGCCGCGCCGCGGGCGGCGGGTCGTCGGGCGGCTGCGGCGCCGGCGGCTCCGGGGCGAGGGCCTGGAACTCGCGCGTGTCCTCGCGCGTGGGCCAGCGCTCGACCGGGGGCGCCGGGGGCGACGCCTGCTCTTCGCCGCCCGCCCGGCTCTCCTCGATCATCCCGAGCGCGGCGCGCAGGAGCGTCTCGACGCGGCGTGCCTCGGCGAACAGCCGCTCGCGCTCGGTCTGCGCGGCGCGCGTGATCGAGCGTGCCTCCTGGTGGGCCTCGGCGACGATCAGCTCGGACTCCCGCTTCGCCGCCTCCTTCGCCTCGACCGCCGCCTTCTCGGCGGCGACGAGCGTGGACGCGAGCAGCTGCTCGCGCTGCTTCACGTCGGCCAGCAGCTTCTCCAGGTCCTCGAGCCGGTCGGCGAGCTCGCCGCGTTCGCCCCAGACCTCCTCGAAGCTGTCGGCGACCTCCTCGAGCAGCGCGTCGACCTCGTCTCGTCCGTAGCCGAACAGCCTGCGCCCGAGGCGCACGTGTCTCAGCTCGACAGGTGAATAACGCATCCTCTCCTCCTTGTTCAGTGCAGCCTCCCCAGGACTGCGATCAGGATCCGGTCGAGCGCGATCAGCGCGAAGACGGCGACGATCGGCGAGAAGTCCAGGGGGCCGAGGGAGAACGGCAGCAGGCGCCGCCACAGCCGCAGGTACGGCTCGCACACGTCGTAGAGGAACCGCTGGACCGGGCGCAGCGCAGACGGCAGCTGCGCCATCGACCCCAGCCAGGAGAGCAGGATGTACGCGAAGATCGCCAGGACGTAGACCGTCACGAAGACGTCCACGAAGAGCTCGACCTCGCTGATCGCGTCGAGCAGCATTTCGCGGCCCCTTTCGGGGCGGCGGAGCCTTCTCCTACGCGGCCGCTACGCCTGGTTGAAGAAGCCGCCGCGCTCGAGCAGCGCCGCCCGCTGCTCCGCCGAGACCTCGACGTTCCGCGGTGTCAGCAGGAAGACCTTGTCGGCGACGCGCTGCATGCCGCCGTTCAGCGCGTACGTCAGCCCGCTCGCGAAGTCGATCAGCCGCTTCGACAGCTCCGTGTCGGCGCTCTGGAGGTTGAGGATCACCGGGATCCCCTGCTTGAACCGGTCGGCGATCTGCTGCGCGTCGTTGAAGCTGCGCGGCAGGACGAGGTGCACCTTGACGCTCGACGGGTTCGGGACCGCCTCGATCCGCGCCGTTCGCTGCGGGCGCACCGCGGCGACACGCGACGTCGGCTGGTCGGCCTCCGACTCCGTCCAGTCGTCGAAGTCGCGGTGGCGGCGGCGCGGCGTCAGCCGGCGGACGTTCGGCCGCTCGCGGTAGCTCTGCTCGAGGCTCTCCTCGGCGGCGTAGCCGTCCTCGTCCTCCCAGTC
>CAZBYA010000091.1:4503-9425 GCA_964496175.1 uncultured Gaiellales bacterium | reverse complement strand
CCGCGCTTGCGGTACAGCGCCATCCCGTCGGTCATCGCCGCGACGTCCGGCGAGACCTTCGCGCGGATGAGCTCGTCGACCGACGGCGTGTACAGCTCGCAGCAGTGCGTGCAGAGCTTGCGCGTCAGCCGCTGCGCGAGCACCGCCGTGACGGCGGAGCCGGTCAGGAACGGCTCGACGCCCATCTCGTTCAGGCGCGTGAGCGCGCCCGGCGCGTCGTTGGTGTGCAGCGTCGACAGGACGAGGTGGCCCGTCAGCGCCGCCTCGATCGCCATCTGCGCGGTCTCGGAGTCGCGGATCTCGCCCACCATCACCACGTCGGGGTCGGAGCGCAGGATCGACCGCAGCGACGCCGCGAACGTCAGCCCGGCGCGGTTGTTGATCTGCACCTGGTTGACGCCGGGGACGCGGAACTCGACCGGGTCCTCGACCGTGATGATGTTGATCTCCGGCCGGTTGATCTCCGTCAGGCCCGCGTACAGCGTCGTCGACTTGCCGGAGCCCGTCGGCCCCGTGACGAGCAGCGCTCCGGTCGGCCGGTGGAACAGGTCCTGCAGCTTCTCCCCCATGTCCTCCGACAGGCCCAGCTCTGCGAGCGTCGGCACCTTCTTCGACTTGTCGACGAGGCGCATGACGATCGACTCGCCCTCGACGGTCGGCAGCACGGCGACGCGGATGTCCATCGTGCGCCCCGCCGCGGCGGCGTTCAGCGCGATGCGGCCGTCCTGCGGCTTGCGCCGCTCGGCGATGTCGAGCTTCGCCAGCACCTTCAGCCTCGTCGTGACGCCGTTCGCGAGCCGCTTCGGGATCCGCTGCACCTCGTGGAGCACGCCGTCGATGCGGAGGCGGACGACGAGCGAGTCGTCCTGCGGCTCCCAATGGATGTCCGAGGCGCCGTCCTCCGCCGCCTGGAAGATCACCGAGTTGACGAGCCGGACGAGCGGCGCGTCCGAGACGCCGTCGTCGACCTCGAGGTCGTCTCCCTCCTCCTCGTCGAGCAGCTCCTGCTGCTCCTCGAGCGCGGCGCGCGCCCCCGATGCCTCCGACGCGCGGAGCAGCCGGCGGATCTCCGCCTCAACGTCGTCGCGCGTCGCGACGGCGAGCTCGACGGTCAGCCGCGTCGCGAGCCGGAGCTCGTCGATCGCGTGCACGTTGCCGGGGTCGGCGACCGCGACGCGAAGCGTGACGTCGTCGACCGCGTACGGCACGGCGCCCAGGCGCTCGAGCACGTGCAGCGGCACGAGCCCTGCCGCCTGGGGGTCGACGCCCGTCGCGGCGAGGTCGACGAGCGGCAGCCGGTAGCGCGCCGCCAGCGTGCGGGCGATCCCTTCCGCGCTCGCGACGCCCTCGTCGACGAGCGCCTGCGCCAGCGAGCCGCTCGAGCCCGCGCGCCCGCGCGCGACCGCGAGCTTGTCCGAGGGGATCAGGCCCGTCGCCGCCAGCAGGTCGGCCAGCAGCTCCGCCGTCTCGTTGATCCCCGGGGCGGCGGCGCGCCGCAGCCCGCCGTCGACGGGCGGCGCCTGGCCGCCGGCCGGCGGAGCCGTGCGCAGGGTGAAGTCGTCGGTCATCGATCCCTCGTTCGAGGTATCGGCACGAGGGCTGCCCCCCTTGAGCGCGCTACAGCGTGTGGAGGTACCAGTGCTCGATCGCCCTGCCGGCGAACAGCGCGAGCACGCCGCCGAGAGCGAGGAACGGCGCGAACGGGATCGCCATCTTGCGCGCGGCGGCGCCGTGCCGCGCGAACAGCACGAGCGACGGGACGAGCGCGAAGATCGTGCCGCCGAGGATCGCGACCGGCACCGAGCGGCCGACGGCGAAGCCGAGCAGCAGCGCGAGCTTCACGTCGCCCATGCCCATCCCGCGCGGGTACGCGAGCGCCGCCAGGAAGAGGAAGAGCGACGCGCCGAGGCCGGCGGCGAGCCATTCGACCGACGGGTGGACGAGCGTCTTCGCGACGAGCACGACCGCCGCGGCGGGAAGCACGATCCGGTTCGGGACGATGCGACGCTCGATGTCGATCGACGAGAGCACGACGAGCACCGCGCAGTAGAAGGAGGCGATCGCAGCGTCCCAGCTGACGCCGAAGCGCCAGAAGCACGCGCCGACGAGCACCGCGGTCGCGAGCTCGACCGCGGGGTAGCGCCAGGAAATGGCGGCGCCGCACGAGCGGCAGCGGCCGCGGAGGAGGAGCCACGAGAGCACGGGGACGTTGTCGTACCACGCGATCGGCGTCCCGCACCCGAGGCAGGCGGAGCCGGGGGCGACGACCGACCGGCGGAGCGGCACGCGCGCCGCGACCACGTTCAGGAACGACCCGACGGCGAGCGCGGGGACGAAGGCGATGCCTGCGGCGGCGAGGCCCATCCCGACCAGTATCGGCAGCGCGCGCTAGCCGCTGTAGCCGCCGGGCGGGTTCGGCTGCGCGTAGACGTTCGGGTTGCCGGGCGCGCCGACCGGCACGTTGGTGATGACCGGGAACGGCCTGGCGGTGACGTTGTTCGAGAAGACGGCGGTGCCGCCGATCATCGGCCCCTCGACCGTGCCGTTGTTCGAGAGGTCGATGCCGTTCGTGGCGTAGAGGCCGCCCTCCCAGGTGGCATTGTTCGGGAAGACGATCGAGTAGCCGGAGCCGTTGTCGCCGTGCGCCGCGAGGATCCACATCGTGGTGTTCGGGTTCCAGTTCGCGAAGTCGCAGGCGGTGTTGCCCGCGTTCCGCTTGCCGCACATGGTTCCGCTGACCGTTGCGTACCCGGAGACGTACATCGTGCCCTGGCCCGTGTACACATCGACGCTGCCGTCGCCGATCGTCACGTTGCCGTCGATGTAGATGACGCCCGAGATCGTGACCGTGTGGGTCGTCGCGTTCCAGGAGAACTGGCCGCCCGAGGTCTGGCAGGTGTAGCTCGTGCCGGACGGCGTCAGGTTCTGCGTGCCGTCGCTGCCGTTCGCGTACGGCGACACCAGGTCCTGCTGGGTGTTGTGCGGCGAGGGGCCGCCGTCGAAGGTGGGCGGCGTGCCGCTGACGGTGGTGCACGGGTGGTTGGGACCCGGGCTCGCGTTCTGGTACCAGCCGTCGGTCACCCAGTTGACCGTCGGCGCCGAGACGCTCGGCGCGGTCGTGCTGAAGCCGCCGGTGCCCGGGTAGATCGGGTCGTTGCCGGACTGCGGGTACGGCTTGCAGGGGGAGTGCGTGCTCGAGAGCGACGTGCCGCAGCCGCCGACGATGTAGACGGACGTGACGGTGTTCGTCGAGCTCATGCCGATCGACGCGCCGTTCGAGAAGGCAACCTTGCCCTTGACGACGACCGAGATCGGGATCTTCGGCGAGATCAGGTCCTCGCGGATGTTCGTGTTGTTGCTCATACAGAGGTTGCCGTCGAGGTAGAGCGGCGCGTCGAGCTGGACGTTGTTCGACAGCGTCGTGTCGCACGTGGTCGGCCCGCCGGCGTTCGTCAGGTAGATGTAGTTCCACGCCTGTGCGTTCACGGGCTGCGAGTACGAGTACGTGACGTTCATCGTCGCCGTGATCGTGCGCGTGACGGCGCTGACGGTGGCGATCGGGCTGGCGGCGATCCCCTTGCCGTAGAGCGTCCACGTCTTCGTCGAGCTGTTCAGCGTCCCCCACCACTTCGAGGTGCCGGTCGGGTACGTCTGGGACGAAGCGGTCGCCTCGGTGTTCGGCAGGGCGGTCGAGCTGAGGGCGTTGGTGGAGCTGTACCCGAGCACCGCCATCGCGTTGTTGATGCCGCTCTCGGCGAGCCTGTACGCGGTCTGCGAGGCGCTCGAGTAGGACGACTCGTGCTCGCTCTGCGTCGTGTAGAAGATCGTCGTCCCGGTGACGATGGCCAGGACCGTCATCGACATCAGCGCGACCATCAGCGCCATGCCGTGCTCTTCGCGAGCGAGCCGCCTCAGCACGTCGACCCCGAGGAGCAGGCGCGCGGGCCGTTGCGGAAGGCGATGTCGTCGACCACGCGGTACGCGTCGTGCTTCTGCGCGTTGAGCGTCGTCGTCAGGTCGACGTGGAGCCGCGGCAGCGAGCTCGACCCGTCGACGGTGACGATCCCCGACGAGCCGCCGCCGAGCGTCGTCACGTGCGAGTTGGGCGGCAGGTACACGAAGACGTTCGCGCTCGTCAGGTTCTTGACCCAGGTCACGAGCGAGCCGGAGCAGCTCGTGCCGACGACGCGGTCGAGCGACCACTGCGTGCCGCTCGCGACGGTGCACCACGTGACGCTGTTCGAGCCGGAGGCGCAGCCGTCGGCCGGGAAGTAGACGGTGACGGAGCTGAGCCAGGTGTTGTCGCTCGCCGGGCTCGAGATCGTGCAGGCCGCGTGCAGCTCGCGCCGCATCTTGTCCATCGCGACGTGGGTCGCCTCCTGTGCCTGGAAGCGGCGGTTCTGGTCGGCGTCGGCGTTGATGCCGCTCGCGAACAGCCCGGTGACGGCGCCGACGACCGTCGCGAGGATCGCCATCACCGTGACCAGCTCGACCAGGCTGTAGCCGCCCTCCTCCCCGAGCGCCCGGCTCAATGCGACCTCGCTTCGACCTCCGCGAGCGCCTGCTGCGCGATCGCCTTGCTGCGGTCGCCGATCCCCCAGAGGGCCCAGGCGCGGTCGTCGACCGCGAGCAGCGTGTGGAGCGCCTGCGCGCCGTGCCACCAGCCGAACTCGGCGCCGGTGACGATCCAGGCGTGCTGGTAGAGCCAGTAGCCGACGTTCCAGTCGGTCGGCTTCGGCCGCGTCTCGATCCAGCGCAGCAGCATCGCGGCGCGGTCGGGGAGCGGCATCTCGTCGAGCGGCTCGCGCCGCGCGCCGGGGACGACGAACGCGGGCGGCCGGTGCTGCGGCCAGCGCTGCGCGGGGGCCTTCGTGGCGGCGACCTTCTTGGGCGCGGGCGCGGCCTTCGGCGCAGGCGCGGCC
>CAZBYA010000091.1:0-4403 GCA_964496175.1 uncultured Gaiellales bacterium | reverse complement strand
GGCGCGGCCTTCGGCGCAGGCGCGGCCGTCGGCGCGGGCGTCGACTCCACGGTGCGCGTCGGCGCGGGCGTGGCGGCCGGGAGGGCGCCGGCGAGCCTCACCGGGGTGCCGGCGAGCGGCGAGCCGTTCTGGGGCACGCCGGCTTCGCGGCCGGAGCGCGCGAGGTACAGGACGACCGTCGGCAGGCCCGTGTCGAGGACGCGCGTGCCGGGCGCCGGCGTCTGCGAGGCGACCGTGTTGGGCGCGTACCCCTGCACGGAGCCCTCGACGCGCCAGGCGAACCCGGCGTCGCCGAGCGTGCCCTCGGCGAAGACGTAGGCCTGGGTGCGGACGTCGGGCACGACCAGCACCTTCGTCGTCGCCGCCTGCGCCGCCGTCTGCGCGGCGGTGGTCGTGGCGGCCGGCGTCCGCGGGGCCGAGATCCGCTGCGCGGCGGCGTACGTGAGCGCGGTGGTGGCGAGCAGCCACACCGCGGTCAGCGCGAGCAGGCGCGGCAGAAAGGCTCCCGGACGTCCCATCGCGGTCTCTCTCGGCAGCGGCGGCCGGGAACTCAACCCCCCGAAGCGGTGAAGAGGATCACCGGCTGCGAGGCGGAGGAGAGCGTGCGGGCGGCGCCCGAGTCGCCGACGACGGCGAAGACCGGCCCGTTCGCCGGGTTCGACTGCACCGAGTCCGACCAGCTGAATGCGGTGCCGGCGAACGACTGGAACCAGGGCTCGTCCTGCGGGTACCCGGTCGGCGGGTCGAGCTGGAGGTGCAGGTGCGGGCCGGTGGCGGCGCCGGTCTGGCCGACGAGCCCCACCGGCTGCCCGGCGGTCAGCGTCGCGCCGGGGACGACCGCGGGCTCGAGGTACGACAGGTGGCAGTAGCTCCACGTCAGGCCGTCGGTGGTGTGGATGACGAAGCCGATGCCGCAGGCGCCGGCCGGGCTCGACCACGAGCTCTCGACCGTGCCGTCGGAGAGCGCGTAGAGCTGGGTGCCCGCGGGCGCGTCGATGTCGGCGGCGGGGAAGTCGTGGTGGGTGTGGCCGACGGTGACCACGCCGGCGCCGCCTGCGACCGGGAAGACGTAGCCGTTGGCGGAGGCGGGCGCCTGGAGCAGCGGCGCGGCGCCCGGCGCGAACGCGGCGCCGGCCGCCGCCGTGCGCGCGGTGTCGAGCGCCGACTGCGCGGTGTCGAGCTGCGACTGGGCCGCGGCGACGTCGTCCGCCGCCGCCTGCGCCCGGACGCCGACGAGCGTCGCGGACTTCTCGAGCGCGAGCCGGTCGGAGAGCGACCCGGCCGCGGCGGCCGCCGCCTGGAGCGCGGACTGGCGCGCCTCGAGTGCGTCGAGCACCGAGCGCGCGGCAAGCAGCCGGGCGTTCGCGTCCAGCACGGCCTGCCGCGCGGCGTCGAGGCTCTGCTGCGCGGCGTCGAGCGTGTTGGCGAAGGCCGTGCCCCCGTTCGCGTACTGCGCGGCGAGCTGGAGCACCTCGTCGACGTACCACTGCGCGTGGTTGTACGAGTAGACGGCCGCGGCGATGTCGGTCGCCGCGCCGCTCGCGGCGAGGTAGCGCGCCGCCGAGTAGATCGCATCCTGCGCGTTCCACGGGTCGGCGACGCCGTCGCCGTTCGCGTCCACGCCCCAGCGCGCCCACGTGTCGGGCATGAACTGCATCCAGCCGATCGCGCCGGCCGAGCTCGGCCCCATGTTCGCGCCGAAGTCCGACTCGACCTTGTTGATCGCCGCGAGCACCGACCACGGCACGCCGTACGCCTGTCCCGCCGCCTGCCAGACCGGGAGCAGCTCGTCCCACGTCAGCGGCTGCGACTGCTGCGGCGTCGCCAGGGCCTGCGGCAGCGGCACGCCGTCCGCGTTCGGCGCCGTGGCGCTCGGCAGCGACGAGGCGAGCGTGCGGGCGGGCGTCTGCGGGACGACCACGAACGTGTCGGCCGACGCGGCGCCGGCCGCGGCGAGCGCGACCAGCACGACGATCAGCAGCCGCGTCATCAGCCTCCGAGCGGGGCGAGGCGGAGCGGCGGCTCGGCCTCGGGCTCGCCGTCCGGCTCCGGCTGCTCCACCAGCACCGCCGCGGGTGCGGTGTGGTCGATGCCCGCGCGCTGCGCCTTCTCGGCGTACTCGAGCGCGACCATGAAGTCGTGGCGGTTCGTGGCGGCGTTCGCCGCCACCTCGCGGTCGACCGACCCGGCGAGGACGTGGTCGATCAGCGCCTTCTGGAACGTCTGCATCTGCGTGAACTCGCCTTCCGCGATCGCGTCGGTGATCTCCTCGGGCTTGCCTTCGCGGATCAGGTCGGCGATGCGGGCGTTCGAGATCATCAGCTCGACTGCGGCGACGCGACCGCCGCCGAGGCGCGGCAGCAGGCGCTGCGACATGACGCCGCGCAGGACGCCGGCCATGATCGAGCGGATCTGCTGCTGCTTCCCGGGCGGGAAGAACTCGATCATGCGGCCGATCGTCTCGGCACAGTCGATCGTGTGGAGCGTCGAGAAGACGAGGTGCCCCGACTCGGCCGCCTGCAGCGCGGTCTGCGCCGTCTCGGCGTCGCGCAGCTCGCCGATCAGGATCGTGTCGGGGTCCTGGCGGAGCGCGCGCCGGAGCGCCTGGCCGAAGCTCTCGGTGTCGAGCCCCACCTCGCGCTGGTTGACGATCGACAGCCGGTCCTCGTGCAGGATCTCGATCGGGTCCTCGATCGTGACGATGTGCGAGCGCCGCGTGCGGTTGATGTGGTCGACGATCGCCGCCAGCGTCGTCGTCTTGCCGGAGCCGGTCGCGCCGGTGACGAGGATGAGGCCGCGGTGCTCGTCGGCAAGCCGGCCCACGCCGTCCGGGAGGCCGAGCTGCTCGAAGGACGGCACGGTGGTGGGGATCACGCGCAGCGCGAACGAGGTGGCGCCGCGCTGCCGGAACGCGTTGACGCGGAAGCGCGGCAGGCCCTCGGCCGTGTAGGCGAGGTCGAGGTCGCCGGCCGCCTGGAACTGCTCGTAGCGCTGCGGGGCGACCGCGGTGACCGCGCGCAGCGCCGCGTCGAGGTCGGCCTCCGTGAGCGGCGGCGCCTCGAGCGGGGAGATCTCGCCGTCGTGGCGAAGCAGGGGCGGCCGACCCACCTTCAGGTGGATGTCGGAGGCGCCGGCCTCGACCGCACGCCGCAGCAGGTCGTTCAGGTCCATGCCGACCTGAATGTCGGCAACAGGGGGCCGGCGCTTTAGGTGCGGCCGAGCACGTCCAGCGCCTTGAGCGGCAGGCGGGCGACGCCGTGCTGCTCGCCGGGCGTGCGCAGCTCGCCGAGCAGGAGCCGCTCGACGCTGCGCCAGAGCAGCGCCGTGCGCGCGACGCGCCACGAGGCGCGCGGCCACCGGTCGAGCGCGTGCTTCAGCTTCCAGGAGGCGCGGTGGAGGCTGCCGAGCTCGGCGTCGAGCGCCGCCGTGTAGCCGTCGAGGCGGCCGACGACGATCGCCTCGGCTGCGAGCCGCGCGGAGACGAAGCACTCGTACATGCCGTCGCCGGAGACGGGGTCGATCAGACCGGCGGCGTCGCCGACGAGGAGGCCGCGCTTGTTGGCGATCGGCGTGCCCGGGCGGCGCAACGGCAGCCGGTGGCCGCGCAGGCCGTCGAGCTGCTCGGGCGCGACGTGGTGCGCGGCGCAGACGCGGGCGAGGTGCTCGCGGATGCGCGGGCCCTCGCTCTGCCACGCCCCCACGCCCACGTTCGCGTGGTCGCCCTTCGGGAAGACCCAGCCGTAGCCGCCGGGGATGTCCGCCAGCTCGACGACGGCGCGGCGCGCGTAGCGCGCGCGCGGCAGCGCGTCGTAGGAGACATTGCCCTCGTACGCGACGCCGTGGACGATCCCCGCACCGAGGCCGAGCGCGCGCGCCGTCGTCCCGTTCGCGCCGTCGGCTGCGACGACGACGTCCGCGGGCGCGTCGGCGACGTCGATCGTCGTCCCCTCGCGCACCTCGACGCCGCGCTCGCGCGCCGCGTCGAGCAGGAACGCGTCGAGGCGCCGCCGCTGCGTCATCCGGATCACCGGCTGCGACGAGCGGCGCTCGACCGCGTCGGCGTACCTGAAGCGCAGCTCGACGACGTCGACCTCCTCCTCGACCACCGGCGTCGGGTCGACCGGGCACTGGCGGAACGCGCGCGTCGTCAGGCCGCCGCCGCACGGCTTGTCGCGCGGGAAGGTGGCGCGGTCGACGAGCAGCACGCGCGCGCCGGCGTCGGCGAGCCGGATCGCGGTGGCGGAGCCGGCGGGCCCGCCGCCGACCACGAGCGCGTCGAAGCGCTGCATCGGGCGGAGGCTACAATGCGCCCCGCTCCATCGGGGGTGTGCCCGAGCGGCCAAAGGGAACGGGCTGTAAACCCGTCGGCTCAGCCTACGGAGGTTCGAATCCTCCCGCCCCCA
>CAZBYA010000090.1:7276-9563 GCA_964496175.1 uncultured Gaiellales bacterium | reverse complement strand
CCGCCGCCGGACGTCTCGCTGTACCACCGCCACTCCAACCCGCTCTTCCCGATGACGCTCGAGCACCTCGGCCGCTCCGACCACGTGCACGCGTTCGTGATCCCGCGGACGGAGGAGCAGCGCGACTACGTGAAGTCGCTGGCGCTGCCGTCGGTGATCGTCCCCGAGCGGGCGGTGGACGCGCAGAGCCTGATCGCGCTCTCCGACCTGGTCGTCTCGGCCGGCGGCACGATGAACCGGGAGGCGGCGGCGCTCGGCGTCCCCGTCTACACGACCTACGGCGGCCGGCTCGGCGGCGTCGACGAGGAGCTGATCCGGCAGGGTCGGCTGCGGCCGCTCACCGACCCGCGCGCGCTCGAGCTCGCCAAGCGCGAGCGCGGCGCGGGCGGGCGCGTGCGCCGCGACCCGCAGGCGCTGCTCGACCTGCTGCTCTCAGCCCTCGACGAGCGCTAGGACATCCGACCCGTAGCGGTCGAGCTTCGCCGGCCCGACGCCCGCGATCTGCGCCAGCTCGCCGAGCGAGCCGGGCCGCGCGTCGGCGATGGCGTGCAGCACGGCGTCGTGGAAGACGACGTAGGGCGGCACGCCGTCGACCTTCGCCCGCTCGAGCCGCCAGGCGCGCAGGCGCTCCCCGAGCGGCGTCCACTCGGCGGAGCGCGAGGCCTCCCGGCCGCCCACGCCCAGCTCCGCGAGGAAGCGCGAGCGGCGGCCCGACCAGGAGAGCCACAGCGTCCGCCTCGCCCGCGTCAGCCCGACGTAGAGGAGCCGCCGCTCCTCCTCCACCTCCGTCTCGGTGCGCGCCTGCCGCGACGGCAGCTCCTTCTCCTCGAGCCGGGGCAGGAAGACCGCGTCGAACTCGAGCCCCTTCGCCCGGTGGTACGTGAGCAGGTGGACGCCGTGCGCGCCGTCGCCGCCGGGGGAGAAGCGCTCGCGCACGGAGGCGGCCCACGCCGCGGCGTCCCCGGCGAAGGCCGCAGCGAGCGCGACGAGCCGCGCGAGGTCCTGCTGGCGCACCTGCTCGCGCTCGCCCAGCTTCGCCGGCGGCAGCTCGAGCCAGCCGGCCTCGAGCGCCGCAGCGCGCACCGCGTCGGCGGCGGGCCCGGCCGAGCGCTCGACGCGCCGGAGCAAACGCCGCGCGGCCTCGCGCTCGAGCAGCGACGCGCCCTGGAAGGGGATGCCGGCGTCGTGCAGCAGCTCCTCGAAGTCGGTCAGCCGCGCGTTCGTCCGGCACAGGATCGCCGCCTGCTCGAGCGGGCCCTCGAGCGCGCGCAGGGCCCCGACCAGCGCGGCGCCCTCCGCCTCCGGCGATGCGAACGGCTGCACGGACGGCGCCGGCCCGTCCGCGCAGGTCGCCCGCAGCACCTTGGCGGCGCCGCCGAGCCGCGGCACGAGCCGGTTCGCGAGCTCGAGCACCTGAGGCGTCGAGCGGTAGTTCGCCTCCAGCCGCACCACCAGCGCGTGCGGGAACCGCTCAGGCAGCGCCAGCAGGTGCTCCGGCCCGGCGCCGGTGAAGCCGTAGATCGACTGGTAGTCGTCGCCGACCACGCACAGGTCGTCGCGGTCGCCGAGCCAGAGATCGAGCAGCGACTGCTGGAGCAGGTTCACGTCCTGGTACTCGTCGACGGTGAACGCGCGGTACTGCGCGCGGAAGGTCTCGCACGCGCGCTCGTCCGTCTCGAACAGGCGCACGGCGAGCTCGAGGAGGTCCTCGAAGTCGACCGCGTCCTCCGCCGCCTTGCGGCGCTCGTACTCGCAGTACACGCGCAGCATCAGGTCGGGCGGCAGCGGCGGCTCGCGCCCGGCGAGGGCCGCGAGGTAGCCGTCGGGACGGACGCGGCGGTTCTTCGCCCACTCGACCTCGGTTGCGAGGTCGGCGGCGGGACGGAACCTGAACGCGCCGGGCAGGCCGTTGCCGATCTGGCGCAGCAGCAGCGCCTTCGACGGGAGCACGCGACCGACCGCGTCGGGCGCGAAGTGGCGCAGCTGCCGGTACGCGGCGGAGTGGAACGTGCTCGCGCGCACGCCGGCCGCGCCGAGCGCGGCGAGTCGCGCCTTCAGCTCGCCGGCGGCCTTGTCGGTGAACGTGACGGCGAGGACCTGCCCCGGCGCGAACGCGCCCGTCGCGACCTGCGTCGCGATCCGGTGGGTGATCGTGGTCGTCTTGCCGGTGCCGGCCCCGGCGAGGATGCAGACGGGGCCGCGCACCGCCTCGGCGGCGCGCCGCTGCTCCGGGTTCAGGCCGGCGAGGGGGTCCACCCGGCCACCGTACCGACGGCCCCGGCGGGCC
>CAZBYA010000090.1:0-7176 GCA_964496175.1 uncultured Gaiellales bacterium | reverse complement strand
TCAGTGCAACGTGTCTTCCAGAACCGCTTCGCGGCCGGTGCGCCGCGGCGCGTCGACCATCCCGCGGAGCCTGCCGACCGCGCCGAGCACGTCGCCCTCGTCGACGAGCCGCTCGAGCTCCGCGAGGCACTCGTCGAGCCAGCCGTGGTCGATCGCGGCCCGCGCCGCGCGCATGATCTTCGGGTGCGAGGTGGGCCCGACCATCTCGCCGTCGTTCCACAGCACCTCGTGGATCTTCTCGCCGGCTCGCGCGCCCGTGAAGACGATCGGGATCTGGTCCTCGCTCTTGCCGGACAGGTGGATCATCTGCTTCGCGAGGTCGAGGATCCGCACCGGGTCGCCCATGTCGAGCACGTAGACCTGGCCGCGGCCGCCCATGGCGCCCGCCTGCACGACGAGCGACGCCGCCTCGGGGATCGTCATGAAGAAGCGCGTCATCTCCGGATGGCGCACCGTGACGGGCCCGCCGCGCTCGATCTGGCGCCGGAAGATCGGGATCACCGAGCCGGACGAGCCGAGGACGTTGCCGAAGCGGACCGCCACGAACTTCGTGCGGACGTCGTCGCGCAGCGCGGACGACTCGACGATCCACTCGCAGACGGCCTTCGACTGCCCCATCACGTTCCTCGGGTTCGCCGCCTTGTCGGTCGAGATCATCACGAAGCGCTCGACGCCGTGCTCGAGCGCGACCTCGACGAGGTTGCGCGTGCCGAGGATGTTGTTCGTGATCGCCTGCGCGGGGTTGCTCTCGAGCATGCCGACGTGCTTGTAGGCGCCGGCGTGGAACACGACCTGCGGCGCGTGGCGCTCGAAGACCTGCCGCATCTTCGCGCGATCGCCGAGGTCGCCGAGCACGGGGATCGCGGCGTCGAACTGGCGCTCGTCGGTCAGCTCCCGCTCGATCTCGAACAGCGGGGACTCGCCCTTGTCGACGAGCACGAGGCGCGCGACGCCGAGCCGCGAGAGCTGCCGGCAGAGCTCGGAGCCGATCGAGCCGCCGGCGCCGGTGACGAGCACCGTCTTCCCCTGGACGTACTTGGCGGTCTGCGGCAGGTTCACCTCGACCTGCTCGCGGCCGAGCACGTCCTCCACCTGCACCGGGCGGATCTGCCCGGCGAGGTCGAGGTTGCCGGAGATCAGCTCGTGCAGGCCCGGCAGCGTCTTGACCGGGACGTCGGCGGCGCGGCACGTCTCGACGATCCGCTGGCGCACCTCGCCGCGCGCGGTCGGGATCGCGATCAGCACCTCGTCGGGCTTGTTGTCGCGCAGCACGTGCGGCAGGTCGTCGGTGGTGCCGAGCACCTTGACGCCGTGCACGCGCAGCTCCTTCTTGCGCGGGTCGTCGTCGACGAGGCCGATCGGCGTGTAGCGCAGGTTCCGGTTGCGCTGCATCTCGCGGATGAGCAGCTGGCCGGCGTCGCCCGCGCCGACGATCAGCACCTCCTTGCCGCGGGCGACCAGCCCGCCCGGCGGGCGCTCGATCAGCGATCGGGCGAGCAGCCGCGAGCCGGCCACGAACGCGAGCACGAGCAGGTAGTCGAGCGCGACGATCCGGTGCGGCAGGCGCGATGTGTGCTCGGGCGGGAACGCGTAGAGCACGAGGTAGGCGAGCGCCGACGCGACCGTGACGCCGCGGAAGGCGCCCCACATGTCGCGCGTCGAGACGTACCGCCACCAGCGGTTGTAGAAGCCGAAGAGCACGAACGTCGCGAGCTCGATCACGACGACGAGCGCGACCGTCTGCCAATCCAGGAAGTGGCGGTAGAAGACGGGGACCGTCTTCTCGAAGCTGAGGTAGAACGCGAGCCGCCACGCGACGGCGAGCAGGACCGCGTCGAAGACGAGCTGCCAGACCCGGTGCCTGTTCACCGGAAAGCGCATGCTCTTACGAGGCGACGAGCTCCGAGGCTGTCCGCAGCACCGATACGACCTCGGCCTGCTGCTCCTCGCCGATCCCCGCCCAGAGCGGGAGGCAGAGGTTCTCGCGCGACGCGCGCTCCGTCTCGGGGAGGTCGCCCTCGGAGTAGCCGAGGTAGCGCAGCGCCGGCTGGAGGTGGAGCGGCGGCGAGTAGTAGACGGCGAAGCCGATGTCCGCCTCCTTCAGCGCCGCGGCCAGCCGGTCGCGCTCCGGGGAGCGCACGCAGTACATGTGATAGACGTGGCCCGGCTCGTCCGGCGGCGTCGCGACGAGCCCGTCGAGCAGCTCCTCGTAGCGCGCCGCGGCCTCGCGCCGCGCCGCGTTCCACGCGCCGATGTGGCGCAGGAAGATGCGCAGGAACGACGCCTGGATCGCGTCGAGCCGCGAGTTGTAGCCGACGTACAGGAACTCCTTCTTCGCCTGCGAGCCGTGGAAGCGGAGCATGCGCAGGCGCTGCGCCAGGTCCGCGTCGTTGACGGCGATCAGGCCGCCGTCGCCGAGCGCGAAGAGGTTCTTCGTCGGGAAGAAGCTGAAGGTGGACGCGACGCTCGTCGCGATCCCGCCGGCGCCGAACGCCTGGGCGGCGTCCTCGATCACCGGCAGGCCGAAGCCGGAGAGGTCCGGCGCGGGGCGGCCGAACAGGTGCACCGGCATGATCGCCTTCGTGCGCCCCGTGATCCGGCGCTCGACGTCGGCCGGGTCGAGGTTCAGCGTCACCGGGTCGATGTCCGCGAACACGGGCGTCGCGCCGCGGCGCGCGATCGACTCGGCGGTCGCGTAGAAGGTGAAGGCCGGGCAGATCACCTCGTCGCCGGGGCCGATCCCCATCGCGTCGAGCACCAGCACGATCGCGTCGGTGCCGTTCGCGCAGCTCACCGTGTCCTCCACGCCGAGCAGCTCCGCGGCCTCGCGCTCGAAGGCCTCGACCTCGGGGCCGAAGATGAACTTGCCGGTCTCCAGGGCGCGCGCGAAGGCGGCCTGGAGCTCCTCGGTCAGCGGGGCGTACTGGGCGCGAACGTCAACGTGGGGAATCGCCATGGGCCTCGGGCATCGTAGCCGGGCGGCGTCGCCGCATCACCCAGTACGCCGCGAGGAGCACGATTCCCGCCACGACCGCGTACTCGACGTAGCGGAAGCCGTGGTCGAACCGGCCGTAGCTCGAGCCGAGCGCCCAGCCGACGCCGGCGAGCGCGAAGCACCAGACGGCGTTGCCGAGCGCCGTCAGGACGTTGTAGCGGAGGAAGGGGCTCTCGAACACGCCCGCCGGGATCGAGATGAAGGAGCGCGCGACAGGCGTCACGCGCCCGACCAGCACCGCCCAGGCGTCCCAGCGCGCGAACCAGCGCTCGGCGCGCTCGAGCCGGGCGGCGTCGAGGTGGAACCAGCGGCCACGCCGCTCGAGGAACGGCCGGCCGCCGCGCTCACCGATCCACCAGCCGGCGTCGGCGCCGAGCTGGTAGCCGATCATCGCGGCCGCCACGACCGAGATGTACGCGCCGGCGCCGGTCGTGTGCCAGCCGAGCACGTCGACGCGGTGCGTCAGCGCGCCGGAGGCGAGCGCGCCGCCGTACACGAGCACGAGCTCGCTGGCGGCCGGGAAGACGGCGTCGATCGCCATCAGCACGAAGACGGCGATCACGCCGTAGTGCGCGAGGAACGAGGTCACGGCCGCACCACCCTACCCACGGGCGAATGAGAACGGGATGGCGAGGTCGGAGGCGCCGACCGCGCTCGTCCAGAACAGGTGGGCGACGTACGTGCCGCCCCACGCGCGCGTCCCCTGCGGCAGCCGCCCGTCCCAGACGAGCGTGCCCGGGCCGGGCTGGAGCGAGACCGCCGGCAGCGCCCGCACGACCACGCCGGACGCCGTCTCGACCTGCAGCCGGACGCTCACTGCGCGCGTGAGCGTGAAGCGGAACGCGGCCGAGCCGACGGCGGGCCGGGCAAGCGCCGCCCCTGTGAGCGTGCGGTCGTAGCGGAACGTCACGGTCGCCGTGGACGTGCGGCCGACGTCGTCGGTCGCGCTGACGGCGAGCTGCCACGTCCCCTCGGCGGGAAACGTCGTCACGGTGAACGGGACCGTGCCGGGATCATGGTGCACGGCCGCCTCGAGCGGCTGCACGGCGCCGCCGGGGCCGACGAGCTGCGCGGTCACCGTCGACGGGCGGACGAGGGTGTACGAGAGCTGCTCCTGCGTCCTGCCGGGGTCGCCGTCGACGAGCGGCGTCGATGCGGGCGGCGCGTAGACGCCCTGGTACTCGAGGAGCAGCGCGTCCTTGACGGGCGCGCCGCGCGGGACGCTCGGCCGGTTCAGCAGCCTGCCGGCGAAGGCGAGCGAGACGGCGGGGCCCGGCTGGACGGCGGCGGCGGTGACTGCACCGAGCCCGACCATCGCCTGCGCGAGCTCGAAGCTCGTCAGGCCGACGCTGTAGCCGGGCTGGTCGCCGTCGACGGCGACCAGGATCACGCGCCCGTCCGCGAGCTGCCCGACGCCGGCGCGCGGCGACCGCGCCGTCACCTGGTCGTTCGTGAAGTCCTCGAGCGAGCGGAAGACCGGCCTGCCGGCGCGGACGAGCACGGGCCCGCCGCCGAGCGCGTCCGCGACGCCCGTCCACGACGGCTGGAGGATCAGACGGCTCGCGACCTGCGTCCCGACGGGCGCCTCCGCCTGGAGCGCGGCGGCGTTGGCGCCCGTCGCCACGAGCACGGCGCCCCCGGGCGGGATCGCCTGGCCGCCGCCCGTGCCGACCGCCGTCACGGGGGCGCTCAGGTCGGTGTTCGGCGCCGCCGCCGGGAAGCTCGCGAAGACGGCCTCGGCCGAGCCGGCGACCGGCGGCACGGTCGCGCCGTAGGCGGGGGTGAACAGGATCTGCTCGCCGGCGCTCGGTGTCCGGTTCAGCCCGTTCAACGGATGCCGCTGGCCGGTGCCGCGCCAGTAGCCGAAGAGCGAGACGCGGTCGACGTGCAGCGTCCCGCCGGTGTCGACGCCGAGCGACGAGCGGGTCGACAGCGGCGTGTGCACGAGCACGCCGCCGCGCATGAAGATCCCGCTCGGCGTCCCGTCCTTCGCGGTGTAGTCGCCCTCGAGGCCGACGACGGTCGCGTGCGCCGACTCGTCCTGCTCGATCTGGGTCAGCGGCTCGGGCCCGCCGGTGACGAAGCCGCCCGCGAGCACCGGCGTCAGCTGGTAGAGGCCGTTCTGCGAGCCCGGCCGCGGCGCCGTCACCACGTGCAGCACGACCGCGCCATGCGGCGTGAACTCGACCGTGCGCGTGTAGGTCACGCCGGGCAGCAGCTGCGTCCCCTGCGCGTGCGCGGGCGCCGCGAGGGCCGCCGCGAGGAGCAGGATCGTGGCGAGCGTGCGCACGCCGCGCGAGGGTAGCAACGCCCTATAGTCGAGCCCCGTGGGTCTCGCGCACTGGGACGAGGTCGAGGCGGTCCGCCGCGCGAAGGGCGAGCTGGACGCGACGTGGCAGGCGCTCGGCGACGCGGCCGGCACGGCCGGAGTCGGCGTCAACCGCGTCCGCGTCGCTCCGGCCAGGCTGCCGACGCCGCCGCACTCGCACGGCGCGTCGGAGGAGCTCTACTTCGTGCTCGGCGGCTCGGGCCTCGCGTGGCAGGACGGCGAGGTGCACGAGGTGCGCCGGCGCGACTGCGTGATCCACCGGCCGGACGAGCTCGAGCACACGTTCGTCGCGGGCGACGACGGGCTCGACCTGCTCGTGTTCGGGACGCGACACGCGACCGAGCTCGGCTGGCTCCCGCGCTCCGGCGCGATCCGCCTCGGCTGGCCGTGGGCGGAGGGCCGCACCGACGACCCGTGGGACGTCGAGGCCGCGCAGCCGCCGCTCGAGGTCGGCGACCCCGCGCCGCGGCCGCCGAACATCGTCAACGTCGACGAGGTCGAGCCCGAGAGCGCGGGCGCACAGACGTGGCACGCGCTGGCGACGCGCGAGCGCTCCGTGCTCGCGGGGCTCGCCTGGGAGCGGATCGCCGCCGGTCGCGAAGGCTCGGTGCCGCACTGCCACTCCGAGGAGGAGGAGGTCTTCGTGGTCCTCGAGGGCTCGGCGACGCTGCACCTCTGGCCCGCGCCCGCCCGCGCCGGGGAACAGGAGGAGATCCCCCTGCGGCCGGGCCACCTCGTCGCCCGCCCGCCCGGCACCGGCGTCGCGCACTGGTTCACGGCCGGCCAGGAGGGCGTGACGATGCTCGTCTACGGGACGCGGAAGCCGAACGACCTGTGCTGGTACCCGCGCTCGCAGAAGGTCGCCTTCCGCGGCCTGGGCGTGATCGCGCGCGTCGAGCCCCTCGACTACTGGGACGGCGAGCAGCGGCCGTGAGGACGCTCGTCGCGATCCTCGCCGCGGCGCTCGCGGCGGTCGTCTCCGCCGGCGCGGCCGCCGCACCGGGCGGCGGCGCGGTGCCGATCCTCGAGTACCACGTCGTCGGCTACAAGGCGGCCGGCGCGCCGAACGAGGGGCTGTACGTGACGCCGGCCGACTTCCGCGCCCAGGTGGCGTGGCTCGCGCGGAACGGCTGGCACGCGGTGACGATGGACGCCGTCGTCGACCACTGGCTGAAGGGTGCGCCGCTGCCGGCGAAGCCGGTCGTGCTCACGTTCGACGACGGCTACCCGGGCGACTGGCAGGACGCCATGCCGGCGCTCGCCGCGTACCACTGGCCGGGCAACCTCAACCTCCAGGTCCACAACCTCGTCCCGAAGCGCGTGCGGCAAATGATCGCCGCGGGCTGGGAGATCGACGTGCACACCTTCACGCATCCCGACCTGACGAGGGTGTCCGACTCGCAGCTCGTCCACGAGATCGCGGGCGCGCGCAGCTGGATCCGCGCCGTCTACCACGTCCGCGCCGACGTCTTCTGCTACCCCGCCGGCCGCTACGACGCCCGCGTCGTCGCCGCGGTCGAGCGCGCCGGCTTCCGCGCCGCGGAGACCGAGAACCAGGGCTGGGCGTCGCCGGCCCAGGGCCTCGAGACGCTCGACCGACTCCGCGTCGGCCCTGCCACCGGCACCGCCGGGCTCGCAGCCGCCCTGCGCTAGGTTGCCGGGGTGGAGGCCGGCCGCACCGCGCTCGTCGAGGGGCTGATGGAGCGCTTCGCGCACATCCCGCCCGAGGCCGTCCTGAAGGAGGACCTGCTCCGCTCCGGCATCGCCTTCGACGCCTCGGCGCTGACCGACAACCTCGACGGCGAGGTCAAGCCGAAGTCGTACTTCATCTTCTCGTTCGACCAGAAGCCGC
>CAZBYA010000089.1:0-9736 GCA_964496175.1 uncultured Gaiellales bacterium | reverse complement strand
CGCACCTCGTGCTCGTCGAGAATCCGCACGCTCATGCCGCCAGCGCCCCGATCCGCTCGACGTCGTCCTCCGACAGCTCGAGCCCGCGCGCTGCCAGCACTGGCTCGAGGTGGGCGGCCCGGTTCGGGCCGCAGACGGCGCCGTCCGCGCGCGCGAGCACCCACGCGAACGCGAGCGCGGAGAGCTCGACGCCGCGCGCGTCGGCCTCGACGCGGAGGCGGTCGAGCGCGTCGAAGACCGCGCCGTCGACGTAGCCGCTGTACGGCTCCGGCCGCTGCGTCATCCGCGAGCCGTCGGGGAACGGCTCGCCGCGACGGTACTTGCCGGTCAGCCAGCCGCCCGCGAGCGGGCCGAAGGGCACGTACGCGATGCCGTGCCGGCGGCAGAGCGGCAGCACGTCCTGCTCGTCGGCGCGGTCGAGCAGCGAGAACGAGTTCTGCACCAGCGCCGGGCGGCCGTGCAGGAGCGCCTCCTCGATGCCGGGCGCGTCGACGTTGCTGAGCCCCCAGGCGCCGATCAGCCCCTCCTCCCGCAGCGACTCGAAGGCGCCGACCGTGTCCGCGACCGGCACGTGCGGGTCGGGCTCGTGCGCGAGGTACAGGTCGACGCGCTCGACGCCGAGCCGGCGCAGGCTCCCCTCGAGCTGGCGCCGGATCCGCTCGGGCGCGAGGCCGACGTCGTCGGGGTTGCCGGTCGTCGAGTGGAGGACCTTCGTCGTCACCTGGAGCCCGTCGGCGTCGCGCGCGCGGCGCCACTCGCCGATCCACGACTCGCTGGCGCCGCCGCCGTACGCGTCGCCGGTGTCGAACCAGTGGATCCCGGCGTCCCACGCGCGGTCCATGATCGCGAAGGCCTCGTCGTGCGGGATGCCGCGCCCGAAGAACTCCGGCGCGGAGCCGACGCCGCCGAAGTTGCCGCAGCCCAGCGACACGCCCGCGAACGTCACGGCAGGTTCATGCGCGTCAGCTCGTTGCGCACGTCCCACAGCTCCGGCACGAACGAGGTGTGGATCAGCCGGCCCATGATCTCGACCGGCGTCCCCTGCGTGCCGATCACGTCGCCGCCGATCGTGCGCTGCACGACCTTGAAGTGGCGGACACGCCAGACGGTGATCCGCTCGTCCAGCTCGATCAGCTGCTCGGCGAGCCCGTAGAGCTCCTCGTGCTCGCGGCCGTGCGTGTAGACCTCGACGAGCGAGAGGCCCGCGCGCTCGAGCGCGGCGTGGAACTGCTCGGCGAGCGCCTTCGTCACGCGCCGCAGCTCGCGGAAGCCGGGCGAGTCGAAGCCGCTGCCGTGGCCGAGTACCTTGCGGATCTCGGTGTACTCCCACGGCGACATGTGCTCGAGCATGTCGAGCGCCGGCGTGACCAGCTTGAAGCAGTCGTTCGCCCGGCGGAGCAGCCGCAGCGCCGCGGCGAGGTCGTCGTCGGCGACGAGCCGCGCCGCCTCCTCGACCTCGTGCCACGCGAGCTTCAGCCAGATCTCCGACGTCTGGTGCACCGACTGGAAGAGCAGCTCGTCGCGATGCACCCACTCGTCCGCCGTCTTCTGGAGCGCGAGCAGGTCGTCGGTGCGCAGGTAGCGCTCGTAGTCGGAGCCGGCGCTGCCGGGTAGGACCGGCTTCGAGAGCTCGCTCATCTCCGTGCCTCCGTTCCGTCGAAGATCCTCATCTCGAGGCCCGCGAGCGGCACGCCGCCCTCGCGCGTGACGAGCCACGTGTCCTGCATGTAGAGGCACGCCCGGCCGTCCGTGGAGATCGCGTGCGGGTGCATCGAGAACACCATCCCCTCGGCGAGCTCGGTCTCGTCGCCCTCGCCGATCTTCGGGAACTCGATCATCGTCATGCCGATCGAGTGCCCGGTGACGTGGCCGAGCCGGTAGCCGCGCTCGACGAATCCTTTCGAGACGGCGCGGTGGACGTCGTGCGCGGTCGCCCCGGCGCGGAGCGCGCCGTGCGCCGCTTCGTAGTACTCCTCGTACGCCTCGAGCATCCGCCTCGTGTCCTCGCTCGGCTCGCCCGGGCAGATCGCGCGCGACACCTCGACCCAGTGGCCGCCGGGGCCGGCCACCTCGAGCGAGGGCAGCACGAGGTCGGTCGGCTCGATGCGCGTCGACCCGGCGATCCTGAACTCGGGCAGCGCGGAGCCGTTCGGGCCGGTCAGCACCATGTCCATCGTCAGGCGTCCGCAGCCCTGCTCGACGAACCAGCGCTCGCACGGCGCGAGGATCTCGCGTTCCTCCTTCCCCGGCGCGAAGTGCTCGAGGAAGATCCAGAAGCCCTCGGTGTTGATGCGGACGCTGTCGCGCACCGACTCGAGCTCGAGCTCGCTCTTGACGGCGCGGGCGTGGTCGAACTGCTCGTCCCAGGGGACGATCTCGGCCGCGCCGGCGAGCGCCGCGTAGTCGCGGACCGTCATCACGTAGTCGAGCCCGTAGACGCCGACGCGGCGGCCGCGCACGCGGTCGGCGAGCCACTCGCCCGGCCGCTCGACGAAGACCTGCTCGTCGATCCACGTCGTCCCGTGCTCGCCCACGTACGTCGCCTCGCGCGGGAACACGATCGACGGCTCGCCCTCGAGCGGCAGCAGCACGTAGGCGTACCGGTGCACGATCACGAAGCCGGACATGTACGTGACGGCGCCCTCGAACCCGGTGTACTCGCTGCCGCTCACGATCACGGCGTCGAGCCCGTCCCGCGCCATCGCCGCGCGGACGTTGCCGTACCGCCGCTGGATCTCCTCGCTCACCACGATGCCTCGACTCCCTTCACCAGTGCCCAGATCGTCTCGTGTGTCGGCGTCGGCACGCCGAGCCGCCGCCCGAACTCCGCGATGCCGCCGTTCAGGTAGTCGACCTCCGTCTGCCGGCGCGCCTCGACGTCCTGCAGCATCGACGCCTTGTGGCCGTAGGCGACGTCGGCGCGGGCCGCGTAGTCGATCAGCTCCTCGGGGTCGGCGTCGAGCACGATCCCCTGCGCCTCTGCGACCGCCTTCCCTTCGTCGACAAGCGTCGACGCGAGCCGCCGCAGCGCCGGCTGCTCGCAGACGCGGCCGTGCGTCAGGCCTGTGAGCGCGCCGAGCGGGTTCGTCGCCGCGTTGAAGATCACCTTGCGCCACTGCGGGCCACGCGCGTCCTCGACCGCCGTCGTCGGCATGCCGCCGCGCGTGCACGCGTCGGCGAGCCGCCTGACCTCGTCGAGCGGCGCGGGCCGCTCCTCGAACGGGCCGAGCGTCGTGTCGCCCTTCACGTCCCACTGCACGACGCCCGGCGCGACGATCTTCCCCGCCGGGAACGTCGTGCCGCGGATGACACGCTCGACGTGCTCGGCGAGCACCTCCTCGTTGCCGATCCCGTTCTGGACGGTGGCGACGCAACCGACGGCGAACGCGTGCGCGGTCGCGGCGATCGCCGCCGCCGTGTGCATCGCCTTCGTCGCGACGATCCCGAAGTCGCACGGCGGTAGCTCCGACGCGTCCGCCGTGGCATGCGGCCGCCCGACGACCTCGCCGGCGCCCGTCAGGCGGAGGCCGTCGCGGTTGATCGCGTCGACGTGGTCGCGCGCGAGGTCGAAGGCCCACACTTCCACGTCGTCGAGCGTCGCCAGGTTCGCCGCGAACAGCGAGCCAACGGCCCCACAACCGACCACACACACCCTCATGCCCACGAGTCCTCCTTGGCGCGGATCAGCCGCTCCATCGTCTCGTGCAGCGGCACCGCGACGCCCAGGCGGTGCGCCTCGCGGACGAGGGCGCCGGTGATCATGTCGATCTCGGTCGGGCGATGGGCCTCGACGTCCTCGAGCATCGACGGGTAGTGCGCGCTCCCGCGCCGCGTCGCGAGCACGTTCATCTCCCACGGGTCCTCGCGGAGCTGGACGCCGGCGGTGCGCGCGACCGCCTTCCCCTCGTCCATCAGCCCCTTGACGAGGTGCCCGAGGTCGGTCGGCTGCTCGAGCGCCGCGAAGTGCGGGTCGTGCGGCAGCCCCGTCAGCGCCGCGACGGTGTTGACGGTCGCGTTGAAGATCAGCTTCGACCACTGCGCCGGCCGCAGGTCGTCCATCGCCTCGGCCTTCAGGCCCGCTGAGACGATCAGCTCGGCGACGGCGCGCGCGTCCGCGGGCGTCGTGCCGCGGCCGGGCCCGACCCAGGTCTCGGTGTCGAGGACGTACTGCACGTGCGTGTCGGCGTGCCGCGTGCCGCTCATGAACGTCACCGCCGAGAGGAGCCGCCAGTCGCCGTGGCGGCCGACGACCTCGTCGGCGCCGATCCCGTTCTGCACCGTCATCACGGTCGCGTCCGGCCAGCGGCCCTCGAGCCGGGTCGCGAGCTCGTCGAGGTCGTTCCCCTTGCAGGCGACGATCACCAGCTCTGGCTCGGGGAGCTCGTCGGGCGAGGCGGCCGCGTCGAGGCGCGCGGTGAAGTCTGCGCGGCCGCTCACGCGCAGGCCGTGCTCGCGCAGCGCACGCGCGTGCTCGTCGCGCCGCGTCAGCGCCGACACCTCGGCGACCCGCGCGAGGTGGGCGGCGAAGAGGCTGCCGATCACGCCGGCGCCGGCGACGCAGACGCGCGTCATGCCTCCCTCGCCCGGATGCGCGGCAGCCGGAGGCGCGCCTCGCGGCCGCCGGTCAGGCCCGACGGCCGCAGGATCAGCACGGCCGCCATCAGCACGCCGACGACGATCTCGCGCGTGCCCGCCGGCAGGTTGATCTGCCAGCCGAAGAGCGAGGTGCCGTTCTCGGCGACCGCGAGCCACGAGTCGAGCGCGCTGACTGCGAGCGCGCCCACGACGGCCCCGAGCAGGCTCGACGTGCCGCCGACGACCAGCATCGCCAGCGTCACGAAGGTCAGGTCGAGGTGGACGGTGTCGGCATTCAGCGGCACGAGGTGGACGAAGAGCCCGCCGGCGAGGCCCGCCAGGGCGCCGGAGAGCGTGAACGCGATCAGGCGCTGCCGGTAGATCGACGCGCCGACGGCCCGCGCGGCGGCGGGGTCCTCGCGCGTCGCCCGCAGCAGGCGGCCGTAGCGGCTGCGGGCGTAGACGAAGGCGACGACGACGCACACGAGCGCGCCGATCGCGCCCTGCCGGAGCCCCGTCGTTTCCGGCACCGACGAGAACGCGTTCAGGCCGGGCCCGATCCGCTCCTCGTACTGCAGCACGTTGTGCGTGATCTCGAGCACGGCGAACGTGGCGATGCCGGCGGCGAGCCCCGAGAGCCGCATCAGCGGGATGCCCACGAGGAACGCGGCGACGCCGCCAACGACAGCGGCAAGGGCGAGCGACGGCACGTTCCCCACGTGCGCCTTGAGCAGGAAATGCGCGAGGTTCGGCATGATCGCCGGCTTCTCGCCGGCGGGCACGGACAGCACCCCGGCCGTCCACGCGCCGAGCGCGACGAAGCTGATGTGCCCGAACGAGAGCACGCCCGAGTTGCCGACGAAGACGTACAGCGCGACCACGATCGCGACCTCGACGAGCGTGTTCGTGAAGTACGACTGCGTCGAGATCGAGACGAGCGTCCCGAGCAGCGCCGCCGCCACGACGAGCGCGGCGGGCACGAGGAGCTCCTGGAGCGACGCGAGACGCCTCACACGCGCTCCACGGTCTTCGAGAAGTCGAAGAGCCCGCGCGGGCGCACGAGCAGCACGAGGATCACCGCGACGAAGACGAACGTCGGCAGGTACTGGCTCTGGTTCGTCGGGAGCGCGCCGCCGAGCAGGCCGCTCGCGAAGCCGATCGAGAAGCCGCCGAGGGTGGCGGGGATCGGCCGGTTGAGGCCGCCGACGACGACCCCGGCGAGCACGACGATCGTGTCGTCGAGCGCGAAGTCGGGCGTCACGAGCGGCGACTGCACCGTCAGCATCACCGCGACCACCGCCGCCAGCAGGCCGGAGACGAGGACGGCGATCCCGATCACGCGGTTCGCGCGGACGCCGAGCATCCGCGCCGTCGCGAAGTCCATCGACGAGGCGCGCATGTGCAGCCCGATCTCGGTCCGCTCGAGCAGCAGGCTCAGGAGCAGCAGGCAGCCGGCCGCGACGGCGACGGCCACGACCGCGATCTTCCGGATCTCGACGCCGCCGATCACCCACGGCGTCTGGAGCGACGCGAGCGAGCTGGCGATCTTGCCGAGGGCGCCGAACCAGAGCAACGCGATGCTCTGGAGCAGGAACGCGACCGCGAAGGTCGCGACGAGCATCACCGCCGGCGAGTGGCCGCGCAGCGGCCGGAAGACGAGGCGCTCCATCAGGACCGAGAGCGCGAGCACCACGGCGAAGCAGAGCAGGATCCCGGCCCACACCGGCCAGCCCCACTGCGCCGCGAGGGCGAGCGCGAAGGCGCCGGCCATCACGAGCTGCCCGTACGCGAAGTTGACGAGTCGCAGCACGCCGAAGACGAGCCCGATGCCGACGGCCATCAGCGCGTAGATCGAGCCCAGCGCGAAGCCGTCGGCGACGTTCTGCCAGGTGACGGTCACGAGAGGTACGCCCCCACGAGCTTCTCCGTGTCGGCGGCGTCCTCCGGGCCGAGCGTCAGCCGCAGCTCGCCCCCGCCGAGCACGTGGCAGCGGTCCGCCGCGGCGACGGTCCGCTGCGCCCGCTGCTCGACGAGCAGGACGGCGAGGCCGCGCTCCTTGATCGCGGCGAGGGCGCCGAAGACGACGTCGACGACGCTCGGCGCCAGGCCGAGCGACGGCTCGTCGAGCAACAGCACCTCGGGCTCGGAGACGAGGGCGCGCGCAATCGCCAGCTGCTGCTGCTGGCCGCCTGAGAGCGCGCCGGCGGACCGGCCCGCGAACTCGCGCACGACCGGGAAGAGCTCGTACACACCGTCGAGCGCCTCCTTCACGCCGCCGCGCGCGCGCCGGCCGGCGAGGCCGAGGCGCAGGTTCTCGGCGACCGTCAGCTCCGCGAAGATGCGGCGCCCCTCGGGGACGAGCGCGATGCCGCTGCGGGCGACGTCCTCGGGGCGGCGGCCCAGCAGCTCCCTGCCGTTCAGCCTGACGCTGCCGCTCGCGGGGGCGAGCCCCATGATCGCGTGCAGCGTCGACGACTTGCCGGCGCCGTTCGGCCCGATCAGCCCGACGATCCCGCCCGGCTCGACGGTGAACGAGACGTCGCGCACGGCGTGCACGCCGCCGTAGCGGACGTCGAGGCCGGAGACGTCGAGCGTCATTCCTCGGGCACCGGCGTCTCGCCCAGGTAGGCGGCGGCGACGTCGAGGTTGTCGCGGATCTCGGCCGGCGTGCCCTCCGCCAGCACCGTCCCCTGGTCGAGCACCTGGATGCGGTCGCAGGTCTCCATGATCAGGGCCATGTTGTGGTCGATCAGCAGCACGCCCGCGTCGTGATCGGAGGCGATCGAGCGGACGAGCGCCGCGAAGTCGGGCACCTCGGCCTCGGGCAGGCCGGCGGCGGGCTCGTCGAGCAGCACGAAGCGCGGCTCGGTCGCGAGCGCGCGGGCGACGCCGAGCCGCCGCTCGTCGCCGTGTGCGAGCGCGGCCGCGGGCGCGTCGGCGTAGCGGTCGAGGCCGAGCCTCGCGAGCAGCGCGTCGCCGCGCCGCGCCGCCTCGCGCGGCGAGACGCCGACGCCGAGCGCCGAGACCTCCACGTTCTCGCGCACCGAGAGGGCGCGGAACGCGTGGCTGTGCTGGAAGGTGCGGGCGAGGCCGTGGCGGCCGCGCCGGTGCGGCGACCACCGCGTCACGTCTTCGCCCGCCAGCTCGACGCTGCCGTCGTCCGGGCGGTCGAAGCCGCTCAGGACGTTGACGAGCGTCGACTTGCCGGCGCCGTTCGGCCCGATCAGGCCGACCACGGCGCCCCGTTCGAGCTCCAGCGAGACGCTGCGCAGCGCCTGCACGCCGTCGAAGGAGCGTGAGACAGAGGAGGCCCGGAGGGTCTCTCCGGGCCTCCTCTCCGACTCATTGAGAGCCGCCGCCGTCACTCAGATCTTGACGACGACCTTCGCGGCGATCTGCGCGACGACCTTCGGCACGTTGTTCTGGATCCGGATCACGCGGTAGGTGCGCCCGAACACCGTGTGCAGGGTCGGCGAGAAGCTGACCTTGCCCGAGAGCGTCGGGACGCCCTTGAACTTCTCCATGATCCCGGCCAGCGTCGCGCCGCTGGTCGAGCCGTGGGCCCGCCGGATCGCGGTGGCGAGGCCGTCGATCGCGGCCGGGCCGGCCACGAAGCCGCCGGTCGCCGCGTGCACCTGCTTCGCCAGCGTGTTGACCGCCGGGTTCGGGTCGTCGCCGAACGCCGACGCGTACGTGAGGAACCAGTAGTTCGTCACCTGCGGGCTCTTCGGCAGCCAGTAGGTGCCGTCACCGGCCCACGAGTTCAGCACGGGCGTCGAGTTGCCGGCGCTCCGCATCCCGGAGATGAGCGTCGACAGGGCCCCGAACGCGCCGGCGGTCGAGGTGACGACCACGTCCGCCTTCACGCCGTTCAGGCGGCTGACCACGTTGTTGACGTCGTGGCCGCCGAGCGAGTGGTACGTCTCCTGGTCGACGATCTTGCCGCCGAGCTGCTGGAAGCGCACCTTGAACGCCGCGACGACGTCCTTGAAGTAGACAATCACGGCGTCGGTGGCGAGCGCCGCGGTCTTCCAGCCGTGGCCCCAGGCGTACTGCGCCATCGCGGAGCCCTCGTCCTGCGCGACGTTGCCGAAGCTAAAGGCGAGCTTGCCCTTCGCGCCGAACCGCTTCGGCCCCATCTGGTCGGTGCCGATGCACGGTGCGATCGCGAGGACGCCGCGGTTGATCGCCTCCTGCACGACCGGCGCCGCGAGGTCGACGTCGCACGTGGTGAAGATGACGTTCGCGCCCGCGCCGAGCAGCTTCAGCGCGCACGCCTTCGCCACGGTCGGGTTGTTGTTGTGCGTGTCGCAGGTCTGGATCTGCAGCTTGCGCCCGTTGACGCCGCCCTTCGCGTTCACCTGCCCGACGCGGATCTGTGCGGCCGCGAGAGCCGGATCGTCGAACGGCGCCATCGCGCCCTTGCTGTCGTACGCCCAGCCGATGATGATCGGCGACGCCTTGCTCGCGGTCGTCCGAGCGGCCGCCGTCGCCACGACCGCAACGAGAGCGGCCGCCGCGACGATCAGGAAGAGCCCCAGACGGGAGCCCCGTCTCGTCATCTCGTGTCCTCCAGTTCCTGGGGGGTCATGGACCAGCACCGCTCGAACGCGGCGGATGCGCGTGCGAGCGTCTCCTCCGGCGGCGCCGCCCAGAACGAGTCGGGATACGCGTTCCCGAACGTGCCGTCGTCGGAGAAGATCTCGATGTCGTACAGGCCGTCCCAGCCCGCCGCGTCGAGCGCGTGCAGGATGGCCGGCACGTCGGCGCCGCCCTCGCCCGGCAGGGCCCGGTCGGCCCAGCCGCGCGTCGGCTCGCGCCAGTCGCAGACGTGCACGCCGACGAAGCGGTCCACCTCGGCCGCGATGTCGTCGTACAGCGTCGGGGTGTTCCAGAGGTGCCAGACGTCGAACTGGATGCCGAGCGCGGGCGGGTCGCCCGCGTCGGCGATCAGGTCGACGGCCTCGCTGATGGAGCTCGCGATCGTCCAGAGCTCGCCGCCGTCCCGCTGGTACGGCTCGAGGCCCAGTCGGAGGCCGAGCCGCTGCGCCTCGCCGGCGATCGTGCGCAGCCCGTCGACGACCGTCGCGCGGGCGTCGTCGGGGTCGCGGCCCTCGCCGGTGCCGGTGAGGCAGACGATCCCGCTCGGCCGGAACGGCGC
>CAZBYA010000088.1:0-9816 GCA_964496175.1 uncultured Gaiellales bacterium | reverse complement strand
TCAGCGCGGCGCGAGCGCGTACAGGCGGCCGAGGCCGACCAGGTACAGGTGCGCCGCATCGGCGACCGCGGGCGAGTACTCGCCGTCCGGGTACGCCGCGAGCTCCCGTCCCGTCGCCGCGTCGAGCGCGTACGTGCGATGCGCGAACGTCGAGAACCAGACGACGCCGTCGATCACGCTCGCCGCGCCGGAGATCGCGCCGTCCGCCGGGAAGCGCCACCGCACCGCCCCGGTGCCGGCGTCGATCGCGAGGAAGCCGTGGTCGTACGAGCCCACCAGCACCAGCCGGTGCCAGACGGCCGGCGACGCGTACACGTAGCCGCCCGTCGGCCGCGACCAGATCAGGCTGCCGGTCCCCGCGCCGAACGCGTACACGCCGTCGTCGAGCGAGCCGATGTACACGCGCCCGTACGTGACCGCGGGCGTCGAGTAGAACGCCCCGTGCCCGCCCGAGCGCCACACCACGCCGCCGTCGGCGGCGCGCAGACAGACGACGTCGCCACCGTACGTCGCGACGTAGAGCCTGCCGCCGGCGAGCGCGACCGAGTCCTTGACGACGCCGCCGATCGAGCTCCGCCACCGCGTTCGCCCCGTCCGCGCGTCGAGCGCCCATACGTCGCCGTTCCAGTCCCCCACGATCACATCCGGCCCGGCGACGAGCGGCGAGGACTCGGTCGGCCCGATCGAGCGCTCCCACCGCAACCGGCCGGAGCCGGCGTCGTAGGCGTCGACGACGCCGCCGCCGAGCCGCGAGTGGCACTCGCCGTTGCCGATGAACGTGATGTAGACGACGTGCTCCGCGACCGCGGGAGACGCCCACCCGCAGCGCCCCGCCCGGTGGCGCCACAGCACGCGCCCCGTGCGCGCGTCGAGCGCGTAGAGGCGCCCGTCGAACGTCGGGAGGAAGACGCGGCCGTAGGCCACGACCGGCGGGAACTCGAGCAGCGCCCGGCCGTGGAAGGTCCAGAGCTGCCGGAGCGGCGGGCGCACGTGGTACGGCGCCGCCCGCAGCCGCGCCGCGTCGTAGCCGTACGTCGGCCACGCGACGCCCGGCGGCGGCGGCTGCTTCCGCGCCGCCGGCAGCGTCGGCACGAACTGGGTCGAGGTCGAGCCGCGCACGGCCGGCGCGTGCGGCTGACGGTGCGAGCGGAGCACGACGACCGCGGCCGCGGCGACGACGACCGCGGCCAGGACGATGACCAGGAGCGCGCGCCTCCTCACGCCATGTGCGCCCAGAGGTTCCGGAGCAGCGCCGCCACGTCGGGGAGCTCCGCGCTGCCTCCCAGGTTCATCGTCCCGGCGGCGAACACCTCGGCGCCGCGCGCGGTCCGGTAGTAGGTCATCTGCGCAGTCTCGTCGCCGAAGATGTGCGGGATCTCGGCCACGACGATCGTGTGCGGCGGAGACACGCGGGTGACGGCGTCGATCTCGATCCCGTAGTCGCCGCGGATCAGGCTCCCGTCGTGCAGCCGCGTGCCGCGGAAGAGCCACGGCAGCTCGCGCGCGCCGACGACCCGGTACGGGCGGTTGCGGTAGACGCGATGGTTCCAGTCCACGTACTGCGCGCCGATCAGCGCCGCCTCGGGCCGACCGAGGTCGCGCCACCGCCCGACCAGCGTCATCGCCGTCCCGCGCACGGTCACCTCGCGGAAGAAGTTGTCGGCCGACAGGAACATCAGGTGACCGCCGAGGTCGCGGTAGCGCTGCGTCACGTCGTACTCGTGTGCGGTCACGTACTCCTCGTGCCCGGAGAAGACGACGAGGCGGTAGAGCCGGCGCAACACGGCGCCGTTGGCGATCCGGGCGAGATCCTGGTCGGTGAGGACGTCGACGCGCTTCCGCTCGCTCGCGAGCCACTCGAGGAAGCCGCGGTCGTAGCCGGCGAAGTGCGGCGGGATCCCGTTGCCCGCGTAGGGGCGGGCGAGATCGACGGTCCGGACGCACCGGCACGCGTACCAGGTGTCGCCGCCCGTGAAGTTGTACGCCTGCCAGCTGTAGGTCGGCAGCACCACGGCCACGTCGGCCGTCCCGAGGACGCGGGGGCGGACGATGACCGGCGCGTACGCGGTCGCACCGCCCGCGTGCACGACGAAGAAGTAGAGGCCGCTCGGCCAGTCGCCGATGCGGACGAAGAGCGCATGCGTCCCGGGGCCGAGCCGGACCGTGCGGGGAGGCGCCAGCGCCGGCTCGCGCCCGATCGACTCGGCGCGGACGCCGGGCGGCGGCGTGGCCGCGACGGCGTCGACCTCGAGCGACGCCACGTGGCTCGTGACGACGAGGCGGGCGACGGCGCCGGGCGCGTAGCTCGTGCGGGCGAAGACCGCGGCGAGCCCGGGCGTCGCGGGCACGACCGGCGCCGGCGCGAGCGCGACCGCACAGGCGGCGCAGAGGGCAGCGGCGATGAACGGGCGCACGCGTCGGCGCCTGCCCGCCGGGGATGGGAGAAAACTCGGTGGCACGCCGCGGAGGGAGGCTCGGTGGGGCCCCTAACCCCCCAGTGGTCGCTTGCCGGGACCCCACCGGCCACCGGATACGACGCCGGAACGGCGGTCTGGTTAGCCGTTCAGGCGCTTGTAGAGGCGGTCGACCAGGTCGGGCATGGCCTCGAGCCGCTCCGTGATCACCCGCAGCCGGTACTCGCGGAAGTGCTCCGGGTCGACGTCGAGCGCCTTCGCGAGGGTCTCGATCACGTCGTTCGAGGGCACCGGCCGGTTGCCGTGCACGAGGTGGTTGAGGTAGCCGGCCGAGAGGTCGGTCTTCGCCGCGAGTGCCCGGTACGTGACGCCCGTGTCGTTCATCAGCCGCTCGACGGCCGGGCCGAACGGCTCCGAGGCGTACCTGCGCCGCTTCGCCATCTAATCGCTCTCCTTGCCCAGGTCGGCAACGTTCACACGTCGCTCCTCTCCGGTCGCCCGGTTCCGCACGTCCACGGCCCCGTCCTCGAGGCTCTTCTTGCCCGCCGTCACTCGCACCGGGATGCCGATCAGGTCGGCGTCGGCGAACTTCTCCCCCGGCCGCTGGTCGCGGTCGTCGAGCAGGACGTCCTTGCCTGCCGCCGACAGCGCCGCCGCCGCCTGTTCGGCGATCTCCGCGGCGCCGGTGAGGGCGACGACGTGCACGTCGTACGGCGCGATCGCCGCCGGCCACACGATGCCGTTCTCGTCGTGGCTCTGCTCGACGACGGCCGCCATGATCCGTCCCGGGCCGATCCCGTACGAGCCCATCACGAGCGGCTTCTCGCGGCCGTCCTCGTCGATGAAGGTCGCGCCGAGCGGCGCCGAGTAGCGCGTGCCGAGCTTGAAGATGTGCCCGACCTCGATCGCAGTCTGGAAGCGCAGGGCGCCGCCGCAGCTCGGGCATGCGTCCCGCTCGGTCGCCTGCCGAAGGTCCGCGAAGCGAGGCTCGTAGTCGCGACCCGCCTCGACGCCGCGCAGATGGAAGCCGTCGCGGTTCGCGCCGGCCACGTACTGCCCCTCGCGCAGCGTCTCGTCGGCGACGACCTCGCCGGCGAAGCCGACGGGGCCCAGCGAGCCGCCGGAGGCGCCGAAGGCGCTGCGGATCTCGTCGTCGGTCGACGGCCGCGCCTGCTGGCCGAGCGCCGCGTCGAGCTTCGCGGGCTCGACCCGGTCGTCACCGCGGACGAGGAAGAGGACGACGCGGTCGTCGTCGAGTGTCATCGGCATCGCCTTGGAGGTCGCCGCCACGTCGATGCCGAGGAACTCGCCGAGCGCCTCGCACGTCTTCACACCGGGCGTCTCGACCTCCGCCGGCGTCGCGAGCGCCTCGGGGAAGCTCGCCGCCCGCGGGACGGCGCGGGCGACCTCGAGGTCGGCGGCGAAGTCGCAGTTCTCGCATGTGACGAGCGTGTTCTCGCCGATGCCGGCGGGCGCGAGGAAGTCGATCGACTCGCTGCCGCCCATCATGCCGGGCTCCGCCTCGACGTCGTACGCGGTCAGCCCGACGCGCTCGAAGATCCGGGTGTACGCGCCGTGTTGCTTGGCGAAGCTGACGTCGAGCCCGGCCTCGTCGCGGTCGAACGAGTACGCGTCCTTCATGATGAACTCGCGCAACCGGATCAGCCCCTTGCCCGGCCGCGGCTCGTCCCGCTCCTTGATCGAGAAGTGGTAGAGCATCTGCGGCAGCTGCCGGTAGCTCTGGAGCTCGCGCGCGTGGAAGGCGACCGTCTCCTCGTGCGTCAGCGGCAGGACGAGGTCGACGCCCTTCCGGTCCTGCAGCCGGAAGATCTCCTGGATGAAGTCGCGGCCCGACTGCCGCCAGAGCTCCGCCGGCGTCAGCACCGGCATCAGCATCTCCTGCGTCCCGATCGCGTCCATCTCCTCGCGGATGATCCGTTCGACCTTCCGGTGCACGCGCCAGCCGAGAGGAAGGAAGGTCCAGACACCGGCCAGCACCTGCCGAATGAAGCCGCCGCGGACGAGCAGCTTGTGGTTGACCGCCTCCGCGTCGGCCGGGGCCTCGCGCAGGGTCGGCAGGAAGAGCTGTGACGCCCGGGCAATCATCGTTGCCTGCCCAGACTATTCGAGCGGGATCGCGGACGCTTCGGCCATCGCGAGGGCCGCCGGCTTGGCCATCTTCAGTCGCTTTGGCCGGAACATGCCCTCTTCGATCCATTTGTCGATCTCGTGGAACAGCTCGTCGACCAGGATGTCGGACGAGACCTTCTTCAGCACCCGGCCGTGCGCATAGATGAAGCCGACGTCGCGGCCACCCGCGATCCCGAAGTCGGCGTCGCCGCTCTCCCCCGGCCCGTTGACGGCGCAGCCGAGCACCGCGACCTCGAACGCCTGCGAGTACGTGGCGAGGCGCGCCTCGACCTGCTCGGCCAGCGTGTGCACGCCGACGTTGTCGCGGCCGCACGAGGGACACGCGATCATCACCGGCCCGCGCTCGCGCAGCCCCAGCGCCTTCAGGATCTCGTACGCCGTCTTCGGCTCCTCGACCGGGTCGGCAGAGAGGGAGACGCGGATCGTGTCGCCGATCCCCTCCGCGAGCAGCGTGCCGATCCCGACGGCGCTCTTGATCGAGCCGCTGAAGACGGTGCCCGCCTCGGTCACGCCGAGGTGGAGCGGGTAGGGCACGCGCTCGGCGAGCATCCGGTACGCGCGGATCATCGTCGGCACGTGGCTCGACTTGACCGAGATCTTGAAGTCGCGGTAGTCGAGCGACTCGAGCAGGCGCACCTCCTCGAGCGCCGCCTCGACGAGCGCCTCCGCCTGGTCGCGGTGCGCGACCTCCTCCAGGTGCTTCGGCAGCGAGCCGGAGTTGGCGCCGATCCGCATCGGGATCCCCTTCGCCTTCGCGGCCCGCACGACCTCGGCGACCTTGTCGGAGCCGCCGATGTTGCCGGGGTTGATGCGCACGGCGGCGACGCCCTGCTCGATCGCCTTCAGCGCGAGGCTCGCGTTGAAGTGGATGTCGGCGATGATCGGCACCGGCGAGAAGCGGACGATCTTGCCGAGCGCCTCCGCGTCCTCCGTCTTCGGGACGGCGACGCGAACGATCTCGCAGCCGGCGCTGGCGAGCGCCGCGATCTGCGCCGTCGTCGCGGGGACGTCGTGCGTCTTCGTCGTGGTCATCGACTGCACGACCACGGGCGCGCCGCCGCCGACCTGCACGCCCCCGACGTTCACCGAGCGCTCACTGGCCACGCGAGTAGGGTAGCGAGAGCATGCGGGTTGTCCCCTACGACCCCGACTGGCCGGCGCGCTGCGCGGCCGAGCGTGCCGTCCTCGAGCGCGCGCTGGCGCCGTGGCTCGACGGCGGCGTCCACCACATCGGCTCCACGTCCGTCCCGGGTCTCGCCGCCAAGCCCGTGATCGACATGCTCGCCGGCGTCCGCGACCTGGACGAGGCGCGGGCGGCGTTCGGGCCGCTCGAGGCGCTCGGCTACTCCCACCGGCCGCACCGGCCCGAGGCGCACCTCTTCGTCCGGGAGGGCTTCGGCGTCCACCTGACGACGCCGGGCAGCGACCTCTGGCGCGAGCGGCTCGCCTTCCGCGACGCGCTGCGCGCGGATCCGGCGCTGCGCGAGGAGTACGCGGCCTACAAGCGCTCGCACTTCGGCGACAGCGCGTACACCTCCGGCAAGCGCCCGCTCGTCGGACGCGTGCTCGCGCAGGCCGGCATCGCGCTGAGGCCGGACGAGGAGCGGCTCGAGCCCGCGGCGCTCGCGGCTCGCGGGCGTTGAGCGGCTGCTTCGACCAGCTGCCGGCGACGCTCGAGCGGCTGCTGACCGGGCAGACCGACGGCCAGCCGCTGCTCCATGAGCGCGCCGACCGGGTCGTCCTCGTCTACCTCGACGCGTTCGGCTGGCGGTTCGTCGAGCGGCAGGAGAGCCATCCGCTCCTGGAACGCGCCCGTGCGGACGGGATCGCACGGCGGATCCACAGCCAGTTCCCGTCGACGACGACCGCGCACGTGACGACGATCCACACGGGCCTGCCCGTCGCCGACCACGGCCTCTACGAGTGGCACGTCTACGAGCCGAGCCTCGACCGGCTGGTGACGCCGCTCCTCTACTCGTTCTCGGGCGACCACGAGCGCGACACGCTCGCCGGCGTGCTCGAGCCGCACGACCTCTACCCGGCCGGTGGGCTGTACCCGCGGCTGCGTGCTGCGGGCGTCGAGCTGGTCGCGGTGCAGCCCGCCGCGATCGCGCGGTCGATCCCGAACTCCGTCCTGCTCGAGGGCGTCCGCGTGCTGCCCTATGCCGACCCGGCCGAGGGGCTGGCCGCCGCCGCGGCGGCACTCGACGCCGCCGAGCGCGGCTACGCATTCGTCTACCTCGACGCGGTCGACACCTTCATGCACCTGCACGGCTCCGAGCACCCTGAGGTGGACGACGCGTTCGCGGCGCAGCTCACGGCCGTGATCGAGACGCGCTTCCCGCCCGGAACGCTCGTGCTGCTGACCGCCGACCACGGCATGACCCCGGTCGATCCCGCGCGGACGTACTACGTCAACGAGGTGTGGCCGGAGCTCGGCGACCACCTGCGCCGGGGGGCGGACGGGAAGCCGCTGGCGCCCGCCGGCTCGTGCCGGGACCTCTTCCTGCACGTGCTCGACGGCGAGCTCGAGACGGTCCGCGACGAGCTCGGCGCGCGGCTCGACGGCGTCGCCGAGGTGGTCGACACGCGCACCTTCTTCCCGGCGCCCCCGCCCGCACTGGCGCGCAGGCTCGCCGAGCTCGTCGTCCTGCCCGTCTACGGCGAGGCGGTCTGGTGGCACGAGCCGGGCCGGTTCGACCAGCACCTCCACGCCCAGCACGGTGGCCTGACGCCGCACGAGCGGGAGATCCCGCTCCTCGGCTACATGGCCTAACCGTGGCCGCCGAAGAGGTCGTTGCGGAGGCCGAAGTACATGAGCACCGCGAACAGGGTCAGCCCGATCACGCTGTACCGGACGTAGACCGTCTGCCGGAACGTCCGGCCGCGCACCTTCTCGGCGAGCGCCATCACGATGTGGCCGCCGTCGAGCGGCAGCACGGGCACCAGGTTGAGCAGGCCGAGCGCGAGGCTGATCAGGCCGAGGACGAAGAGGAAGTCGCGGAGGCCCTGCCGCCACGCGGCCGCCGAGACGCGCACGATGCCGACGGAGCTCGAGACCTGGTTCGTCCCTCGCCCGGAGGCGAGGTGCGCCAGCCCCGTCACCGTCCCGGCCGTCACCGACCAGGTGAGGTTGAGCGCGTCGCGCGAGGCGGCCGGCAGCGACTCGCCGGGGCCGGTGCGCGACTCGATCGCGATCCCGATCCGGTAGGCCCCGTCGAGCGGCCGCGCGCGCAGCGGCCCGATCGCGACGCGCCGGCCGCGGCGGTCGACGACGAGCCGGAACAGGCGTCCCCGCGTCGCCCGGATCCGCGTGGGGATGTCCTTCGGCCGAACCGGCGTACCCGAGACGGAGACGATCGCGTCGCCGTTCCTGATCCCGGCCGCCTGCGCCGGCGACCCCTGGAGCACGCTCCCGACGACGTTCGTGTCGCGCGTCGTCGCGACCATGTAGAGGCCGGCGAAGAGCACGAACGCGAAGACGAGGTTGACGGCCGGCCCGGCCCCGATCGCGACCAGGCGCCGCCACGTGTGCTGGCGCCAGTACGCGTCGGGCGCGAGCGACCAGCGGAGCTCCTGCCACATGCGCGTCTCGCCGGCGACGGGCCGTAGCTCGTCGAGCGCGGCGAGCGCCGCCTCGTCGTCCTCCTCCTCGAGCGCCACGTCGAGCCGCGCCAGCTCGGCCCGGTGCGCGTCGCGGGCCTCCGGGCGCAGCGTCATCGCGAGGTCGCCCGGAGACGGGCGGTTCATGCCCGGGATCTTCACGTAGCCCCCGAGCGGCAGGGAGCCGATCCCGTACTCGACGCCGCGGCGCACGGTCTTCGCGATCGGGGGCCCGAAGCCGAGGTAGAACTTGCGCGGCGTCATGCCGACGGCGCGCGCGGCGAAGAAGTGGCCGGCCTCGTGAATCATCACGAGCACGACGAGGCCGACGATCGCTGCGATCAGGCCCACGCCGCCTCCACCAGGGCGCGCGCGTCGCCGTCCGCCTCCCGGAGCTCGTCGAGGTCGCGCGCCGGCGCGCCGTCGACGCGCGAGAGCACGTCCTCGACCAGCGCGGCGATGTCGAGGAAGCCGATCCGCCGCTCGAGGAACGCGGCGACCGCCACCTCGTTCGCGGCGTTGTACGCGCACGGGAATGTGCCGCCGCGCTCGCCCGCCTCGCGCGCGAGCGCCAGCATCGGGAACGTCTCCACGTCCGGCGCGGCGAACTCGAGCGGGCTCGCGGCCGTCAGGTCGAGCGGCGGGATCGGCGTCGCGGCGCGGGCCGGGTAGGTGAGGGCGTACGAGATCGGGACGCGCATGTCGGGGTAGCCGAGGTGCGCGATCGTCGCGCCGTCGCGGAAGCGCACGAGCCCGTGCACGATCGACGTCGGGTGCACGACGACCTCGATCCGCTCGTACGGGACACCGAAGAGGAAGTGCGCCTCGATCACCTCGAGGCCCTTGTTCGCGAGCGTCGCCGAGTCGATGGTGATCTTGGCCCCCATGTTCCAGGTCGGGTGCGCGAGTGCCTCCTCCGGCGTGACGTCGTGGAGGTCGTCTCGGGTGCGGCCGCGGAAGGGGCCCCCGCTCGCGGTGATCACGAGGGTCTCGGGGTCGCCGAGCTGCGCGCACTGGAAGAGCGCGGAGTGCTCGCTGTCGACCGGGATCAGTGCGCCCCCGCCCCGCTCGCGGGCGGCGAGCGCCAGCGCGCCGGCGGCGACCAGGCTCTCCTTGTTGGCGAGCGCGAGCGTGACGCCGCGCTCGAGCGCCCACATGGTCGCGGGCAGGCCGGCGAACCCGACGGTCGCGTTGAGGACGACGTCCGGCTCGGCACGGTCGAGCAGCCCGCTCGGGTCGCCGCCGGTCTGGGTCAGCGGCGCGAGCCCGTCGATCGGCGTCGAGCCGGACGTCGCGGCGACCAGCTCGAGCTCGGGGCTCGCCTCGATCACCTCGAGCGCCTGGCGGCCGATCGACCCGGTGGCGCCGAGCAGGGCGACGCGTGTCATGGGAACAGTGTGCCCGGCAGCTGTCCTGGCCGGCCGTGTGACGGAAGTGTGGAAATCCCAGCCACCGTCACAGAAGTGTCACAGCGAGCGCCTTTTCCCTGCTCGTGGGCGCGACGCCCGGCGGCTGCCACGCAGACGAGAGCGGGACGCCTTCGTGCAGGAAGTGAAACGGGGCGGCACGGGGCCGCCCCGCATGACACCCACGACGCGTGGGCACCAGGGCGGATGCCGCCCGGCGGGAAAACCGGCGGCGTGCTAGC
>CAZBYA010000087.1:0-9978 GCA_964496175.1 uncultured Gaiellales bacterium | reverse complement strand
ACGTCGAGCTCGACCGCTCGCGCGAGGAGCTCTCGCAGGACGGCTTCGACCCGGACGTCGTCGACCGCGCCCTGGCGATGGTCGACCGCGCCGAGTACAAGCGCCGCCAGGCGCCGCCGGGCGTGAAGCTGCGCCCGAAGGCCTTCGGCCGTGACCGCCGCACGCCGATCACCAACCGCTGGCCGGGCTAACGCAACGGGGGAGCACCTTCGGTTCTCCCCCGTTGGCCCCCTCTCCGACATCTTGCGGCGCGCGTCGTGCGAACGTCGGCGAAGCCGCCGTTCGCGTCGACCGGTCGTCATCCGGCCACTCGCGGCGGCCATGACCACTTCTGGTCATGGCCGAAGACCTCGGACGTTAGCCCGCCCGGTGTCAGACACCTTTAGGTGTCAGACACTTCTAGGTGTCTGACACCACTACGGGACGAGCTGGGCGAGCGCGACGCCGAGCAGCGGCAGCGCCATCGTCAGCGAGTAGCTGAGCCAGCCGACGACGACGAGCCGCCGCCGCGAGACCTGCTCGCGGCTCTCGCGGATCTCGGCCTGGAGGCGCGGGCCGAGCACGAAGTTGTGCAGGTACGAGACGACGAGCAGGCAGCAGAAGAGCGCGACCTTCACCCAGAAGACGATCTGGAACGCCGGCCGGTGCTCCCACTCGCGCGCCGCGAGCACGATGCCGGTGACGGCCGCGACGAGCAGCGCCCCGTAGCCGAGGGGACGCCACCTGAGGCCGAGCGCGCGCATCGCGCGACCGCGCGGCTCGCCCTCGAGCGCGCGGATCGCGGGCACGCCGACGAAGACGAGCGCGGTCGAGCCGCCGAACCAGATGCCGGCGGCGACCAGGTGGATCGCGACGAGCACCGAGGTCACGCCGTCAGCCTACGCACGAGCTCCGCGAGGCCGGCCGGGACGAGCGTCTCCGCCGGCGCCGCGAGCTCGGCCTGCGTCCACCAGCGCACGTCGGTGACGCCCTCGGCCGCGACATCGATCGTCGGGGTCGCGTCGTGCCGAAGGACGCGCACGATGTGGAACCGCTCGCGCTGCCGGATGATCCGGCGGTCCCACGGGAACGTGTGCTCGCGCTCGTACACGACCGGCCCGATCTCGAAGCCCTCCAGGCCCGCCTCCTCGCGCAGCTCCCTCCGCAACGCCTGCTCGTCGGACTCGCCGGGGTCGACGCCGCCGCCGGCCGTCGCCCACCACGCCGCACCCGTGACCGGATGCTGGAAGCGGACGAGCAGCACCCGCCCCTCGGCGTCGAGCACGAGCCCCCGCACCGCCTCGCGCTCCTCGGGCTCGAGCCACGCCCGCAGCGCGGCGAACCAGCGGAGCCGCTCCGTGTACGGGACGGCCGCGTTCGCGGGAGAGGTCGACGGCAGCACGAAGAGGCCCGTCGACGCGATCGAGCGCAGCTGCGGCCCGAGCTCGGGCCGCTCGCCGAACGCGCCGCGGTAGGCCTCCTTGCCGACGAACGCGATCGCGCGCGGGCGCAGCTCGCGCGCGATCCGCTCGAGCCGCGCGGCGTCGAAGTCGCCGCGGCGCAGGTCGCCGGAGCCGGGCGTCGTCCGGTACGCGGCGTTGGTGACGCCGTAGCCGAGCTCGAGCAGCTCGAACTGCTCGTGCGGCTCGAAGAGGCGAGGCGTGAAGCCGGCGTCGTGCAGCAGCCGCCAGAAGTCGTTGCGCGGGTTCGCGAAATGCGCCGCGGCGGCCGCCGAGACTCGGCCGGGGTTGATCCCGCAGAAGACGCAGGCGAGGTCCTCCGCGAGGACGTCCGGAACCGCGCTGGTCGGGGTCGGGCTAGGTGCGTCTGCCACGCGGCCGGCAGCGTGGCACGCGCTGCGTCCACGTCGCCGTGCACACCCACGAGCTGGGGAGCGGCGGCGACGGCCGGCGGGACGGCACCGGCCGCGCGCTGCGGTGCGCCGTCCACGTGCGGCACGTGCGCGTCACGCCGCCTCCTCCTGCACGCTCCGCGCGTCCAGCCGTTCCTCGAACAGCTCCCGCAGGCGCTCGCCCGCGTCGTCCCCCCTGCTCGACGGGCGCGGAGCGGCGCGCACGACGCTGACCCGGTCGCTCGCGTGCCCCCCGTAGCAGCGGGCGTAGCATTCGGCCTCGCTCAGCGGCCTGAGCCTCATCGCCCGGAACCCTAGGTCCGAGACCGGACGGACCGAGTAGGGTCTTCCCGTGGCCGTCCGCGCCCGTGTCTTCGAGTACGCCGTCGAGCTGGACCGCGGCGGCCGGCTGACGATCCCGGGCGGCGGCCAGTTCGTCGTCCCCGAAGGCTGGTCCGCCGACCACCTCCTGCTCGCCGCCCTCGTCCGCTGCTCGATCGACAGCTTCACCTACCACGCGCGGCGCGCGGGCCACGAGGTGGCGGCGTCCGGGTCGGCGCAAGGGACGATCACGCAGTCGGGCGACGACGGCCGGTACCGGTTCGTCGAGATCTCGCTGCGTATCGACGCCGCCCTCGACCCGCGCGCGAACGACGCGCCGGCCCTGATCGCCAAGGCCGTGCGCGACTGCTTCGTCGGCGCGAGCCTGAACGTGAAGCCGGAGTACGAGTGGCGCGTGTCGTGACCACCGTCGAGGCGGTGCGGGCGCGGTTCGCCGCGCTCCAGCAGCCGCTCGCGTTCTTCGACGGGCCGGGCGGCTCGCAGGTCCCCGACTCGGTGATCGACGCGATCGCCGACTACCTCCGCCACGACAACGCCAACATCGGCGCCCCGTACGGGACCTCCCGCCGCACCGACGCGCTCGTCGCGAAGGCGCGCGCGACCGCGGCGGGGTTCCTGAACGCGACCGTCGACGAGATCGCGTTCGGCGCGAACATGACGACGCTCAACTTCGCGCTCACCCGCACGGCGTCGCGGGAGTGGCAGGCCGGCGACGAGATCGTGTGCACCCAGCTCGACCACGACGGCAACGTCTCGCCGTGGCTCGAGCTGGCCCACGACCGGGGCTTCGTCGTGCGCTTCTGCGAGATCGACGACGAGTGCCGGCTCGACCTCGACCACCTCCGCACGCTCGTGGGGGAGCGCACGCGCGTGGTCGCGTTCCCGTGGGCGTCGAACGCCGTGGGCACGATCACGCCGGTCGCGGAGATCGCAGGGATCGCGCACGAGGCCGGCGCCCTCGCCTGGGTCGACGCAGTCCACTACGGGCCGCACGGCCCGATCGACGTGCAGGCCGCCGGCGCCGACGTGCTCGTCTGCTCGCCCTACAAGTACTTCGGCCCGCACCTGGGGCTCGCGTTCGTCCGGCGAGAGCTCGCGGAGACCTTCCGGCCGTACAAGGTGCGGCCGGCGGACGACTTCCCGATCGGCCACCGCTTCGAGACCGGCACCTTGCCGCACGAGCTGCTCGCGGGCTTCGTGGCCGCGGTCGAGTACCTGGAGGACGTCGGCTGGGAGTTCGTCCTCGAGCAGGAGCACGAGCTCGGCGCCCGCTTCCTCGCGGGGCTCGCCGACGAGTGGACGCTCCATGGGCCGCCGACGATGGACGACCGCGTGCCGACGTTCGCGATCACGCACGCGTCGCTCTCGCCCGCCGAGGCGGCGACGCGGCTCGGCGAGCGCGGCTTCGCCGTCTGGCACGGCAACTACTACGCCGTCGAGATCATGCGCCGGCTCGGCCTCGACGACGGCGCCGTCCGCGTCGGCATCCTCCACTACAACACCGCGGACGAGGTCGACGGCCTCCTCGCGGAGCTCGCGAACCTCTAGCGGCCGAGCGCCGCGGGCGTGCGGCCGTGGAAGGCCGGCCGCCGTGCGACCACGCGGCCGACGGCGAGCAGCACCAGCGCGGCCGCGAGCGCGAGACCGGCCGTCGCCTCCCACTCCCGCTCGAGCGCGAAGCCGCCGAGCGGCCAGCCGATCGACGCGGCGCCGACCTCGCGGAAGCGCGCCACCGTCGCGAGCAGCGTGGCAGCGGCGAGCGCCGCCGGCCCGAGCTCGGTCATCCTGTCCAGCTCGATTGCTCCCGTGAGCTCGAGCAGCGCGTGCGCGAGCAGGACGAGCGCGACGACGGCGGCGACGAGGCCCCAGCCGTGCAGCCCGCTGGTCGTGCTCTGGAGGTGGCCGACGGCCCCGCCCACCGTCAGCCGCTGCCACGGCAGCGCGAGGTCGAGCACGAGCAGCGCGGCGAGCGCCGCGATCGCCATCGACAGCCCGCGCGAGACGGAGCCGCTCATCGGCCGAAGCGTGGCAGCGGCCGCGCGCGCGGGCATCGGCGCTCAGTACGGATACGCCGAGCCGGCCGCCTCGGCCCACGCCGTGCCCGGCGTTCGCCGGATCGGATCAGGGTCGATCCCGCGCGCCTCCGCCACGGCCAGCGTCAGCAGCTGGAAGTGCACGATGTCGACGACAGGGTGCACGGTTTCGACGAGCGTCGTCTCGCAACCGAGGGCCTCGAGCGCGCGCGCCGCGTCGCGCGCCCGGTCCGCCGCCCGTCCCTCGCCGGCCAGGACGAACGCCCGCACCGTCTCGTCGACGGCCGCCAGGTAGCCGTGCAGCAGCTGCTCCGTCTCGAACGCGACCGCGTCGACCCACGCGCCCTCCCGCAGCTTCAGCGCGGCCTCCTGCGCCGTCGGCCAGTCGCGGCCGGCGCCGGCGACGAGGACGCGCTGCTCGGCGAACGCCTCGACCGGCCGCGCCAGCTCGCGCTCGACCGCCGCGGGGAGCCAACCGGTCTCGTGCCCGTGCAGCGCGGCGAGCGCCGCCACCGCGCACGTGTAGCTCGCCGTGTGGCACCACGAGCGCTCGAGCTCGGGCGTGCAGACGACGACCTCGTCGGCGAGCTCCGCGAGCGGCGAGTCCGGTGCGCCGGTGACGAGCCAGACGTCCCCGGCGAACGCCTTCGCCGCCTCCACCGTCAGCGCGGTGGCGCCCTCGTGCGAGACGCACACCAGCACGTCGGCCTGCGGCGGCTCGAGCACCGCCTCGAGCGCCTGCACCGCCGCGCCGCCCGTCTGCGCGGCGTGGAACGACGTGCCGCAGCCGGTGTGGACGACGCTCGCGCCCTCCGGCAGCCGCCGCTCCGCCGGCACGCGGGCGAGCCAGTCCGGCTGAGCGAGAACCGCGCGACGAGTCTCTCCGGCCATCCTCTAGTGCGTCTATACCATCGGCCGCCGTGCCGGTCCGCGCCTTCCTGTTCGACTTCGACGGCCTGATCCTCGACACGGAGACGGCCTCGCGCGCCGGCTGGGAGTGGCTCTACCGCCGGCACGGGCACGAGCTGCCGCCCGACAAATGGAGCCTGATGGTCGGGACGATCAACGGCTGGGACCCGTGGGGGCACCTCGAGACGCTCGTCGGCTCGCCGCTCGACCGCGAGACGCTGAACCGCGAGCGCTACGAGCACGAGCTGTCGTTGCTCGAGGCGGAGGAGCTCCGACCCGGCATCGTCGAGTACCTCGCCGCGGCCGAGCGGCACGGCCTGAAGCGCGCGATCGTCTCGAGCGCGTCGCGTGCGTGGATCGACATGCACCTCGAGCGCCTCGAGCGCGCCGTCGGCTGGGACGCGATCGTCACCGCCGACCACGACGAGGGGCGGGCGAAGCCGGCGCCGACCCTCTACCTCGAGGCCCTCGAGCAACTGGGCGTCGAGCCCGGCGAGGCGGTCGCCTTCGAGGACTCGCCGAACGGCGCCGCCGCGGCGCGCGCCGCCGGCGTCTACGTGGTGGCCGTCCCGAACGCCGTCACGCGCGACCTCGGGCTCGAGGCCGCCGACCTGGTGCTCGACTCGCTCGCCGACCTGCCGCCAGACGACCTGCTGGCGAAGCTGGCCTGAGGGCTACCATCGCCCGCTGTGCCCGAGTTCCCCTGGCTCACGCGCGAGCACGTCCGCTTCCGCGACTGCGACGCGATGGGGCACGTCAACAACGCCGTCTACTCGACGTACCTCGAGCAGGCGCGGATCGCGATCCTCGACGACCTCGAGCCGTTCATCCTCGCCCGCGTCGAGATCGACTTCCGCAGCGAGCTCCGCGCAGGCGAGGACGTCGAGGTGCGCAGCCGCTGCTCCCGCGTCGGCACGAAGAGCTTCGAGCTCGAGCACGAGCTCTGGTGCGACGGCCGGCTGGTCGCCGAGGCGAAGAGCGTCCTCGTCGGCTACGACTACGAGGCCGGCGCGTCCGTCCCGCTGTCCGAGAAGCAAAGGAGGAAGCTCGCCTCGTGACCGTCTACGAGCGCCACACCCTGTCGAACGGCCTGCGCGTCCTGACGGCGCCGTCGGAGCACGTCCAGTCGGTCGCCTGCTACGTCATGCTCGCCGCCGGCTCGCGCTACGAGCGCGCCGACAACCGCGGCATCGCGCACTTCGCCGAGCACATGTTCTTCAAGGGCACGGAGCGGCGCCCGACCGCGCGCGACATCGCGCTCGAGGTCGACCAGATCGGCGGCGAGTTCAACGCCTTCACCTCGAAGGAGTACACGGCCTACTACATCCGGTGCGCGGCCGAGCGGCGCGACACGGCGCTCGACGTGCTCGTCGACATGCTCCGGAACTCGAAGTTCGACGCCGAGGAGCTCGAGCGCGAGAAGGGCGTGATCGTCGAGGAGATGAACATGTACTTCGACACGCCGCGCGACTACGTCGGGTCGGTGTACGAGGAGCTGCTGTTCGGCTCGAACCCGCTCGGCTGGGAGACGCTCGGCACGCGCGAGACGATCCGCGCCGCCACGCGCGACACGTTCCTCGACTACCTCGGCCGCTGGTACACGCCGCAGCGGATGGTCGTCGGCGTCGCCGGCGACCTCGGCGACGACCTGCTGCCGCGCCTCGAGGAGCTGCTCGGCGACCTGGCGGGCGAGGACGCGGGCGCGCCGGAGCCCTCGGCGGTCGAGCGAACGCCGGAGCCGCGCGTGCGGCTGCACGCGAAGGACTCCGACCAGGCGAACGTCGCACTCGGCGTCCCGAGCTACCCGATCGAGCACCCCGACCGCTACGCCCTGCAGCTGCTCGGCACGATCCTCGGCAGCGGCATGTCGTCGCGCCTCTTCCTCGAGGTGCGCGAGCGGCGCGGGCTCGCGTACTACGTCTACGCCATGAACAACTCGTTCACCGACGCCGGCACGCTGTACGCGCAGGCGGGCGTCGACCTGAAGCGGGCGGAGGAGGCGGTCGAGGTGATCGGGCAGGAGTTCCGCAAGCTCGCCTCCGAGCCGATCCCGGCAGACGAGCTCGAGAAGGCGCGCGCGCTCGCCAAGGGGCGCTTCGTCCTCCAGACGGAGAGCCCGAACGGGCTGATCCTGTTCGGGCTGCGGCGCGAGGTGCTCGAGGGGCGGGCGACCGAGCCGGCCGACGTGCTCGCGGCGCTCGACGCGGTCACGATCGAGGACGTGCAGCGCGTCGCTCGCGACGTGCTCGACGGCTCGGGGCTCAGGCTGGCGCTGATCGGCCCGTTCGACGACGCGGCAGCATTCGAGCGGCTGCTCGCGTAGCGAGCGTCGCGCCGCCGAGGAACGCGAGCGCGACGAGCCAGAAGGCGAGCTCCTTCGCGTACCAGTGGTCGAGCACCGCGGCGCGCACGAGCACGCCGGCGCTGACGCCGGCGAGCCACGTCGGCAGCCACCGGTAGCGGAACGCGGCCGCGGCGGCGAACCAGCCGCCGAGCAGCGGCAGCGCGTCGGCCGCGTAGCCGCCGGCGGTCACGTGGCCGTGGTGCGAGAGCTGCCCGATCGTCACGAAGACGAGGATCGCGGCCGCGTCCGCGAGGGCGCGCGCTCTCACCGGAAGAAGCTGCGCGCGCCGCGGAAGTCGTACGTGCGCACGGGGTCGATCCGCACGACGTCGGCCGAGTTCGGCGCCTCGATCATCATCCCGCCGCCGACGTACATCGCCACGTGACCGACGACCGGGTGCTCGTAGAAGAGGAGGTCGCCCGGCCGGATCCGGGCGAGCGGCACCGGCGTGCCGGCTGCGAACTGCGCGTCGGCGTCGCGCGGGATCGTGATGCCGTGCGCGCGGTAGACGGCCCACGTCAGCCCCGAGCAGTCGTAGCCCCAGGCGGAGAGGCCGCCCCAGAGGTAATGGAGGCCGAGGAACCGCTCGGCCGTCCTGACGAGGTCGGCGCGCGTGTGCGGCAGGGGCGCCGTGTCCGCGGCGGGGAGCGCGCCGCGGGGCACCTGGGAGCCGAGCCCGATCTCGGTCCCGGTTGCGAGGCGCGCGGTGCGGGCGGTGACGACGAGCGGGGCCGCGAACGCGGAGCCGAGCTGCCAGGAGCGCACCCAGCCGGGGTAGCCGCGCGCGTCGAGCGGGCTCGGCTGGTCGGGGATCGCGATCCTCGTCCACCCGGGACGGGCGGCGAGGACGCGCACCCGCTCCCCGTAGAGCGCCTGCGTCGGCATGTGGCCGACGAGCGCGATCCGCTGCGCGTAGGTGAGCGACGTCGGCCAAAGGTGCGGGTCGAGCGGCAGGTGCCCGGCGCCGGGCGCCGCCCAGACGTTCGCCACCGGCACGCGCACGGTCGCGGTCGCGCCCGGACTTAGTGACAGTCTGTTACTAAGTCGAGCGGGCGCGCGTGCCGGCGCCGGCGGACTTAGTAACAGACTGTTACAAGCGGCGACGAGCAGCCCGACGGTCAGCGCCCGGAGCACGCGGCGCAGCGTAGCGACGGGTTACCCGAGGGGGTCGACGGGGTCGACGACCAGCACCTCGGCGTACTCGCCGACGCCCCGGTGGACGAGCGCGCGCGCCGGCGGGAACGTCACGAGCGAGAGCGGCGCCGGCAGCTCGACGTCCAGGTCGGCCACCGGCCAGCCGATGCGCGCCTCGGCCGTGCCGTCCTCGTACACGTTCGCCCAGGCGACGAACGGCGGCCCGGCGACCTCCACGCCCGCGGCGTCGAGCGCATCGCGCACCTCCGCCAGCGCCTCGCCCAGCGCGTCGTCGACCGCGCGCACCGGGCAGCAGGCACAGACCACGGCGGCGCGCAGCTCCGGCAGCGTCCGCGTCTCGAGCGCGAGCGTCGTCACGGGACCCACGCTTGCCCCGCCCGGGCGGCGGGGCAAGCGTAGTTTCCCGACAGCTCAGGACTCGTCCGAGGCCTCGGTCGCGCCGCGGGTGCGGATCTCCTCGACGACCGTCGGGTCGGCGAGCGTCGTCGTGTCGCCCAGCGGGCGGTTCTCGGCGACGTCGCGGAGCAGGCGGCGCATGATCTTCCCCGAGCGGGTCTTCGGCAGCTCGGGCGTGAAGACGATGTTCGCCGGCTTCGCGATCGGGCCGATCTTCTTCGCGACGTGGTTGCGCAGCTCCTCGAGCTTCTCGACCGAGCCCTCCTTGCCGCCCTTGAGCGTCACGAACGCGACGATCGCCTGACCCGTGGTCGCGTCGTTGCGCGCCGCGACCGCCGCCTCGGCGACCTCCGGGTGGTCGACGAGCGCCGACTCCACCTCGATCGTCGAGATGCGGTGGCCGGCCACGTTCATCACGTCGTCGACGCGGCCGAGCAGCCAGAAATCGCCGTCCTCGTCGATTCGCGCGCCGTCGCCCGCGAAGTAGACGTCTCCGTACTTCGACCAGTACGTCTCCTTGTAGCGGGCGTCGTCCCCGTAGATGCCGCGCAGCATCGCCGGCCACGGCCGCTTGAGGACGAGGTAGCCGCCCCCGCCGGGACCGACCTCCTCGCCGGCCTCGTTGTAGACGCCCGCCAGCACGCCCGGGAACGGCTTCGTCGCCGACCCCGGCTTCAGCGTCGTCACGCCCGGCAGCGGCGTGATGAGGATCATCCCCGTCTCCGTCTGCCACCACGTGTCGACGACCGGGCAGCGCCCGCCGCCGATGTGCTCGTGGTACCAGACCCACGCCTCCGGGTTGATCGGCTCGCCCACCGAGCCGAGCAGCTTCAGCGACTTCAGGTCATGCTTCTGCGCGTACTCGGGCCCCCACTTCATGTGCGAGCGGATCGCGGTCGGCGCCGTGTAGAGAATCGTCACGCCGTAGCGCTCGATGATCGCCCACCAGCGGTCCTTGTCGGGGTAGT
>CAZBYA010000086.1:0-9998 GCA_964496175.1 uncultured Gaiellales bacterium | reverse complement strand
ATCCAGGAGGAGTTCTTCCACACCTTCAACTCGCTCTACGAGGCCGGCCGCCAGATCGTGATGTCGTCCGACCGGCCGCCGCGCGACATCGAGACGCTGCACGATCGGCTGCGCTCGCGCTTCGAGTGGGGGCTGATCACCGACATCCAGCCGCCCGACCTCGAGACGCGCATCGCGATCCTGCGCAAGAAGGTGCACAACGACCGGATCGAGATCCGCGACACCGAGCTGCTGACCTTCATCGCCTCGCGCGTCTCCACCAACATCCGCGAGCTCGAGGGTGCCCTGACGCGCGTCGTCGCGTTCTCCTCGCTCACGGGCCGCTCGCTGTCCGTCGACCTGGCCCAGGACGTCCTCAAGGACGTCTTCCCGCAGGGCGAGCAGACGCAGATCTCCATCGACCGTATCCAGGAGCTCGTGTGCGAGCGCTTCGGCGTCACCCTCGACGAGTTGACCGGCGACCGGCGCTCGCAGAACATCGTTTACCCGCGCCAGGTCGCCATGTACCTGTCGCGTGAGCTGACGGACTCGTCCCTGCCGAAGATCGGCAAGGAGTTCGGTGGGCGCGACCACACGACGGTCATCCACGCCACCTCGAAGATCGCGCGCCTGATTCGCGAGGACAGGTCTGTGTACAACCTCGTCCAGGAGCTCACAGCCCGCGTGCGGCAGGTCCGGTAGGTCGCGAGCCCTGTGCACGAGCACCGCTTCTCCACCGTCCGCGCCCACACCCAGAATGGCTCCGCGACGCCGTCTCGCGCGGCTTTCCCCGCCGCCCACAGCCCTTATGACTACAACGAGGTTTTCATTAGATGATTGACTCAGAGATCATGGCCGGCACGGGGTTGAGGATCACGGCGTCGCGCGACGAGCTCGCGGCCAGGCTGGCCGTCGTCGGCCGGGGAGTCTCGACACGCACGGCGGTGCTGGTGCTCGGCGGCATCCAGCTGCGCGCGGAGGCTGGCCGGCTGCACCTCGCGGCGACCGACATGGAGCTGTCGCTGCGCGCGTCGGTGGAGGCGCAGGTCGCCGAGGAGGGCGTGGTCGTCGTGCCGGGCCGCCTGCTCGTCGACATCACCCGCTCGCTGCCGGACTCCGAGGTCGCGATCGAGCACCACCCGGAGGAAGCCGCGGTCATCGTCACCTCGGGCGCCGCCACGTACCGTCTGCACACGTACTCGAGTGAGGACTTCCCGCGGTTGCCGGACGTCGAGGCCGCGCCGCTGCACACCGCCGACCGCGACGCGCTGATCGAGACGGTCGCGCGGGTCGGCCGGAGCGCCTCGCGCGACGAGAGCCGCCCGGTCCTGACGGGCATCCTCGTGCGCTTCGAGCCGGGGAAGATCGTGATGGCGGCGACCGACTCGTACCGCCTGGCGGTCAAGGAGACGCAGGTGGAGGGAGCACTGCCGGAGCTCGAGGCGATCATCCCCGCCCGCGCGCTCCAGGAGCTGTCGCGGATCGCCGCCGGCGCGGAGGAGCTGCAACTCGGCCTGCACGACAACCACGTGGTCTTCGGCGCCGACGGCACGTGGCTGACGACGCGCCGCATCGACGGCCAGTTCCCGAACTACCGGCAGCTCCTGCCCGAGCAGTTCGAGCACGAGTTGACGCTGCCGCGCGACGAGCTGCTCGACGTGGTACGTCGCGTCTCGCTGATGGCCCAGCGGAACTCGCCGCTCCGCCTGCGCTTCGCCGACGGCGAGCTCACGGTGTCGGCCGTGACGCAGGACGTCGGCGAGGCCCGCGAGGCGCTGCCGGCGCCGTACACGGGCGACGCGCTCGAGATCGGCTTCAACGCGGAGTTCCTGCGGGACGGGCTGGAGTCGGTCGACTCCGACTCGATCCGCTTCAAGCTGATCAGCCCACTCCGGCCGGCCGTGCTCGAGGGCGAGACCGACGACTACGTGTACCTGATCATGCCGATCCGCCTCGCAGGCTGATCGCCGAGCACGTCACGCTCCGCAACTACCGGTCGTACGCGTCGCTCGACCTCGACCTCGCGCCCGGAGTCGTCCTCGTCGTCGGCCCGAATGGCGTCGGCAAGACGAACCTGCTCGAGTCGCTGCACGTCGCCACGCAGGGCTTCTCGCCCCGCACGCACGCCGACGCGCAGCTGATCCGCTTCGGCGAGCGTGCGGGTCGCGTCGTGCTGAGCGGCCGCCGCGGCGCCTCGCCGCTCGAGATCCAGCTCACGTTGCGGCACGGGGAGGCGAAGGAGGCGCGGCTGAACGGCGCGCGTCTCCCCTCCGCCGAGGCGCTGCGCCGCGAGACGGCGACGCTGGTCTTCACGCCCGACCGCCTCGCGGTCGTCAAGGGCGGCCCGGCGGCCCGCCGCGCGTACTTCGATCGCGTCCTCGGCCGGCTCTTCCCGGCCCGCGCGGCGGCGCCCCAGGACTACCTGGCGGCGCTCGCGCAGCGGAACGCGGCCCTGCGGCGGGTGCAGCTCGGGCTGTCGGAGACGGCCGCGGTCGCGCCGTGGACCGAGCGGACGGCGTCGCTCGGCGCCGAGCTGGTGCGCCTCCGGCGCGACACGCTCGTGGCCCTCGCCCCCGGCTTCGCCGAGCGGGCCGGCGAGCTCGGGCTGCCCGCGGCGTCGCTCGGCTACGACGCCGAGCCCCCGACGGTCGCCGACCTCGAGGCGCGGCTCCGGCGCGACGTGGAGCGCGGCGCTACGGGCCTCGGTCCCCACCTCGACGACGTGCTCGTCGCGAGCGGCGACCGCGACCTACGGCGGTACGGCTCGCAGGGCGAGCAGCGGCTCGCGGTGCTCTCGCTCCTGCTCGCCGAGGCGGAGCTCCTGGCCGAGCCGCCGCTGCTGCTGCTCGACGACGTCCTCTCGGAGCTCGATCCCGGCCGCCGGAAGGTGCTCGCAGCGCACGTTGCGGGCATGGGACAGACGATGATCACCGCGACGCACGCGTCGGCGCTCCCGCTCGAGCCCTCGCAACTGGTGGAGGTGGAGCCTGGATCGGCTCGGTGACGAGGTGCGCGCGGCGCTCGGGCGCCACGGCCCGCAGGCGGGCATGGCGGAGCTCGTCGAGCGGTGGCCGGACGCGGTCGGCGAGGGGATCGCGCGCAACGCGTGGCCGGCGCGCATCGCCCGCGACGGGACCGTGCACGTGCACACGGCCGACTCGGTGTGGGCGTTCGAGCTCGGCCAGCGGGCCGCGGAGATCGCCGCGCGCATCGGCGCGCCGGCGCTCCGCTTCGCGCCGGGGCCGCTGCCGCACGCCGACGAGGAGCCCGTCGACCGAGCGGTCGTGCCGGCCCCTGCCGAGGTCGAGCGCGCCCGCGCGATCGCGGCCGCGATCGAGGACGAGAACCTGCGCGAAACTGTGCAAAAAGCGGTCAGTTTCAGCCTCGCCCGGGGGCGGCGTGACCGCTCTGTCTGATACACTCTCGGTGCCTCGCAAAACCGCTGTTTTGCAGGCATTTCTTTGAGATGGCGAAGACACGCGCACAGGCCGACTACACGGCCAAGGACATCACCGTGCTCGAGGGCCTGGAGCCGGTCCGGCTTCGCCCCGGCATGTACATCGGCTCGACCGGGATCAACGGCCTCCACCACCTGGTCGAGGAGATCGTCGTCAACTCCGTCGACGAGGCGCTCGCCGGCTCCAACGACTCGATCGAGGTGACGATCCACCCCGACAACTCGGTGACGGTGCGCGACCGCGGCCGCGGCATCCCGGTCGACGTGATCCCGGAGCAGGGCGTCTCGGCGCTCGAGGTGATCATGACCAAGCTGCACGCCGGCGGGAAGTTCGGCGGCGGTGGTTACAAGGTCTCCGGCGGCCTGCACGGCGTCGGCGCCTCCGTCGTCAACGCGCTGTCCGAATGGCTGACGGTCGACGTCGAGCGCGAGGGCAAGGTCTACCGCCAGGAGTACGAGCGCGGTGTGCCGCGCGGGCCGATGCAGATCGTCGGCGAGTCGAGCGAGACCGGCACGACGACGACCTTCCTCGCCGACGCGGAGATCTTCGACGAGACCGTCTACGACGCGAAGACGCTCGTCTCGCGGTTCCGCGAGATGGCGTTCCTGACGCGCGGGCTGCGCATCACCTTCACCGACGAGCGCGCCGACGGCGGCGCACCCGTCGAGTTCCACTACGAGGGCGGCATCAGGGACTACGTCTCGTACATCAACGAGACGAAGGACCCCGTGCATCGGCACGTCGTGTACTTCGTCAGCGGCACCGAGCAGGGCGAGGTCGAGGTGGCGATGCAGTGGAACACCTCGTACCAGGAGTCGGTGTTCTCGTTCGCCAACAACGTCAACACGCACGAGGGCGGCTCGCACCTGTCGGGGTTCCGCTCCGCGCTGACCTCGACGATCAACAAGTACGCCCGCGACAAGGCCCTGCTCAAGGAGAAGGAGGACAACCTCGAGGGCGAGGACGTGCGCGAGGGCCTCGCGGCGGTCATCAGCGTCAAGCTGCAGGACCCGCAGTTCGAGGGGCAGACGAAGACGAAGCTCGGCAACCCGTGGGTCAGCGGCCTCGTGTCCACCGCGGTCAACCAGAAGCTCGCCGAGTTCTTCGAGGAGAACCCGACCGACGCGCGCCAGATCATCAACAAGGCGATCGCCGCCGCCCGGGCGCGCCAGGCGGCGCGGAAGGCGCGCGAGCTGACGCGCCGCAAGTCGGCGCTCGAGTCGATGGCGCTGCCGGGCAAGCTCGCCGACTGCTCGATCAAGGACCCGGAGGCCGCGGAGCTCTTCATCGTCGAGGGCGACAGCGCCGGCGGCTCCGCGAAGAGCGGCCGCGACCGCACGTACCAGGCGATCCTGCCCCTGCGCGGGAAGATCATCAACAGCGAGAAGAACCGCATCAACAAGGTCCTCTCGAACAACGAGATCCAGGCGATGATCACCGCGATCGGCACGGGGATCGGCGACGAGCTCGAGATCGAGAAGCTCCGCTACCACCGGATCATCGTCATGACCGACGCCGACGTCGACGGCTCGCACATCCGCACGCTGATCCTGACGTTCCTCTATCGCCAGATGCCGGACCTGATCAACGGCGGCTACGTCTACATCGCGGTGCCGCCGCTCTACAGGGTCAAGCTCGGCAACCAGGAGTTCTACTTCGAGAAGGACGCCCAGCTCGAGGAGCTGCTCGCCCGCGAGCGCGTGCCGGCCGTCGAGGTGAGCGACCGCCACGGCGCCGAGGTGAAGCTGACCGAGGCGAAGTGGAACCGGTTCGTCAAGGACCTGCTCCAGTACGAGGGCTACCACGCGCGCCTGCGCTCCGACTTCGGCCAGGCGCCGACCGAGCTGATGATCCTGCACCGACTGGTCGAGCACGAGATCGAGAGCCCGAAGGACGTGACGAAGGCGATCGAGACGATCGGCAGCAACGGCTACGCGCTGTCGCTGCTCGACGGCGAGGACGACGCGTTCCACATCCGCGTCGTCGAGACGGAGACCTCCGCCACCCGCAACATCACCGTGCCGGTGGAGCTCCTCGCCTCGCCGATCTACGGCGGCCTGCGCGCCGCGTACGCGAAGCTCGTCGACCAGCTCGGCCCGCCGCCGTTCACCGTCACGGTCGGCAAGGAGCAGGAGCGCGTCGAGACGTTCGAGGAGCTGCGCACGCGCGTGCTCGACGCGGCGAAGCAGGGCATGCAGGTGTCGCGCTACAAGGGCCTCGGCGAGATGAACCCCGAGCAGCTGTGGGAGACGACGATGGATCCCGCGAAGCGGCTGCTGATCAAGGTCGAGGTGGAGGACGCGTCCGCCGCGGACAAGCTCTTCTCCGACTTGATGGGCGACGCGGTCGAGCCGCGCCGCCTCTTCATCGAGCAGAACGCGACGAGCGTCAAGTTCCTCGATGTCTGAGCTCGAGACAGGCGCCCTCGGCCCCGGCCGCATCGAGTCGCGCGAGCTCGAGCAGGAGATGCGCGCGAGCTACCTCGACTACGCGATGTCGGTGATCGTCTCGCGCGCGCTGCCGGACGTGCGCGACGGGCTGAAGCCGGTGCACCGCCGCGTCCTCTACTCGATGTGGACGAACGGCAACCGCCCCGGGCGGCCGTACGTGAAGAGCGCGAACATCGTCGGTTACGTGATGGGCAACCATCACCCGCACGGCGACGCGGCGATCTACGACACGCTCGTGCGCCTCGCGCAGCCGTTCTCGCTGCGCTACCCGCTGGTCGACGGGCAGGGCAACTTCGGCTCGATCGACGACGACCCGCCGGCGGCGATGCGCTACTGCGTTGCGGGGTCGACCATGGTCGCTCTCGACAGTGGCACCGTGCCGATCTCCGAGATCGCCGATGCCGCACCCGAGTCGGACAACGACATCGACGTGCGTGTGCTCGATCGTCTTGGACGTCCGGTGCAAGCGTCGCGCCTCTTCCACTCGGGAGACCACCCGACTCTGCGCCTGACGACACGCGAGGGCTACGAGCTCACCGGAACCCACAACCACCCGGTGCTCTGCCTCGTCAGTGCCGCCGGCGTGCCGATGCTGCTCTGGAAGCTGCTCGAGGAGATCGAGCCCGGCGACCGCGTCGCCGTCGCGCGCGTGCCCCGTCCCGTCGAGCCCCTACTCGCGGAGGGCGACCGGGCGACGGCGCACCTGCTCGGAGCGTTCGTCGCCGAGGGGTTCGTCAGCGCGACCCGCGCCGGCTTCAACAACACCGACCCCGACTACTTCGCCTCCACGCTCGCGGCGTACGACGCGGTCGTCGGAGGTCCGCGCTACGTGTCGGAGCGGACGATCGCGTCGGGCAGCCGCCTGTACGAGCTCGACGTGCACAACCTCGCCTCCGTCCTCGCGTCGCCGCTCGCCGAGCTGGCCGGTCTCGCCAGCGCCGGGAAGCGCGTGCCGGAGCGGGTCTGGCGCGGGTCGCAGGCGTTCAAGCGGGTCTTCCTGCAGGCGCTCTTCACCGGCGACGGCTCGTCCTCGCTGCTGCCGCGGAAGACGATCCAGGTCTCGTACTCGACCTACAGCGACGAGCTCGCGAAGGACGTCCAGCTCCTGCTGCTCGAGTTCGGGATCGTCTCCCGCCTCTGCCGCTACGAGAAGGGCGAGACGAAGGTCGTGATCACGAACCGGCGCGACGCACGGCTCTTCGCCCGCAACGTTGGCTTCCTCGGCGCGAAGCAGGCGAAGCTCGACCGCGAGCTGGTCCAGGTGCCGGAGACGATCTCCGCGCTCTCGCACGACCACGTGCCGGGCGTCGCCGAGTACATCCGCAGCGACTGCGGCTCCCGCTGGGCCGACAAGGACTGGCTGCGGCGCCACAACGTCGACCGCGTCGAGCGCTGGGAGCAGGGCGGCACCGCGATCATGGAGCGCATCGCGTCCGACGAGGTGCGCCGCGTCGTCGAGCCGCTCGTGGGTGGCGAGTACTACTACGCCGAGGTCGCGTCGGTCGAGGACGCGGGCGTGCAGCCGGTCTACTCGTTGCGCGTCGACACCGAGGACCACGCGTTCCTGACGAACGGCTTCGTCAGCCACAACACCGAGGCGCGACTGGCGCGGCTCGCGGTCGAGATGCTCGAGGAGCTCGAGAACGACACCGTCGACTTCGGCCCGAACTACGACGAGTCGAAGCGCGAGCCGCTCGTGCTGCCGGCGCGGTTCCCGAACCTGCTCGTCAACGGCAGCGCCGGCATCGCCGTCGGTATGGCGACCAACATCCCGCCGCACCACCTCGGCGAGGTTGCGAACGCGATCACCGCCTTCATCGACAAGCCGAGCATCTCCGTCGAAGAGCTGATGAAGCACGTGAAGGGGCCCGACTTCCCGACGGGCGCGATCGTCGTCGGCCGCTCCGGCATCCGCGACGCGTACCGCACCGGCCGCGGCCGGATCGTCATGCGCGCCCGCGCGCACATCGAGGAGCTGCGCGGTGGTCGTAGCGCGATCATTGTCACCGAGCTGCCCTACGGGGTGAAGAAGGGCGGCGACGCCGGCGTGATCGCCAAGATCGCCGACCTCGTCAACGACAAGACGCTGACGGAGATCTCGGACCTCCAGGACCACTCCGACCGGTCGGGCATGCGCATCCAGGTCGAGCTCAAGCGCGACGCAGTGCCGCAGGTCGCGCTCAACAAGCTCTTCAAGCACACGCCGCTCCAGACGACGTTCGGCTACAACGCCGTCGCGCTGGTCAACGGCGTGCCGCGCACGCTCTCGCTGCTCGAGCTCGTCTCGCACTACGTCGACTTCCAGCGCGAGATCGTCACACGCAGGTCGAAGCACGAGCTGCGCCAGCTCGAGCGCCGCATCCACATCCTCGAGGGCTACCTCAAGGCGCTCGACAACCTCGACGCGGTCATCCAGACGATCCGCGGCTCCGCCGACACCGAGGACGCGAGGCAGCAGCTCCAGGCGAAGTTCGACCTCTCCGAGGTGCAGGCGACCGCGATCCTCGAGCTGCGCCTGCGCGCGCTCACGGCGCTCGAGCGGAAGGGCGTCGAGGAGGAGTACAAGGACAAGAAGGAGCGCATCGGCGAGCTGCGCGAGCTGCTCTCCGACGAGCACAAGATCGACGCGCTGATCAAGCAGGAGCTGGCCGAGCTCCAGCAGACGTACGCGCGCAGCGACGACCGGCGCACGGAGATCGTGGCCGCCGAAGAGGAGCTCGAGCTCGAGGACCTGATCGCGGAGGAGGACATGGTGATCGCGATCACCCGCTCGGGCTACATCAAGCGGCTACCGGTGACCGCATACCGCGAGCAGCGCCGCGGCGGCATCGGCGTCATGGGCATGGACCTGAAGGACGAGGACTACATCGAGCACCTCTTCGTGGCCTCGACGCACGACTACATCCTCTTCTTCACGAGCGTCGGGAAGGTGTACCGGCTGAAGGTGCACGAGCTGCCGCTCGGCTCGCGCCAGTCGAAGGGCCGCGCGATCGTCAACCTGCTGCCGTTCCGCCAGGGCGAGACGGTGCGCGCCGTCATCCAGACGCGCAGCTTCGAGGAGGCGAAGTACCTGCTCTTCGCCACGAAGAAGGGCGTCGTCAAGAAGACGGAGCTCGCCGCCTACAACACCCCGCTGCGCGCCGACGGGATCATCGCGATCAAGATGCGCGAGGGCGACGAGCTCGTCGGCGTGCGTCACACGACCGGCTCCGACGACGTCCTGCTCGTCTCGCGCGGCGGTCAGGCGATGCGCTTCGCGGAGAAGGAGGTGCGCGCGATGGGCCGCGACGCCTCCGGCGTGCAGGGGATGCGCATGCGCGGCGACGACGAGGTGATCTCCGCGACGATCGCGCACGACGACGCCGACCTGCTCGTCGTGACCGAGAACGGCTACGGCAAGCGGACCCGCGTCTCCGAGTACCCGCGCAAGGGCCGCGGCGGCATGGGGGTGAAGACCGTGCAGCTGACCGAGGCGCGCGGACACCTGGCCGGCGCCCGCGTCGTGCGCGACGGCTACCAGGTGATGCTGATCTCGACCGGCGGCACGGTGATCCGGATGGCGGTCGACGACATCCGCCGCATGGGCCGCTCGACGCAGGGCGTGATCGTGATGCGGCTCCGGGACGGCGAGCAGGTGTCGTCGCTCGCCCCCGTCGTCGACTCGGGCGACTCGGCCGAGGCGCCGCCCGACGAGTAGGTTTCTGCAGCTTCGAGCGGGCTTTCCGTCCACAGGCTCTTCCCTTTTTCAAGCGGCGGCGTTATAAGTGTCAACTGAGGGGTCGGGAGACACTCGAGGCAAAGGAAGCGCTCGTCATGGCGTACAGCAAGCAGGTCGATCTGCTCGAGCCGATCGACATGTCGGAGCACCTCGACAAGATCGAGCTCTACCTCGGGCAGGTCTGCGCGATCGCGGGCATCTCGAAGATGCAGCTCGACTACTGGACGAACAAGGCGCAGATCCCGACCAAGGGCAAGAAGCAGCGGATCTACGACATGGACGCCGTCGAGACCGTGATGCTGATCAAGCAGGCCAAGGACAAGGGCCTGAACCTCGGCGCGGCGATCGATGCGGCGCGCCGCTTCCGCGAGCAGCGCCGCACCGCGGTCTAGG
>CAZBYA010000085.1:0-10029 GCA_964496175.1 uncultured Gaiellales bacterium | reverse complement strand
GCTAGACGGCGATCTCGGCCGTGCGCGCCCGCGCCAGCCGCTCGAGGTCGGCCGGAGCCAGGGCCGCCAGGTGCGACGGCGTCCCCGCGCCGATCCAGACCACCTCGTGCGCATGGAGCGACGCGTCCATCAGCGTCTGCGTCACCGCCCGCTGCGGGAACGGCGCCACGCCGCCGGCCTCGAAGCCGGTCGCGTGCAGGACCTCGTCCGGCCGGGCCACCCGGACGAGGTCCGCGCCGACGGCGGCCGCGACGGCTCGCTCGTCCGCACGCCGGTCGCCCGGGACGAGCGCCAGCACGTACGCGCCGTCGCACACGAGCACGAGGGACTTGACGATCTGCGACAGCTCGCAGCCGACCGCGTCGGCGGCGTCGCGTGCCGTCGGCGTGCCGGAGGAGAACTCCTCGACGCGCGCGTCGACCGCGGCCGCCCGCAGGGCCGCCGCCACGCGCTCGACCGGCTCGGGCCACGACATGCGTGACCGATTCTGACGGTCGCGCGTTCTTCCCACGCAACACAATCGACGACGGGAGACGAGAAGCGATGGACGACGCGACGATCGCGCGGACCGAGTCTGCGTTCCGCGAGGTCAACGAGGCGATCGCACAGACCGCGGAGCGGTTCGAGTCCGACGAGACCGACTTCGTGTGCGAGTGCGCCGACCCCGGCTGCACCGACCGGATCACGGCCGACCTCGAGAGCTACGAAGAGGTGCGCGAGGAGCCGACGCGCTTCATCGTCGCACCGGGGCACGTCGAGCCGTCGGTCGAGCTCGTCGTCGAGCGGCGGGGCGAGTACGACGTCATCGAGAAGGTCGGCCGCACCGTCGCGCGCATCGCCCGCAGCATGAACCCGCGCGCCAGGCCCGCCTAGCGGCTCTCGAGCTCGTCGAGCCAGCGGCTCTCGAGCCGGGCCTTCGCGCCGAAGACGAGCGCCAGCACGACCGTCGGCGCCCACGCGTACGGCGCGCGCAGCGAGGCGGCCACGCAGGCGAGCAGGACGCCGGCGTACATCGGGTGCGCGACGAACCGGTAGGGCCCGCGCCGCACGCGCCGCGTCGTCGTCGGGAGCGGGCGCGGAAACGGCGACAGCGCGGGACCGAGCGCCCACGCGGACCACGCGAGCAGCACCCCGCCCGCCGCGAGCGGCGGCAGCTGCCACCACGCCCCCGACCGCGGCCCCACGAGCTGCGCCGCGACGACGAGCGCCAGCAGCACCGTCTGTGCGACGACCCAGCCCTCGCCGCGCGGGCCGAGCTGCGGGACGCTACCCCTGGATGACGCGGGCATCGTCCATGCCCTGCTCGAGGCGCCCGACCAGGTCGGGCGGCGCGGGCGCGTCGATCGAGAGCACCATCAGCGCCTTGCCGCCGGCGCGGTTCCGCGACACGGTCATGTTCGCGATGTTCACGCCCGCCTCGCCGAACAGCGTGCCGACGCGGCCGATCACGCCTGGGACGTCGTCGTAGCGGAGGAAGACCATCCGCGGTGCGAGCTCCATCTCGAGGTCGAAGCCGAGCGCCGAGACGAGCCACTGCCGGTCCTCGGTCCCGATCGTCGTGCCGGAGACGCGGACGTCGTCGGCGGCGACGGTGACGAGGTTCGTGTAGTCGCGCGAGGCGCGGCGCTTCTCCTCCACCACCTCGATGCCGCGGTCGGCCGCCAGCACAGGCGCGTTCACGTAGTTGACCGGCTGGTCGACCTGGCCCTGGAAGGCGCCGTTGAGGGCGGCGACCGTCAGCAGGCGGGTGTCGCGCTCGGCGAGCTCGCCCGCCGCCTCGATCGCGATCCGGCGCACGTCGCCGCCGGCGAGGCGCATCGCGAGCCGGCCGAGCTTGGCCGCCAGCGGCACGAACGGGCCGAGCACCTCGAGGTCCTCGGCGCCGACGGTCGGGATGTTGACGGCGTTCGTGACGAGGCCGCCCTCGAGCGCCGCCGCCACCTGCTCGGCCACGATCACGCCGGCGCGGTCCTGCGCCTCCTCCGTCGAGGCCGCCAGGTGCGGCGTGACGACGACGTTCGGGGCGCGCAGCAACGGCCCCTCGTACGGCTCCTCGGGGAAGACGTCGATCGCCGCGCCGCCGAGCTTCCCCGACTCGAGCGCCGCCACGAGCGCCGCCTCATCGACGAGGTCGCCGCGGGCGGCGTTCACGAGCCGCGCCCCGTCGCGCATCCGCGCGATCGCGGCCGCGTCGATCGCGCCGCGCGTCTCGTCGGTGAGCGGCAGGTGCAGCGTCACGAAGTCGGACCGCTCGAGCACCTCCTCGAAGGTCGCGCTCTCGACGCCCAGCTCGCGGAACCGCTCGGGCGCGACGAACGGGTCGTAGGCGACGACCTTCATCTGCAGCCCGAGCGCGCGGCGCGCGACCTGGCGTCCGATCCGGCCGAAGCCGAGGACGCCGAGCACCTTGTCGGCGAGCTCGACACCGCCCCACTGCGAACGCTCCCAGCGGCCCTCGACGAGCGCCGCGTGCGCCTGCGGGATGTTGCGGGCCAGCGCGACGAGCAACCCGATCGTGTGCTCGGCCGCCGAGACGACGTTCGACTCCGGCGCGTTCGCGACCACGATGCCGCGCCGCGTCGCCGCGTCGACGTCGACGTTGTCGACACCGACGCCGGCGCGCCCGATCACCTTCAGCCGGGCGCCCCGCGCGATCAGGCCGGCGGTCACCTTCGTCGCGGACCGCACGACGAGCGCGTCGTAGCCGCCGACGATCTCTTCGAGCGGCGACTCGGTGTCGACGTCGACCTCGAACTTCGCGCGCAGCAACTCGATCCCCGCGTCCGCGATCCGCTCGCGGATCAGGACCTTCACGCCGCGACGGGAGTCTCGAACGCCTCGAACGCGCGGGCAACCGCCGCGCCGCGCTCGATCTCGGCGCCGAGCTCGACCAGGGACAGCTCGAGCGCGGCGAGCGCGCTCGCGATGTCGAAGACGTCGAACCAGCCGATGTGGCCGATGCGCACGATCTTCCCTTTCAGGTGGGCCTGTCCGGGCGCGAGCGTCACACCGTGGTGGTCGCGCAGGTGCAGCAGCAACTTGTTGCCGTCGATCCCGTCGGGGACGCGCACGGCGGTCACGACCGCGGCGCCGTCGTCGTCCGGGGAGAAGAGCTCGAGCCCCATCGCCTTGACGCCGGCGCGCGCCGCGCGGCCGAGCCGGACGTGGCGGGCGAATGCCTGGTCGAGGCCGGCGCCGAGCAGCAGCCCGAGCGCGACGTCGAGGCTGCGGATCAGCGACACCGCCGGCGTGAAGGCGGCGTCCAGCTGGTCCTGCGCCTGCTTGTTCGTGCGCCAGTCGAAGTAGAAGCTGCGAGACGGCTTCGTCCGCGCGAGCACGTGCTCCGGCACGGACGCCATCGCCAGCCCCGGCGGCGACATCAGCGCCTTCTGCGAGCCGGAGACGACGACGTCGATCCCCCACTCGTCCGTCTCGAGCGGGACCGCGCCGAGCGACGAGATCGCGTCGACGACGAGCAGCGCGTCGCCGACCGCCGCCTTCGTGGCGCGCACGTCGGCGACAACGCCCGTCGAGGTGTCGGACTGCTGGCAGAAGACGATCGGCGCGCCGGCCTCTCGGACGGCGGCGCCGACCTCATCGGGATCGGGCCGCTCGCCCCACTCGTAGCGGATCGCGTGCACGTCCAGGCCGTGCTGCTCGCAGATCGCGATCCACCGCTCACCGAACGAGCCGTGGCTGACGACGGCGACGCGGTCGCCCGGCTCGCACAGGTTCGCGACCGCGGACTCCATCGCGCCCGTCCCCGAGGCGGTGAACAGCAGGACGTCCTCCGACGTGCGGAACACGTCGCGCAGCCGGTCGAGCGTGCGGGCGTAGATCTCGCGAAAGTCGGGGCCACGGTGGTGGACGATCGGCTCGGCGGAGGCAGCCAGCGCCTCCGGCGGCACCGGCGTTGGGCCCGGCGTGAACAGGTACCGCTTCTCCAAGGGGTCCAGCGTAGCCTTGCCGGTGGATGAATGCGCTCCTCTCCTTCGCGGCGGCCCTGCTCTCGCTCCGCCTCGCCGGCCTGCTCGCCCGCGGACGGCGCTGGGCGTGGGCCGGCGGGCTGCTCTCGTTCGCCGCTGCCGCGGCCGCGCTCGCCTGGGGCGCCGCGCACGGGTGGGACGCGCGGGCCTTCCGCGTCTACTACCTCGCCGGGGCGCTGCTCTCCGCGCCGCTGCTCGGGATCGGCTCCCTCCTGCTGGCGGGCCGCCGCTGGGCCGCGCCGCTCGGCCTGGTCTACACCGGCCTGGCCCTCGGCGTCGCCGCGGCGATGCCCGTCCACGGGGCATTCCAGGGCACCGCGGTGCCGCACGCACAGGACCACGTCGGCACGCTCGCGCGCATCGTGGCGATCGCCGCGAGCTCCCTCGGCACGCTGGCGGTGGTCGCGGTGGCGCTGCTGTCGCTGCGGCGGCGTCCGCTCCAGAACGCGCTGGTCGTCGCGGCGGTCGGGGCGGCCGCGGGCGGCTCCGCGCTGACGCAGACGGCAGTCGCCGCAGCGGCGGCGATGTTCGCGCTCGCGGCGGCGCTGCTCTACGCCGGCGCGACGCGGCGTCGCTGAGCCGCCCAGGGGTAGGCTCGCGCGGTGTTCTCGGTCGAGACGCGCACCGTTGCCGGACAGGTGACCGCACTCGGGTCGGCGGGGCCGTTCACGCTCGTGGTCGACCGGCCGGTGGAGGCGGGCGGCGGCGGCAAGGGGTTCAACGGCGGCCAGCTCCTCTACCTCGCCGTGGCGGGCTGCATCTCGAACGACCTCTTCCGCGAGGCGCCGCGCTTCGGCGTCGAGCTCGAGTCGGTGCGCGTGACGGTCGACGGCGACTTCTCCGGCGAGCCGGCGGTCTCGGGCCCCGTCGCCTACGACGTGGAGCTGCGCGGCAGCGGCGACCTGGAGGCGCTCGTTCGCGAGGTCGACCGGATCGCCGAGATTCCGAACTCCCTCCGCGGCGGTACGACGGTCGAGCTGCGCGAGATCCGCGTCGTTTAGCCGAGCTTCTCGCGGACGCGCTCGTTGACGACGCGTGGGTCGGCGCTGCCGCCCGTCTCGCGCATCACCTGCCCGACGAAGAAGCCGAGCAGCCCCTGCTTGCCGGACCGGTACTGCTCCGCCTGGTCCGGGTTCGCCGCGAGCACGCGGTCGATCACCGGATCGAGCTCGGCGAGGTCCGAGACCGCCTTCTGCCCGAGGTACGGCTCGGCGCGGAAGCCCTCGTCACCCACGTGGGCGAGCGCCTCGTCGAACGCCGCCCGCGGGATCTCGGCGCGCGCCGCGACGAGCTTCGCCAGCTCCCCCGGCGCGACGCGCTCGGGGTCGACGCCCGCGGCGACGAACTGGTTGGCGAGCACGTTCGCCGCCTCCTTCGCGTCGGCGCCGGCATCGACGACCGCCGACCACAGCCGGTCGAGGCCGCCGGTGACGAGCACCTCCGCGTCGTAGAACGACAACGTCGCGGCGATCCGCCGGATGCGCTCGCCCGGCAGCTCGCCGAGCTCCGTGCGCAGCCGCTCGACCACCTCCTGCGGCGGGTGCACCGGGACGAGGTCCGGCTCCGGGAAGTAGCGGTAGTCCTGCGCCTCCTCCTTCGAGCGCATCGGCGGCGCCTCCTCGTGCGCCGGGTCGAAGTGCAGCGTCTCCTGGTCGACGACCCCACCCGACTCGTAGACGCGGATCTGCCGCGCGATCTCACGCTCGATCCCCTTCGCCGCGAAGTTGAACGAGTTCATGTTCTTCAGCTCTGTCCGGGTGCGCAGCTCGTCGCTGCCCGCAGGCCGCACCGAGACGTTGACGTCGAACCGCATCGAGCCCTTCTCCAGCTCGGCGTCGGAGAGGCCCAGCTCGACGACCGTCTGCCGCAGCAGCTGGAGGAAGCGCTTCGCCGTCTCGGCGTCGTGGAGGTCGGGCTCCGTCACGATCTCGACGAGCGGCGTGCCGCAGCGGTTGAAGTCGACGAGCGTCGCCGTGGCGCCGTGGATGCGACCCGACTCCGCGACGTGGACGTTCTTCGCCGCGTCCTCCTCGAGGTGCGCGCGCGTGATCCCGATCACGACCTCACCGTCCTCGAGCGGCACGGCCAGCCTGCCGTGCGCGCAGAGCGGCTCGTCGTACTGGCTGATCTGGTACGCCTTCGGGTTGTCGGGATAGAAGTAGTTCTTCCGGTGGAAGACGGCGCGCTCGGCGATCGTGCAGTCGAGCGCCAGGCCGAGCTTGATCGTCTCCTCGATCGCGCGGCGGTTCGGCACCGGCAGCGCGCCCGGGAAGGCGAGGCAGACCGGGCAGACCTGCGTGTTCGGCTCGCCGCCGAAGCCGTTCCGGCAGCGGCAGAACATCTTCGTCTCCGTCTTCAGCTGGACGTGGATCTCCAGCCCGATCACGGCCTCCCAGGAGCCGCTCACCTGAGGCGCTCCGGGACGACGTCGAAGCCGAGCGCGCGCTCGAGCGCGTGGCCGGTCCGGAAGAGCGTGTTCTCCGAGAACTGCGGCCCGACGAGCTGGAGGCCGACCGGCAGCCCCTCCGAGAGGCCGCACGGGATGTTCAGGCCGGGCAGCCCCGCCATGCACGACGGGATCGTCAGCAGGTCGCTCAGGTACATCGCGAGCGGGTTGTCGGCCTTCGCCCCGAGCGGGAACGCGACGGTCGGGCTCGTCGGCGAGACGAGCACGTCGAAGCGCTCGAACGCCGCGTCGTGCTCGCGCTTGATCACCGTGCGCACCTTCTGCGCCGTACCGTAGTAGGCGTCGTAGTAGCCGGACGAGAGTGCGTACGTGCCGAGCATGATCCGCCGCTTCGGCTCGTCGCCGAAGCCGGCGTCGCGGGTGCGCATCACCATCTCGCGAAAGTCGGCGCCGTCGGCGCGGAGGCCGTAGCGGACGCCGTCGTACCGCGCGAGGTTCGCCGACGCCTCCGCGGGGGCGACGAGGTAGTAGCAGGGCAGGCCGTACTCGACCGAGCGGGGCAGCGAGCACTCGCCAACCTCGGCCCCGAGCGACACGGCGAGGTCGATCGCCGCGCGCACGGCGTCGCGCACGCCGGGCTCGATCCCTTCCGCGTCGTTCAGCTCGCGCGGCACGCCGATCCGGATGCCCTCGAGGTCCTCGGCGGTCGGCAGCTCGACCGCCGGCACGTCGACGGTGGTCGAGTCGTTCTCGTCGCGACCGGAGATGATCGAGTAGAGGTAGGCGCAGTCGCGCACGTTCTTCGCGACGGGGCCGACCTGGTCGAGCGACGACGCGAACGCGACGACGCCGAAGCGCGAGACGGTGCCGTACGTCGGCCGCAGCCCGACGTTGCCGCACAGCGACGACGGCTGCTTGATCGACCCGCCGGTGTCGGAGCCGAGCGCCCACGGCGCGAGCCCGCCGCTGACCGCGGCCGCGCTGCCGCCGCCGGAGCCGCCGGGCACGCGCTCCGGGTCCCACGGGTTACGCGACGGGCCGTACGCGGAGTTCTCGGTCGACGACCCCATCGCGAACTCGTCGGTGTTCGTCTTGCCGAGGATCCGCAGTCCGTGCTGCTTGCACCGCGCGACCACCGTCGCGTCGTAGACCGGGACGTAGTTCTCGAGGATCCTCGAGCCGGCGGTGGTCGGGATCCCCTTCGTGCCGATCACGTCCTTGATCGCGATCGGGATGCCGTCGCCGCCGGGGTCGCCGCAGCGGTGCAGGAACGCGTGCAGGTCGTCGTCGCGCTCGGCGTACGCGGCGAAGAGCTCCGCGCCGGAGATCTCGCGCGCGTCGAGCAGGCGCTTCGCCTCCTCCGCCGTGAGTCGCAGCGTGTCGATCATTTCCCGCTCCGGCGCCGGCAAAGCCGGCACCTGCGCTCTCTGATGAGCTCCGTCAAGCCTACGCTCATGCCGGCGGCGTCCTGAAGTGCTCGTCGGCGACGTCCGGCGCGTTCGCGAACGCCTCCTCCTGCGTCAGGCAAGGGCGCGGCTCGTCCTCGGCCCACGCGTTCGCGATCTCGAGCGGGTGCGCCGTCGGCGGGACGCCGGCGAGGTCGAGCTCCGACACCTTCGAGACCGCCTCCAGGATCGCGGAGAGCTGCTCCTGGAACTTCCCGACCTCGTCGTCGGTCAGCTCGAGGCGCGCGAGCCGCGCCACATGAAGCACGTCGTCTCTCGAGATTCCCGCCACTTCGCCTCCATATGAAACACGAGAGGCTCCTCTCGGAGCCTCTCGTCGAACTGGGTTCCGAAAGGGTCTAGAGCGCCTGGACGTTCGCCGCCTGCAGGCCCTTGTCGCCCTGCACGACCTCGAACGACACACGCTGACCCTCGGTCAGCGACTTGTAGCCCTCACCCGTGATCGCGGAGAAGTGGACGAACACGTCCGCCTCGCCGTTGCCACGCTCGATGAAGCCGTAGCCCTTCTCGTTGGAGAACCACTTGACCGTGCCTTCAGCCACTGCGAACTACTCCTTGCTAGGTGACTACAAGTCCGCCGGACCGGCGGAGCGCGCAGACATTAGCACCGAATCAGTGCGGATACGCAAGCTCGCCGCGGCGGTAGCGGGCGCAGCGAACGGCGTTCTGGAGCAGGCACGCGATCGTCATCGGCCCGACGCCGCCGGGCACCGGCGTGAGCAGCGCGGCGACGCCGGCCGCATCCGGCGCGACGTCGCCGACGAGGCTCCCGTCGGGGAGTCGGTTGATGCCGACGTCGACCACGACGCTGCCGGTCTTGACCATGTCCGCCGTCACCATCGCCGGGCGGCCGGCCGCGACGATCAGGACGTCGGCCTCGAGGGTCTCCCGCTGGAGGTCGCGCGTGTGCGAGTGGCAGATCGTGACGGTCGCGTTCGCCTGCATCAGCAGGTGCGCCATCGGCTTGCCGACGATGTCGCTGCGCCCGATCACGACCGCACGCGCGCCGTCGAGGTCGACCTGGTGCTCGTGCAGCATCGCCAGCACGCCGAGCGGCGTCGCGGGCACGAGGGTCGGCCGGCCGAGGTAGAGCTGCCCGGCGTTGACCGGGTGGAAGCCGTCGACGTCCTTCGCCGGCTCGATCGCGCGGATCACGCGCGCCTCGTCGATGTGGTCCGGCAAGGGCAGCTGCACGAGGACGGCGTCGACGTCCTCGTCGGCGTCGAGCTCCGCGACCTTCGCGAGCAGCTCCTCCTCCGAGATGTCGGCGGGCAGTCGCAGGTCGGTCGCGTCGATCCCGGCCGCGGCCGCCGCCTTCTGCTTCAGGCGGATGTAGATCTCCGACGCGGGGTCCTCGCCGACGAGCACCGTCACGAGGCCGACGTGGCCGATGGCGGCGACCTCCTCCGCGACCTCGGCCCGGATGCGGTCCGCCAGCGGCTTGCCCTTGATCAGCGTCGCGGTCACGGTCGCGAGTCTAGGCTCTCCCCGTGCGCTGGCCTCGGAAGAACGACGCAGAATCGATCCGTAGTCGCCGCGAGCTGATCGGGCTCGCGGACGGCGTCGTCACGTCCGTCGACCTCGAGCCGTTCGCGAAGGCGGCGGAGGCGCTCGTCGGCGTCGCGGTCATCCCCGTCTCGGCCGTCCCGGTGGAGGTCGAGCTCGGCGCCTACGAGCTCGACGAGGACGGCGAGCTGGTGGAGATCGGCCGCGCCGCCGAGTCGGTGACGGTGCCGCTCGCGCATACCGAGGGCGGGCTGACGGCGTCGATGACGCGCGGCGCGAAGGCGGCCGGCACGGTGCGCACGTACGTGCTCGCGGACCGCATCACCCGCGCGTCGTGCTTCGTGTGCGCGGACGCCGGCGCCGCGGTCGCGCTCGCGCGCTGGATCGAGCACGAGCTGCCGAGCATGCAGGCGTTCCTCGACGCGCTCGACAACCCGGAGCTGTCGAAGCGCGCGCGGCTGCGCGGCGTCAAGACGCACGTCGTCGGGCCGATGTGCCACGTGCTCTGGCGGTGGACGACAGGCGACGCGGTCGGGCCGAACATGATGACCCGCAACTCGTACGCGCTGAACATGGCCTACGTGATGCAGCAGGCGCCGGTGAAGCCGCAGCGCGCGATCCTCGAGGCGAACATGGGCGGCGACAAGAAGCCGTCGGCCGAGTA
>CAZBYA010000084.1:0-10046 GCA_964496175.1 uncultured Gaiellales bacterium | reverse complement strand
ATCGTCACGCCGTAGCGCTCGATGATCGCCCACCAGCGGTCCTTGTCGGGGTAGTCCGGCGTGCCCTCGTACATGACGGAGGTGCAGCCGTTGCAGAGCGGGCCGTAGACGATGTAGCTGTGGCCGGTGATCCAGCCGACGTCGGCGGCGCACCAGTACACGTCCTCGTCCCGCTTCAGGTCGAAGATGTAGTGGTGCGTCGTCGCGACGCCGACGAGGTAGCCGCCCGTCGTGTGGGCGATCCCCTTCGGCTTCGCGGTCGTGCCGCTCGTGTACATCAGGAAGAGCAGGTCCTCGGTGTCCATCGGCTCCGGCGGGCACGACGCCGGGTCCTCGGAGCCACGGATCTCGTGGTACCAGTGGTCGCGGCCCTCCGTCATCGGCACCTCGTTGCCGGTCCGCCGGACGACCAGGCAATGCTTGACGCCGGGCGCGTCGGCCATCGCCTCGTCGGCGATCCGCTTCAGCGGCACCGTCGTCCCGCGCCGCCAGGCCTCGTCCATCGTGATGATCACCTCGCAGCCCATGTCGTTGACGCGACCGGACAGCGAGTCGGCGGAGAAGCCGCCGAAGACGACGGTGTGCGGCGCGCCGAGGCGCGTGCACGCGAGCATCGCGATGGGCAGCTCCGGGACCATCCCCATGTAGATCCCCACCGCGGTGCCCTTGCCGACGCCGAGCTCCTTGAGGGCGTTCGCGAACGCCACGACCTCCTTCTGGAGGTCGGCGTACGTAATGTCGCGGCGGTCGCCCTCGGGCTCTCCCTCCCAGTGGTAGGCGACCTTGTCTCCCAGGCCCTGCTCGACGTGGCGGTCGACGCAGTTGTAGGAGACGTTCAGCTTCCCGCCCAGGTACCACTTCGCGTACGGGCGGTCCCACTCGTAGAGCTTGGTGAACGGCTCGAACCACGAGACGCGCTCCTTGCCCTCGCGCTCCCAGAACGCCTCGAAGTCGACGTCGTAGATGTCGGCCTTCGCGTTGGCCTGAGCCGCGAAGTCCCCGGGCGGCGGGTAACGCCGCTCCTCGAGGAACATCGTGTCGATGGCATGGCCTGTCTCCGTCGTAGCCAAGAGCTGGCCTCCTCTTCGCAAGTGGACCTTCCGCGGAATCCTAGAGCCTCGTGTGCGGAGAAGCACGAACGGGGGCGGCTCGGTCCCGAGCCGCCCCCGTCGCGAGCGATCGAGCCGCTAGGTCGCCATCAACGGCTTGCCGACGGGCAGCATCACCCTGCCGGCGACGCCGTTCCAGACGCCTGCCGCGGACGTGTACCACGCCACGGCTGCGGTAGCGATGCCGCACCAGCCACCGAAGTGGAGCCACCACGTGTGGCCGTTGTGCGACAGCGTGAAGAAGCCGATCACGAGCACGATCTCCGTGATCTCGAGCGTGAGGAACACCAGGAAGACCGCGGTGTTGACGCGCATGCTCCCGATCAGCATGTACGTGTTGAAGACGGCGAACGCGAACAGGTACCACGCCAGCGCGTTGGTCAGGTCACCGCCCTTGAACCCGGCCAGCCACGCGTGGTTCCCGACGCCGAGGATGATGAAGAGCCCGAGGCCCATCCAGAAGCCGCCGTACGTCGAGAAGGCGGTCGCCCCGAAGACGTTGCGGTTCCGGAACTCCCACATCCCCGCGAGGAGCTGCGCGAGCCCGCCGTAGAAGATCGCCGGCCCGACCCAGATCAGGTCCGGGATCCACGAGGCGTTGTGGCCGCTCAGCAGGAACGTGGTGAGCGCGAACCCCGCGAGACCGAGCGGAGCGGGGTCGGCGGCCGGTGTGCTCTCCACCACTTGCACCGGCCGGGTAGTGCCCATTTCGCTCATGCAGTTGCGCCTCCCTTTCGCTCGGCGCGTGCGGACGGTCCCTCGACCGCCTCTCCAAGCGCCGAAGTGACAGGTGGAACTTTCTCCCACCCGTCGGACGGAGGTCAACCGCCGCCGGGCCGCTACGGCGCGAGATCGTACGGATACTGCGTGAGATTCTCGGCGCCGCCGGCGGTCACGAGCACGAGGTCCTCGAGCCGCACGCCGCCGTAGCCCTGCCGGTAGAGGCCAGGCTCGACGGTGACGACGTCGCCGGCGCGCAGCGGCCTGTCGGAGGTGAGGCCGAGGTTCGGCGCCTCGTGCACCTCGAGGCCGACGCCGTGGCCGAGCCCGTGGAAGAAGCCGTCCGCGAGCGTCTGCCCCGGCTCCTTGGTGCGCTGCGTCGGCTCGCCGGCCGCCTCGAAGAGCTCGCACGAGCCGTCGAAGATGGCGCGCCCGTCGGCGCCGTCGCGGATCTCGGAGATCGCCCGCTCGAGCGCCTCCAGGCAGAGCCGGTGCCACTCACGCACGTCGTCGGGCACGTCGCCGACGACGAACGTCCTCGTCATGTCGCAGTAGACGAACGACTCGTTGTCGCGCGGCCAGATGTCGACCACGACCGGCACGCCGGCACGGATCGGGCCCGAGCCCATGTCGTGCCCGACCGCTCCCTGCGCACCCGGGGCGACGATGAACTCGTCCGCGGTGGTGCCGTGCTCCGCGAACACGAGGCTCATCGCGGACTTCACGCGCTCGACCGTCAGCGTCTCGCCGTCCAGCTCGAGGTCGCCGCCGCGCGGCTGCGCGCGCCGCAGCAGCTCGCGCACGACGTCCATCGCCGCCTCGGCCGCTTTCTGCGCCCGGCGCATCCCCGCGAGCTCCGCCTCGTTCTTGACGCGACGCCGGTCCTCGAAGAGGTCGCGGTCGACGGCGAGCTCGACGCCCTGCGCGCGCAGGTGGTCGGCGAGCCAGAGCGGGAAGTCGGGCGGCACGACCGCGCTCGTCACCCCGATCGCCTTCACCGCGCGCGTGAGCAGCTCGTTGCGGAGCTCCGGTTGCCGCAGCCCGGACGCGATCAGCTCGTCGATCCCGAACTCCTCGTTCGGGTGCAGCTCGAAGAGGCCGAGCCGCTCCAGCCGGGCGATCTCCATCGAGCTGGTCGCGATGTGCCGCTTCCCGTCCCGCTCGGCGTAGAGGACCGGGTCGGGGATGCCGAGCGGCACCTCGTGCCGCAGCTCCGGCGAGCGGAACGTGTCGGCGTACATCAGCACGTCGGGCACGGGCCGGATGCTAACTAGGATGGCCGGGTGGACGCCCAGGCCCACGCCCTGGCGCTCGTCGAGCGCTACGACGAGGAGCTGCGCCGCCTGCTGCCCGCAGGCGTCGAGATCTTCGACGCGCACCTGCACCTCGGCGACGACATCGACGGCATGGTCGGCGACTACGACCAGCTCGAGTCGATCATGGGCCGCTACGGGATCTCGCGCGCGTTCATGTTCTGCCTCGACGAGCCCGACCGGCACCCCGCGTTCCAGGCGGCCAACGACCGCACGCTCGCCTACGCCGCGCGCAGCGGCGGACGGCTGATCCCGTTCGTGCGCCTCGACCTGAACGAGTCGCCGGTGGAGGAGGCGCGCCGCTGCCTCGACCTCGGCGCTCGCGGCATCAAGCTGCACCCGCGCGCCCAGCGGTTCACGGCGAACGACGAGCGGCTCGCGCCGGTGTTCGAGCTCGCGGCGGAGCGGCGGGTGCCGATCCTGATCCACGGCGGGCGCGGGCTGCCGCCGATCGCCGCGGGCCTGCGCGCGCTCGTCGACCGCTATCCCGAGGCCACGCTGATTGTCGCGCACGCGGGAATCGCCGACCTGGCCGCGCTCGCGGACGCGATGGCGGGGCGCCGCGGCGTCCTCTTCGACACGTCGACGTGGAGCCCGATCGACCTGCTCGACTTCTACCGCAAGGTGCCGCCCGAGCAGGTCGTCTACGCGAGCGACTACCCGTACGGCCAGCAGCCGTCGTCGCTGCTGATCGCCGTCAAGACCGCCCTCTACGCCGGTTACGGCGAGGCCGAGCTGCGCGCGATGCTGTCGGGCACGGCGAACGCGCTCGCGGACGGCGGCCCGCTGCCCGAGCCGACGTCGCCGGTCGGCAGCGAGACGTTCATGCAGCCGCTCCAGCTCGCGCGCATCCACCAGTACCTGTCGATGGCGACCCCCCTGCTCTGGACGCGCCAGCCCGACACGGTCGGCATCCTCGGGCTTGCGATCAACACGTGCGCGGAGCGCAACGGCCACGCCGACGAGTGCGACCGGATCCGCGAGCTGCTCGAGGCGGCGCGCGACGTGTGGTCGCAGGCGCACGCGATCGACGACGAGACCGAGCGGCGGCTGGCGATGCGCCTGACGCAGCGGCTCGTCCACATCGCGGACATCGAGGCGGTGACGACGCGTGCCTGAGCTGACCGTGAACGGCCACGCCTACGAGGTCGATGTCGAGGTCGGCGAGAGCCTCGCGGAGCTCCTGCGCGACTCGCTGCACCTGACGGGGACGAAGGTGGCGTGCGCCGAGGGTCACTGCGGCGCGTGCACCGTGCTCGTCGACGGCGTGCCGACGCTGTCGTGCATCACGCTCGCGCACGCGGTCGACGGCGAGGTGACGACGATCGAGGGCCTGCGCGACCACCCGATGGTCGACGCCTTCGTCCGGTGCGACGCCGTCCAGTGCGGCTTCTGCACGCCGGGCCAGATCGTCAGCGCGGTCGCGCTCGTCGACTCGAGCCCGTCGCCGTCGGACGAGGAGATCCGGCACGCGATGGCGGGCAACATCTGCCGCTGCGGCACCTACCCGAAGATCGAGGAGGCGATCCGGACGTGGCGAGGCTGATCCGCACCGAGAAGGAGGTCGAGGGCCGGTACGAGGAGGTCTGGCTCGTCGTCGAGGAGGACGCGCTCGAGCAGTGGCCCGCAGGCCCGCGCGAGGTCGTCGGCCGGCCGGCGACGCGGATCGACGCGCTCGAGCGGGCACGCGGCGAGGCCGTCTACACGGCGGACCTCCAGCTGCCGGGGATGCTGCACACGGCGGTGCTGCGCTCGCCCGTCGCCCGCGGCCGCGTGCGGGCGATCGACCTCGCGCCGGCACTCGCGATGCCGGGCGTGCACGCCGCGATCGGGCCGGGCGACATCCCGCAGCTCACCGGTGAGCCGCAGTTCCAGGGGCAGGCGATCGCCGCCGTCTGCGCCGAGACGTACGCGCAGGCGCGGGCCGCGCTGCGCCGCGTCGTCCTCGACCTCGAGGAGGGGGAGCCGCTGCTCGACCCCGACGAGGCGGTCGCGCGCGGCGAGCTGCTCGGCGACCCGCGCGTCCGCGAGCGCGGCGACTACGAGCGAGGCCTGGCCGAGGCCGACGTCGTGATCGAGCGCGAGTACCGCACCCAGGTCGTCCTGCACAACTCGCTCGAGACCCACCAGTCGGTCGTGCAGTGGGTCGGCGACACGCTCGAGGTCCACATCTCGACGCAGTACGTCTGGGGCGTCCGCGACGCGGTCGCGAAGCAGCTCGGCGTGCCCGGCGACAAGGTGCGCGTCGTCTGCAACTACATGGGCGGCGGGTTCGGCTCGAAGAACGACCCCGGCGATTACACGTTCATCGCCGCCGAGCTGGCGACGCGGACGCACCGGCCCGTGCGCTGCGCGCTGACGCGGCGCGAGGAGAACATCGCCGCCGGCAACCGCAACGCGACCATCCAGCGGCTGACCGTCGGCGCGAAGGCCGACGGGACGCTGACCGCGCTCGGCGGCGACTACGTCAACGCCGTCGGCTGGAGCGGCTGGTCGGCGGGTGTCGAGGGGCCGATGAACATGCTCTACGCCTGCCCGAACGTGCGCACGACGACCTACGGCGCCAAGCTGAACCAACCGCCGATGAAGGCGTTCCGGGCGCCCGGGTTCGTCGAGGGGACGTTCGGCCTCGAGTCGCTGCTGGACGTGCTGGCGGCCGAGCTCGAGCTCGACCCGCTCGAGCTGCGGCGCCGCAACCACGCCGACCACGACACCGACGACGCGCGTCCGTACAGCGGCAAGAACCTGATGGAGTGCTACCGCCGTGCCGAGCCGCACTGGGAGCGCCGCCACGAGGTGCGCGCGCGCTCGACCGCGACGGTCAAGCGGGGTGTCGGGATGGCGTCGCAGATCTGGTACGGCGGCGGCGGCCCGCCGAGCTACGCGTGGGTGCGCGTCGGCTCCGACGGACGCGCGACCGTGATCACCGCGATGCAGGACATCGGCACGGGCACGCGCACGGTGATGGCGCAGATCGCGGCGGAGGAGCTGCGGATCCCGCTCGACCACGTGAGCGTCTCGCTCGGCGACACCTCGCGCGGCCCCTACGCGACGCTCTCCGCGGGCTCCTCGACGACGCCCTCGGTCGGCCCGGCCGTGCGGGCCGCCGCCGCGGACGCGCGCCGCCAGATCGACGAGATCGCCGAGCAGATGGGCAAGCCGGGCGCGCCGCTCGCCGACGTCGTCTCCGTGCTCGAGGACGCGCAGGTGCTCGGCAAGGGCGCACGCGGGCCGAACCCGACGGGTCTCCAGGTGCTGACGTTCGGCGTGCAGGTCGCAGAGGTCGCCGTCGACGTCGAGACCGGCGAGGTGTGGGTCGACCGCATCGCGGCCGTCCACGACGTCGGCCGCGTGATCAACCCGCTCGGCGCGTCGTCGCAGATCGAGGGCGGGATCATCCAGGGCATCGGCCACACGCTGTCGGAGCACCGCCTGCACGACCCGGCGACGGGGCGGATCCTGACGACGAGCCTCGACGCGTACCGGATGCCGACGATCGCCGACGTCCCGGAGATCGTCAGCGAGCTGATCGACGAGCCCGACACGCAGCTGACGAACCTCGGCTCGAAGGGGCTTGGCGAGCCGCCGATCGTCCCGGTCGCCGCGGCGATCGCGAACGCGATCCGCGACGCGACCGGCGCCGAGGTGCACGAGCTGCCGATCGGTCGCGAGGAGATGCTGCGCGCGCTGCGCGAGGCGAAGGAGCGGGAGCGCGATGGAGCTCCGGCGCGCGTCTAGCCTCGACGAGGCGGCGGGCGGCGCGACGCTGCTCGCGGGCGGCACCGAGGTCGTGCCGATGCTCCGCGCCGGGCTCGTCCGGACGGACGAGCTGCTCGACGTCCGCGGCGTCGTCCCGTGCGGCGTGGACGGGACGCGCATCGGCGCGGGCACGACGCTGGGCGAGCTGGAGTGCGACCCGCAGATCCCGGACGCGCTCCGCGAGGCGTGCCGCCTGGCGGCGAGCCCGCAGCTCCGGAACATGGGCTCGCTGGCGGGCAACCTGCTCCAGTCGACGCGCTGCTGGTACTGGCGGCTGCGCTGGCCCTGCCGCCTGCACGGCGGCGACACGTGCTTCGCCCGCGACGGCGAGCACCGCGAGCACGCGATCCTCGCCAACGACTGGTGCGCGTCGGCGCATCCCTCCGACGTCGCCGCCGCGCTGCTGGCGCTCGACGCGACGCTCCGCACGAGCCGCCGCGAGCTGCCGGTCGCGGAGCTGTACCGAGTGCCGACCGCCGACGACCCGCGCACGACGACGCTCGCGCCCGGCGAAGTGCTGCTCGAGGTCGAGGTGCCGGCGCCGGACCGCTCCGTGTACCTGAAGGCGATGGACCGCAAGCGCTGGGCGTTCCCGATCGTCGGGGTCGCCGCGGCGCGCACGAACGGCACGACGCGCGTCGCGCTCGCCGGGGTCGCGCCCGTGCCGTGGCTCCACCGCGGGAGCTTCGACGGCGCCACGCCGCTGCCGGGGAACGCGTACAAGCTCGAGCTGGCGCAGGCGCTCGTGCGCCGCGCTGAAGCGGCGCTCGAAGCGCGATAGCATCCGCCTCCCATGGGGCGGGTCGAGGCTCAACGGCGCCTGGCGCTACTGGCGATCCTGGGGGCGCTCGCCGTCGGCTGGACGGTCGCGCTCCGGGATCCGGGCGTGGCGGCGGTCGCGCAGGCGGCCGCGGGGACGCTGCCCGCCGCGACGCCGCGAACCGCTCCGTGCCCGGTGCCGGCCCGGCTGCGCACCGCGTTCCAGCAGGCGTCGGACGGGACGGCGGTGCCGGTGTCCCTGCTCTACGCGGTCGCGAAGGTCGAGTCCAACCTGCGCGAGGACGCGCACTCGTCCGCCGGCGCGCAGGGGCTCCTCCAGGTGATGCCCGCGACCGCGCGCATGCTCGCGCTCGACGTCTCCGACCCGCGCACGAACGTGCTCGCCGGCGCGCGCTACCTGCGCCAGCTGCTCGACCGCTTCGGGACGGTCGACCTGGCGCTCGCCGCGTACAACGCGGGGCCGACTGCGGTCGCCGCGGCGGGCGGCGCGCCGTCGTGGGACGTCCTCCAGTACGTCGACAACGTCGAGGCGCAGTGGCGCTCCGTCGCGGGCTGCTCCTAGCGGGCGTGCTCGCGCTCGCCGCCTGCGGCGGCGGCGGGGACCACAGGACCGTCAACGGGTGCACCACCGTCTCGCCGCCGGCGGCGCACGCCCGCACCGAGCCGAAGCCGACGACGCGGCTGGACCCCGCGAAGACCTACGACGTCACCTTCCGGACGAACTGCGGCAGCTTCACGATCGCGCTCGCCGTGGCGACCTCGCCTGCGACGACGGCGTCGTTCGCGAGCCTCGTCCAGAAGGGGTTCTTCGATGGGACCGTGTTCCACCGGATCGTCCCCGGCTTCGTCATCCAGGGCGGCGACCCGACCGCGACGGGCGACGGCGGGCCCGGCTACTCGACCGTCGACAAGCCGCCGGCGCGCACGCGCTACACGCACGGCGTCGTCGCGATGGCGAAGACTCAGGCGGAGGCGACCGGCACGTCGGGGAGCCAGTTCTTCGTCGTCACCGAGGCGGACGCCGGCCTGCCGCCGGACTACGCCGTGCTGGGCAAGGTCGTGCGCGGCCTCGACGTCGTCGACCGGATCGGGCGGCTGGGCGATCCCGCGACCGAGCAGCCGACGCAGACGGTCGAGATCGAGCAGGCGACGCTCTCCGTCCGCTGATGCTCCCCGCCGTCGTGCTCGCCGCGGGCGCGTCGTCCCGCTACGGCGGGGTCAAGCAGCGCGAGCTGCTGCCGGCGGTGCTGGACGCGCTCCGCGCGGCAGGCGTGGAGGAGATCGTCGTCGTCGCGGGCGCGCACGCGCTCGACGTCGCGGGCGCGCGCATCGTGCACGCCGCGGACTGGGAGGGCGGCCCGGGCGCGTCCCTGCGTGCGGGCCTCGCCGCGCTCCCGGAGGAGGCGGCGCATGCGCTCGTCGTGCTCGCCGACGGGCCCGACCTCGACCCGCGCGCCGTCGACCGGCTGGTCGAGCACCGGCACGATTCAGCGGTCGTCGCGGCCGCCTACGACGGCCGTCGCAGCCACCCCGTCGTGGTCGCGCGCGAGCTCTGGTTGTCGGTGCCCGACGAGGGCGGGCGAGCGCTCGACGCGACGCTCGTGGACTGCTCCGATCTCCGCCCTCCAGGAGACGTCGACGTTCGCCGATAGAAGGGAGCGTGAAGCGGGTACCGAAGAATTGACGCCGCAGTGCTCGAGCTCGCCCACCCGCTCGACGTAGTCCCCGAGCCCTCGCCGCTGATGGAGGCGCGCGAGCGCCGCGAGCTGACGCCCGCGCAGGTCTCGTATCGCAGCGGGCTGACGGAGGAGCAGATCGAGTGGCTCGAGGAGGGGCGCCTCTACCGCTTCGCGTCTCAGCGCGAGGCGCTGCTCGCCGCGGTGCTGTACACGACGGCGCTCGGCATCGACCGCTCCGAGGCGAGGCGCCTCGCCGGCCTGCCGGTGACGGCGTCGTTCCGCGTCAACGCGAAGGCGCGCCTCGCGGTCGTCGGCTCCCTGGCGGCGCTGCTCTCGGCGCTCGCCGTGATGGTCGTCGTCCCGAACCTGAGCCTGACGCGCACGCGGACGGTCGAGGCGATCCCGAACGCGAACCTGCCGGCGCCGTGGAAGCTCCAGGTGACGGTCGAGAACGGCAACGGCGACATCACCTGGACGCGCACCGTCGCGAGCCGCATCGGCGCGATGGGCTACACGATCGCCAAGGTGACGCGGGCCGACCGCTTCTCCTACCCGCGCTCGACCGTCTACTACGGCCCGGCGGGCGGCGCGGTCGCGCTGCGGCTCGCGCGGCAGCTCGGCGTCGGCCTGCAGGAGACGCCGGGCCTCGGCGCGCGCCAGCTGCTCGTGATCGTGGGCCCGCAGAC
>CAZBYA010000083.1:0-10401 GCA_964496175.1 uncultured Gaiellales bacterium | reverse complement strand
TCGCGAGCACGTGCTCGACCTCCGACGTGCCGATCCCGAACGCGAGCGCGCCGAAGGCGCCGTGCGTCGAGGTGTGGCTGTCGCCGCAGACGATCGTCATGCCCGGCTGGGTCAACCCGAGCTCCGGCCCGATCACGTGCACGATTCCCTCGCGGCCGCTGCCGGTCGCGAACAGGCGGACGTCGAACTCGTCGCAGTTGCGGCGCAAGGCGTCGAGCTGGGCGCGCGCGAGCGGGTCGGTGACGGGCCCGTCGGTCGTGGGCACGTTGTGGTCCATCGTCGCGACGGTCAGGTCGGCCCGACGGACGCGGCGGCCGGCGAGCCGCAGCCCGTCGAACGCCTGCGGGCTCGTCACCTCGTGCACGAGGTGCAGGTCGACGTAGAGCAGCGCGCGCCCGTCGGCCTCGCCGATCGCATGCGCGTCCCAGATCTTCCCGGCCAGCGTGCGTGCGCTCACCGCTCCGCCTCCGCCGCGTAGGAGCCGAACACGCGCAGCTCACGGGTGCCGGCGCGCAGTTGCCGGAAGGCCTCCCGCAGGGCCTGGTCGAAGAGGTGCCCGTCGACGATCGCGTCGAAGCGGTACCGCCACGGTGCATCCGGCAGCGGCCGCGAGACGAGCTGCACGAGGTTGACGCCGTGCTGCGCGAACGGGCCGAGGGCGCGGAAGAGCGCGCCCGGCTGGTGGTCGGTGACGAACGAAACGGCGGTGCGCCAGCCCTCGGCGCCGGCGATCTGCGTGTAGGGCGCGACGGCGACGAAGCGGGTGAACGCGGCGGGCTTGTCGCCCACGTCGGCCGCCAGCACGGCGAGGCCGTAGACGGACGCCGCTTCGGCGCCCGCGATCGCGACCTGGGCCGGGTCGCCCGCCTCCGCCACCTCGCGCGCCCCGTCGGCGGTCGTCGCCGCGGGCACCACCTGCACGTCCCAGCCCTTGAGCAGGGTCTTGCACTGCTCGAAGGCGGCGGGGTGCGAGCGGACGACGCGCACCCGCTCGAGGCTGGCGCCGTCGAGGCCGACGACGCAGTGGGTGATCGGCAGCGTCGCCTCGCGGACGATCGAGAGCGGCGAGCGGAAGAGTAGGTCGTGCGTCTCGGCGATCGGCCCGATCAGCGAGCTCTCGATCGGCAGCACGCCGAGCGACACCTCCGTCGCGGCGGCCGCCTCGACGACCGCGGCGAAGCTCGAGAGGCCGACGGCGACGCCGCCGGGCGCGAGCACGCCGGCAGCGGCGTTTGAGTGACTGCCTTCGGGGCCGGGATAGCCGACAACGACGCTCATCTAGGCGCGAAGGCGAGCCGTGTCGGCAGCCCGCAGCGGGCGCAGTAGGTGCGGGCGGCGCCCTTGCGGGCGGCGCGCACCTGCGGCACCGGGACGATGCAGGCGCAGACGTTCGATGAGCGGTCGTGCGTCGTCCATTGCGGCGGGACGACGTCTGGGGTCAGGACGTTGCTGTCCATGCCTCCTCCTGCGTGGGGGTTTCGGTTCGGAGGGCAGCAAGCGCTGCCCGTGTGAGATCGGCGGTGGTCGCGTGGCCGGCAAGGTCTGGTGTCGGGCTGGTCGCGGCGGCGGCGTCGACGGCGTGCTCGACGCGGCGGGCGAGATCGGGCCGGCCCAGTGCGTGCTCAAGGCAGAGGGCGAGCGAGCGGAGCATCGCGGTTGGGTTCGCGATGCCGCGGCCGGCGATGTCAGGCCCTGAGCCGTGCACCGGCTCGAAGATGCCGGGGCCGCTGTTGCCGAGGCTGGCGGAGGCGGCGAGGCCGAGGCCGCCGGTGACGGCGGCGGCGACGTCGGAGAGGATGTCACCGAACGTGTTCTCGGTGACGAGCACATCGAATCGTTCGGGGGCCGTGACGAGTTCCATGGCGACGCTGTCGACGAGCGCGTGGCGCACGCTCACGTCCGGGTAGTCGGCCGCGAGCTCCGTGACGATGCGACGCCAGAGCCGCGAGGTGTCGAGCACGTTCGCTTTGTCGACGGAGCAGAGCTCGCCGCGGCGGCTGCGCGCGAGCTCGAACGCGCGGCGGGCGACGCGCTCGATCTGGGACGGGTGGTACTCGAGCGTGTCGAAGACGGTGCCGTCCTCACGCACGCCGCGCGCGCCGAAGTAGAGGCCGCCGACCAGCTCGCGCACGATCAGGAGGTTGATGCCGGCGGCGACGGCGGGGCGCAGGTTCGCGTAGACGTCGAGCGCCTGTCGCAGCCGCAGCAGACCCTGCTCGGGACGGACGGCAGCGCCCTCCCATTGCGGGCCGCCGACGGCGCCGAGCAGCACCGCGTTCGCGGCGCGACAGACCTTGAGTGTTTCGGCCGGCAGCGGCTCGCCACAGGCGTCAATCGCGGCCCCTCCGAACGGGTGCACCTCGACCGTCAGGTCGAGCGGCAGCGCCTGCAGCATCTCCTGCGCCGCGGCCATCACCTCAGGCCCGACGCCGTCGCCGGGGAGGCAGACGATCCGGAGCGGCTCAGACAACGAAGACCTCGTCTTTCGTCAGGCCGAGCACGAACCGGCAAAACCGCTCGACCGCCTCCGGCGACAGCGGGCCGGTGTTGCGGGCGGCGAGATGCTCGACCAGCCACTGCTCACGGCCGACATCGACGAGCGGCAACCCGTGCTCGCGTTTGTGGCGGAGCAGCTCGGCGACGGTCTCGAGGCGCTCGTTCAGCGTCGCGAGAAGCCGTTCGTCCAGCTCTGCGATCTGCGCTCGCATCCGCTCGACGGCCGGATCGCTCACGCACCCACCCCCAGGCCGTCGAGGAGTGCGTCGATGTCTGCGTCGATTTCGGTGCCGGCGCGTGTTTCGACGAGTTGTGGAGTCTTCAGGCCGGTGCCCGTGATCAGTGCGACGACGCGGTCGCCCTCGCCGATCTCGCCGCGCATGGCGGCGGCGCGCAGCGCACCGATCGTCACGCCAGCGGCCGATTCGCCGAAGACACCGGAAAGCGAGGCGAGCAGCGCCATGTTCGGGCCAACGTCCTCCTCCGGCACAGAGAAGACCGCGCCGCCGGATGTGCGAGCGGTCGCGACGGCGAGGTCGCCGTCGGCGGGCGCGCCGATCGCGAGTGAGTGTGCGATCGTCTGCGGCCGCACCGGTGAGACCGGCCGGTCGTCGTCGAAGGCGGAGGCAACCGGCGAGCAGCCGGCAGCCTGGCCGCCGTAGAGGCGCGGGCTGTCACCGTCGACCAGCCCCAGCCGGCGAAACTGCTCGAATCCCTGCCAGAGCTTCGTGAACAGCGAGCCCGATGCGACCGGGGCGATGACGGCGTCGGGCAACTCCCAGCCGAGCTGTTCGACAATCTCGAATGCGAGCGTTTTCGACCCTTCGGCGTAGTAGGCGCGCAGATTGACGTTGACGAATGCCCAGTCGAGCTCGCCAGCGAGCTCGACGACCATGCGCGAACAGTCGTCGTAGCTGCCGCGGACCGCGTACATCTCGGCGCCGAAGACGGCGGTTGTCAGCAGCTTCTCCGGCTCCACCGTTGCCGGGTAGAGAACGACGGCGCGCAGCCCGAGCGCGGCAGCCCGTGCCGCAACGGCGTTGCCAAGGTTGCCGGTTGACGCGCACGCGAGCGTGTCCGCCTCCAGTTCGGCGGCCTTGGCCGCAGCGACGGCGACGACGCGGTCCTTGAACGAGTGGGTTGGGTTCGTATGGTCGAGCTTGAGCAGCACCTCGCCGACGCCGAGCGCGCGCGCGAGCCGCGGCGCGGAGACGAGCGGCGTGAAGCCGGGACCTGCTGCCGCGTCGGCGGGGGCGGCTGCCGGCAGCAGCGCCTGGTAGCGCCAGATCGAGCGGGGCCCGGCTTCGATCCGCTCCCGCGAGACGAGCCGGCCGACCTGATCCCAGTCGTAGACCGGCTCGAGCGGGCCGAAGCAGCGCACGCAGACACCGCTCGCGACTGCGGGGTACTCACTTTCACAGACCCGGCATCTGAGGGCACCGACGCTCATCGCCGCATACAATACTTTTCGAAATGAAGTTTCGTCGTATCGACGACCTTCCCGCCTACGTCTTCGCAGCCGTCGACGAGCTGAAGCGTGAGCTGAGGCGGGAAGGGCGCGACGTGATCGACCTCGGGTTCGGCAACCCGGATATCCCCTCGCCCGAGGTTGCGGTCGAGAAGCTCTGTGAAGCCGCCGGCAAGACCGCCAACCATCGCTACTCGGCGAGCCGGGGCATCCCGCAGCTGCGCGCGGCGATCTGTGAGCTGTACGAGCGCCGTTTCGGTGTGCGACTCGATCCCGAGACGCAGGCGGTGAGCACGATCGGCGCCAAGGAGGGGCTCGCGCACCTGATGTGGGTGCTGGCGGAGCCCGGCGATGCAGTTGTTGTGCCGACGCCGAGCTACCCGATCCATCTGGTCGCGCCCCGGCTGGCAGGCGCACGTGTGGTTACCTCGCCGGTCGAGCAGGGCGTCGATGCGTTGGCGGCCGCGGCGGTCGAGACCGGGGCGCGCGCCGTCGTTCTCTCCTACCCGCACAATCCGACGACCGCGGTTGTTGAGCTTGCCGACCTGCAGCGGCTGGTCGACGTCGCACGTGAGCGTGGCTTCCTGCTGGTGCACGACTTCGCCTATGCCGACATCGCCTTCGACGGGCACGAGCCGCCGTCGATCCTGCAAGCGGAGGGCGCCGACGAGTGCGCCGTTGAGCTCTACAGCCTCACGAAGTCGTTTTCGATGGCGGGCTGGCGGGTCGGCTTCGTGCTTGGCCGCCGCGACGTGGTGCAGGCGCTCGCGAAGCTGAAGTCGTACCTGGATTACGGCACCTTCCAGCCGATCCAGATCGCCTCGATCCTCGCGCTGCGCGACGCGGTCGACTATCCGCGGGCGGTCTGTGAGATCTATCGGCTGCGGCGCGATGCGCTCTGTCGCGGCCTTGCCCGTGCCGGCTGGGAGGTTGAGCCGCCGCGGGGGACGATGTTCGTCTGGGCGCCGATCCCCGAGCGGCTGCGCGAGCTTGGCTCGTTGGAGTTCGCGCTGCGGCTCGCGCGCTCCGCGGACGTCGCGGTCAGCCCGGGGATCGGGTTCGGGGCGGGCGGCGACGGTCATGTTCGCTTTGCGTTGGTCGAGAACGAGCAGCGCATCGGCCAAGCGACCCGCGCGATCCGCAAGCTGCTTCAGCATCAGGACGTTACGGCTCCCTGAGCGGCCGAGCCGACGCTCGCCGCGTATTTGGCGAAGACGCCGCTCTCGTAGCGCGGCGCGGGCGGCTGCCAGTCGGCTCGCCGGCGCTCCAGCTCAGCCTCGTCGAGGCCGACGTCGAGCCGGCGCGCGTTGACGTCGACAGTGACGACGTCGCCGTCGCGGATGAGCGCGATCGGGCCGCCGTGCGCGGCTTCCGGGGCGACGTGACCGACCATCAGCCCGTGTGTGGCGCCCGAGAAGCGCCCGTCCGTGACGAGCGCGACCTCGTCGCCGAGCCCGGCGCCGACGAGCGATGCGGTGACGTGCAGCATCTCGCGCATGCCGGGGCCGCCAGCGGGGCCTTCGTAGCGGATGACGACGACGTCTCCCGGCTGGATCGCACCGGCCTTGACGGCGGCGAAGCACTCCTCCTCAGAATCGAACACCCGGGCGGGGCCGCTGTGCAGGAGCCGCTCGTGCCCGGCGAGCTTGACGACGCAGCCCTCGGGGGCGAGGTTGCCGCGTAGGATTGCGAGCCCGCCTGTTGGCTTCAGGGGCTGGTCCCAGCGGACGACCACCTGCTGGCCGGGCTGCTCGAAGGCGCCGTCGGCGACCTCGCGCAGCGAGCGCCCGTCGACGCCACGGGCCTGCTCGTGCACGAGACCGGCCTGGACGAGCTCGCGCGCGACGAGCGACGTGCCGCCGGCCTTGAACAGATCGGTAGCGACGAAGCGGCCGCCTGGCTTGATGTCGGCCACGATCGGGGTGCGCGCCGCGATCGTGTCGAAGTCGTCGAGCGTCAGCTCGATCCCGGCCTCGTGCGCGATCGCGAGCAGATGCAGCACGGCGTTGGTCGAGCCGCCGCTCGCAGCGACTGCCGCGATTGCGTTCTCGAGCGCTTCGCGGCTGAGGACCTGCGAGGGCCGCAGATCGTTCTCGACCAGTTGCATGACCAGTTGCCCCGCCTTCAGCGCGGCCTGTGGCTTGCCGGGATGGGTGGCGGGGATCTCGTTCAGCCCGCGTGCGCTGACGCCGAGGAAGTCGAGCGCGGTCGCCATCGTGTTGGCGGTGAACTGGCCGCCGCAGGCGCCGGCGCCGGGGCAGGCAGCACTCTCGAGTGCGTGCAGCTCGCCCTCGTCCATCGTGCCGGCGGCGTGCGCGCCGACGGCCTCGAACACGTCCTGGACGGTGACGTCGCGGCCGCGGTGGCGGCCGGGGGCGATCGAGCCGCCGTAGAGGACGAGGCCGGGCAGGTCGAGCCGTGCCAGCGCCATCACGGCGGCGGGGATCGTCTTGTCGCAGCCGACGAGGCAGACGAGGCCGTCAAGCAGGTGGCCGCGCGCAACCAGCTCGATCGAGTCGGCGATCAGCTCGCGTGAGACGAGCGATGCGCGCATCCCGGTCGTGCCCATCGAGACCCCGTCGGAGACGGAGATCGTGTTGAACTCGATCGGTGTGCCGCCGGCATCGCGGATGCCCTGCTTGACGTAGCGCGCGAGCTGTCGCTGGTTGAGGTTGCAGGGCATCGTCTCGATCCAGGTCGTGGCGACGCCGACCAGCGGCTTGGCGAGGTCGGCGTCGGTGAAGCCGACGGCCTTCAGCATCGCGCGGGCGGGTGCGCGGTCGGCGCCGTCGGTGAGGGCGGCGCTCTGCCGCTTCGCGGGGCTGCCGGTCCGGTAGACGCTCATGCCAAGCTCGCTCCTGTCTGCGCCACCTTCAGTGGCAGCACGGTCGTGTCGGGGGGAAGGGTTCGTTGCAGTTGTTCAACGACGTCTGCGATCTGCTGCTCGGCCGCCCAGACGACGACGGACGGTCCGGAGCCTGAGAGTGTGACGCCGGCAGCACCGGTCGGGAGCTGCTCGCGCAGCTGCGCGAGGAGCGGTGCGGCCGTCAGCCGGTACGGCTCGTGCAGCCGGTCGGTGAAGGCGCTTGCGAGCAGCTCGGCGTCTCCGTGCGCGATTGCGGCGCCGAGCAGGGCGGCGGCGGCGGCGGCCTCGACCGCCTGGTCGTGCTTGATCGTCCACGGCAGCGCCGAGCGCGACGAGTGGGTGCTCGTCCGTTCGGCGGGGACGACGAGTACGGGCGCGAGCGGAAGGTCGTCGGCGAGGCGGCGGGCCGCGACGGCGCCCTGCTGGTGCCAGCTCAGGCAGACGCCGCCATAGAGCGCGGCGGCGAGGTTGTCGCTGTGCCCCTCGAGACGCTCGCCGGCGGCGAGCAGCTCGCGCGCCGAGCGGGGCTGCCCCGAGGCGGCGGCGCCGGCGACGAGTCCGAGCGCGATCGCGCTCGCGCTCGAGCCGAGGCCGCGCTCGAGCGGGATCCGGTTTTGGAAGCGGAAGCGGAAGCCGTCCGGGGCGCTGAAGAGCGAGAAGGCGCGCAACGCGAGGTGGCCGCTGTCGCGCGGTAGCTCGTCGGCGCCCTCGCCCTCGATCTCGATTGTCGCGGCGGCGCCGTTTGGTTCGACGATCAGCTCGTTCCAGAGGTCGAGTGCCGCTGCGGCGCAGTCGAACCCCGGTCCGAGGTTCGCGGTCGAGGCGGGCGCGCGGACGTGCAGCCTCACGCGAGCGCCTCCAGGATCGCCTCGAGCCGTGGCGGCAGCGGCGGCGTTTCGGCCTCCGCAACCAGCGCGGCGTCCTTGAGGCCGTGGCCGGTCAGGATGCAGACCGCGGTCGAGCCTGCCGGTGGATCGGCGCGGCGCAGCGCGGCGAGGCTGGCGGCGGAGGCGGGCTCGCAGAAGACACCTTCGAGCTGTGCGAGATCGCGCCAGGCGGAGCGGATCTCTTGCTCGGATAGCGTCGCCACCTCCAGTCGCCTCTCGGCCTCGAGGTCGGCGATCTCGGCTGCGTGCGCCGGTCGGCCGATCCGGATCGCCGAGGCCCAGGTGGTCGTTCGCTCGGCGGCCTCGCCGGCGACCAGCCGCGCCTGTACGCCGGCCTCGCCGAGACCCTTGGCGACGGCGCAGGAGTTGCCGCCGCCACCGAACGGCAGGCTGACGACGTCGGGCGCGGCGCCGAGCTCGTCGAGCAGCTCCGGCACGACGCGTGCTTGACCTTCGATCCGGTCCGGGTTGAGCGAGTTGACGAGCGCGAAGCCGTCTTCGTCGGCGAGCTGACGGCAGCACTGCAGCGCCTCGTCGAAGCTGCCTGCCAGCTCGAGCAGGATCGCGCCGGCGGCGCGCGCTTGCGCCCGCTTCGCGCTCGCGGTCGCGCCTTTCGGGGTGAGCACGACCGCGCGCAGGCCGGCACGCGCCGCATACGCCCCTGCCGAGGCGGCGGTGTTGCCGGTCGATGCGCAGACGACGGTGTGGACGCCGCGGTCGGCGGCCCGACCGACGGCGACCGCCATGCCGCGGTCTTTGAAGCTACCGGTCGGGTTGAGACCTTCGCATTTGAGCAGCACGCGCAGGCCGAGCTGCTCCGATAGGCGGGTCGCAGCGACAAGGGGGGTTGAGCCCTCGCCGAGCGTTAGGCCCATCCCAGTTCCACCACCCCACGCTCGGAGATCACCGGCAGCGGCAGCGGCCGCCGCCGCACATCGGCCAGTTCGGCGATCGCGTCGAGCGCCTCCTCGAGTGCGCCGACGGCCGCCTCGTGCGTGATCACGTGGAGCGCAGCACCGTGGCCGTTTTGGTGTTGCAGCAGGCGCGCGACCGAGATCTCGCGCTCGGCGAGCTTGTCGGCGACGTGCGCGAGCACGCCGGGGCGGTCGGCGACCGAGAGCCGGAAGTAGTAGGGCGAGCGGCTGTCGCCGCGCGGCAGCTGTGGGAGCTGCCGCCAGGCGGCGTCGTTTTGGAGGAAGCCGGTGCCCATCGTCCCGATCACGCTCGCCATGTCCGCGATCACCGCCGAGGCGGTCTCGATCCCGCCGGCGCCCGGCCCCTCGAGCGTGATCTCGCGGATCGCGTCGCCCTGCAGCATCACGGCGTTGAAGGCACCGTCGACCTTCGCCAGTGGGTGCTGGCGGTCGACGAGCGCCGGTTTGACGCGCACGTCGACGTGCCCGTCGACCAGCCGCGCGGTGCCGACGAGCCGGATCACCATGTCCAGTTCGCGTGCGGCGGCGACGTCGAGCGGGTCGATCTGTTCGACGCCGCTGTATTCGACGTCGCCGAGGCTGACGCGCGAGTTGAAGGCGACGGTCGCGAGGATCGCCATCTTCGCGGCCGCGTCGGCGCCCGAGACGTCGTCCGTTGGGTCGGCCTCGGCGTAGCCGCGCGCCTGCGCCTCGGCTAGGGCCTCCTCGTAGCTGCGCCCTGCCTCCATCTCGGTCAGCAGGAAGTTGGTCGTGCCGTTGACGATCCCCAGCACGCGGTGCACGTTCGTGACGACTAGTGCCTCGCGCAGCACCTTGATCACCGGGATCGCCGCGCAGACGCTCGCCTCGAAGCGCAGCTGCACACCCGCCGTGGAGGCGGCGGAGAACAGCTCGGTGCTGCGGCGCGCGACCAGCTGCTTGTTGGCGGTGATCACGTGTTTGCCGCGTTGCAGCAGCTCGAGCACGTACGTCCCTGCCGGCTCGACGCCGCCCATCACCTCGGCGACGACGGCGATAGAGGGATCCTCGAGGATCTCGGAGATCTCGTCGGTGAGTACACCGCGCGCAGGCGGATAGTCACGCTCCTTTCCCACGTCGCGGACGAGCGCCTTGACGACGCGCAGCCGGTGGCCGGTCGCGCGCTCGATGTCGTCGGCCTGCTCGGTCAGCAGCCGGTTGACCGACGAGCCGACGGTGCCGTAGCCAAGCAGCGCGACGGGAACGTCAACCGAGGCCATGGACTTCCTCGACGCGCCGGTTCAGCTCGCGCAGCCGCGCTCCGACCTGCTCGATCTGCGTTGCCGCCAGCTTCGCCCGGGCGCGCTCCAGGCTCGGCTGGCCGCGGTCCATTTCCGCGATCCACTCGCGGGCGAAGGAGCCGTCGCGGATCGCGCCGAGGGCGGCGCGCATGTTCTCGCGGACGTGTTCGTCGACGATCTTCGGCCCGACCGTGTGCGATCCGTACTCGGCGGTGTCGGAGATCGAGTAGTGCATGCGCTCGATTCCGCCCTCCCAGATCAGGTCGACGATCAGCTTTAGCTCGTGCAGGCATTCGTAGTAGGCGACCTCGGGCTGGTAGCCGGCCTCGACGAGCGTTTCGAAGCCCTGCTGGATCAGTTGGGTGACGCCGCCGCAGAGCACGGCCTGCTCGCCGAACAGGTCGGTCTCGGTCTCCTCCGCGAAGGTCGTCTCGACCATGCCGACGCGGCCGGCGCCGATCGCGGCGCCGTAGGCGAAGGCGAGCTCGCG
>CAZBYA010000082.1:0-10438 GCA_964496175.1 uncultured Gaiellales bacterium | reverse complement strand
GGTGTCTGACACCTTTAGGTGTCAGACACCTCTTAGGTGTCAGACACCGGCTAGAGGAGCGGCCGTGCGGCGCGCGAGAGCGGGCTCCACTCCGCCGGCTCCCACGTCGTGCCGGCGCACATCGGGCACTGCGGCAGCGCCGCGTGCACCGTCACCCCGTAGCCACAGCCCGAGCAGTGGTACGCGCCCACCGCGGGCGTCCCGGCGATCAGGAACTCGACGTAGTCCCCGTCGACCGACCGTCGTTGACGTGCCTCGTCCAGCATCTCGACCCCCTGTCGACTCGCGTCCGGCCGTTGTGATCCCCATACTTAGGCCTGTGGAAACACCTGACTTCTTCGAGCTCGACGTCCCCCAGCCGGGCGCGCCGACCCCGGCGGGCTACGTCCGCCCGGCCGCGGGCGGCGTCTGGGCGGCCGGCGAGCGCGTCACCTGGGTGGCCGGGCTCGTGCTGGCCCTGTCGTCGTTCATGGACTGGTACTCGGGCTCGGGAGTCGGGGTGACGCTGTCGGTGATCGGCTGGCACACCGGCGTGCTGGGCAAGCTCGTCTTCTTCCTCGGGCTCGCCGTGGTCGCGCTCGTGGCGCTGCGCGAGTCGGGCTACGAGCTGCCGCCGACAGTCCCCGACAGCCTCGTCGTGCTGGGGCTCGGGACGGTCAGCGTCGTCTTCGTCCTGATCCGCGTGATCTCGATCCCCGACTCGATGCTGCCGGCCGACGGCCGCGGCATCGGCATCTGGATCAGCCTGCTGGCCGCCCTCGGCGTCGTCGCCGGCGGTTTGCTGACCGCAGTAGAAGAGCTGTAGCGGTCCCGAGGATCGCGCCGGCGAGCACGTCGGTCGGGTAGTGGTCGCCGTTGTAGAGGCGCGAGAGGGCGATCAGCGTCGCGAGGGCATAGAGCGGGACACGGAGGCGCGGCGCGAACGCGGACAGCATCGTCGCGCACGCGAAGCTCGTCGACGCGTGCCCCGAGGGAAACGAGTAGCCGCCGGCGTGCGGCCCGATGCGGTGCACGGGCGGGCGAGGGCGCGCGAACACCAGCTTGCCGAGGCCGGCGAGCAGGTCGGCGGCGACGTCGGCGGCCAGCACCCAGGCGACGATCGCCGGCCGCCGCCACACCGCCGCCAGCGCGAGCGCGAGCGCGATCCACACGGCGCCCCAGGTGCCGATCCACGACAGCCCGGTCGAGATCGGGTCGAGCCAGCCAAGGCGGTGGCCCGCCAGCCAGCGCTCGCAGCGGAGGTCGAGGCTCAGACGGGGACGAGCTGCTTCGCGCGCTCGATCAGCTGCTGCGGGTCGAACGGCTTGCCGATGAAGCCGCGCGCGCCACGCTGCTCGGCGTCGCGGGCCGACGACTCCTCGACCTGGCCGCTGAACATGATCACCGGGATCGAGCCGTGGCGCTCCTGCATGCGCTGGAGCATCTGCCAGCCGTCGACGCCGGGCATGACGACGTCGAGGAGCACGAGCTCGGGCGCCTGGTCCTCGATCGCGGCCAGCGCCTCGTCGGCGCTCGCCGCCTCCCGCACCGCGTAGCCCTCGGCCTCGAGGTTCACGCGCATGTACTCGCGCAGACGGTCGTCGTCGTCGACGACCAGCACGAGCGGCCCGCCCGAGCGGCCGCCGGGGCCGGAGCGGTCGAGGAACGTCTCCAGGTCGCGCCGCCGGTAGCGGCGGTGGCCGCCCGGGGTGTAGAAGGCGGGCACCCGCCCCTGGTCGGACCACTTCCGGATCGTCGACTGGGCGACGCCGAGGAACCTCGCCGCCTGCCCGAGCGTCAGCCAGTCCGGCTCACCTGACGGTGCACGTCTCCCGGGAAAGCTCATCAGGGGCAAAAGTAGCCAAAGCTGCGCCTACCTAAACCGGTTTACGGCTTCTGAATCATGACCGCCGAGGTTTCGACGATTACGGCCGGTAGTCGACGGCGCCGCGGGCGTACTGGTGGAAGGCGGCGTCCGCGAGCGTGCCGGGCTCCGGGGTCGAAGCGCCCTCCGGGTCGGCGGCGTCGAGCAGCTCGCGCGCCCAGTCGTCGGCGCCGTCGTAGGCGTCGGCGAGCTCCGCCAGCGTGAAGGTCTGCCCCACCCGCTGGCGGAGCGCCGCGACGAGCAGGTCGACCTGGGCGGCGAGGCGGCGGTAGCGGGGCGCGTCCGGGCGGGCCCCCTCCACGCGCCGGTTGCCGTCCCGCCACTGCTGGCGCGCGAGCTCCACCTCCATCGCTGTATCTATAGCCGCGTCAGAGCGGCGTGCAGCAGGTCTCCGGCCAGAGCGCCGGCAGCTCCGCCAGGACGCGGTCGCCGAGCTCGTAGCCGGGGCGCGCCAGCGCGAACGCCGCGTGCGCGTGCAGGCACTTCAGGCTGCCGCCGCGCGTCGAGCCGCCGATGCCGGCGTCGAGCTCGGGGCGGAGCCGCCGCTGCTCCGCCTGCGCCCGCTCGAGGCTCGCCCCGAGCGCCGGGTCGGCCGCCGCGGCCCGCGTCCACCGCTCGACGCCCCCGGCCGCCTCGAGGCGCGAGATCGCGGCCACCAGGTGCGGGCACGTCACGTAGTACTGCGTGGGGAACGGGGCGCCCAGCTCGTCGTACGGCGCCTGCTCGGTGACGGCGGGCCGGCCGAAGGGGCAGCGCACGGCGACGGCCCTGAAGGCGCGCGGCCGGCGGCCGAGCTGCCGCTCGACGATCTCGGCGTCCCGCATGCCGGAACGCTACTTCTGCCGGTGACGCCAGGCGGCGATGCCGCGGACGATGAAGAGGCGCTCGCCGGGCTTCACCAGCCCGAGCCGCCGCGCCTCGCGGACGAGCTGCTCGCCCGTCCCGACCTGGGCGATCCGCTGCTGGAGCCGGGCGTTCTCGCGCTGGAGCTGCGCCACGTCCGCCTGGCGCGCCTGCAGCTGGTGCTTCGTCGCCACGTAGGCGTGCAGCGGCTTCCAGTAGAAGAAGGCGACGAGCAGGATCCCGCCGAGGGCGAGCAGGCGCGTGGGCCGGAGCCGCGGCATGCCGGAGACTTCTCCGGCCCGCGCCGGATCCCTACGCAAGAACGCACGAACCTGGTCCGCTAGAGCGAGCCGGGATGCAGCCCGCGCTGTCCGAAGGGTGTCTGACACCTGAAGGTGTCAGACACCTGTCCGTCGAACTGGAACCGCCGTTCCCGGCCGACCGAACGCGTCGGTTCAGCCGGATTCCTCCCAACGGGCAGAGCGACGGCGGTCGCCGCCGGAGGCGCGGCGCGCGCTGCGATCGCAGGCGAAAGGGAGGGATGGGTCTCGGGAAGGGAACCGTAGGTTCTCTTCCCGAGTGGCTAGGCGATATCGACTTTGATGACGTTGGTCGAGCCGGGGAGGTTGACGGCCGTGCCGGCGGTCAGGACGACGCGGTCGCCGGGGTCGACGGCGCCCGACTTGCGCGCGAGCTCGAGCGAGCGCGCCCACAGGTCCTCGACGTTCTCCGTCTCCGGCATCAGCACCGGCGTCACGCCCCACTCGAGCGCCATCTGCTGCACGGACGTCTGGTGGTGCGAGAGCGCCACGATCGGCCGGCGCGGACGCAGCCGCGCGACCGCCGACGCCGTCCGGCCGGTGAAGGTCGGGACGAGGATCGCGCGTGCGCCTAGGGCCTCCGCGAGGTCGCACGCCGCGTTCGACATCGCGCGGCCGACGGTCGTCTGCTCGCCGGGCTCGGGCATCTGGTGGCGGTAGCCCATCGACGGCTCGACCGCCCGGGCGATGCGGTCCATCGTCTCGACCGCCTCGACCGGGTAGACGCCCATCGCCGTCTCCGCGGAGAGCATCACCGCCGACGTGCCGTCGAGGATCGCGTTCGCGACGTCGCTCGCCTCGGCCCGCGTCGGCTCCGCGTGCTCGATCATCGACTCGAGCATCTGCGTTGCCGTGATCACGGGCTTCCCGACCTCGAGGCAGCGGAGGATGATCCGCTTCTGCAGCAGCGGCACGGTCGCGGCGCCGATCTCGACGCCGAGGTCGCCGCGCGCGACCATCACGGCGTCGGCCTCGACCAGCACCTCCTCGAGCGCCTCGACCGCCTCGGCCTTCTCGATCTTCGCGATCACGCGCGCCGGCGAGCCGTGCTGCCGGATGATCGCCTGCAGGTCGCGGACGTCGGCGGCCGCGCGCACGAACGAGAGCGCGACGTAGTCGACCCCGAGCCGCAGCGCGAAGTCGAGGTCCTCGAGGTCCTTGCGCGTCAGCGACGGGATCGGGATCGGGACGCCCGGCAGGTTGACGCCCTTGTGCGACTTCACCTCGCCGCCGACGACGACGCGGCAGCGCGCCCTGCCCTGCTCGACCTCCTGCACGGCGAGCCGCACGAGGCCGTCGTCGATCAGCACGTCGTGCCCCGGCTGGAGCACCTCGCCGATCACCGCCGGCGCAACCGGCAGCTCGCCGTCGGACGCGTGCTCCTCGCCGACCACCAGCACCTCGTCGTCCTTCACCAGGACTCGCGGCGCGGGCAGGTCGCCGATGCGCAGCTTCGGGCCCTGGAGGTCGGCGATCAGCGCGAGCGGCTTCGCCGTCTCCTCCTGCACCGCGCGCACCTTCTCCGCGCTCGCGCTGTGGTCGTCGTGCGTGCCGTGCGAGAGGTTGAGGCGGAAGGCGTCGACGCCCGCGTCGACGAGCGCGCGCAGGATCTCCGGGGAGGCCGAGGCCGGGCCGATGGTCGCGACGATCTTCGTCCTGCGGCGTTCCCCGGCCATCGCCCCCAGGTTAGCGAGGGGCGCGCGGGAAGGCGTCCCACCCCGGGTAGACCGCCTTCGCGCCCAGCTCCTCCTCGATCCGCAGCAGCTGGTTGTACTTCGCGACGCGGTCGGAGCGCGCGGGCGCGCCGGTCTTGATCTGCCCGGTGCCGAGCGCGACGGCGAGGTCGGCGATCGTCGCGTCCTCCGTCTCGCCCGAGCGGTGCGACATGACGGCGCTGTAGCCGGCGCCGTGCGCGAGCCGTACCGCCTCGATCGTCTCGGTCAGCGTCCCGATCTGGTTCACCTTGACGAGGATCGAGTTGGCGACGCCGCGGTCGATCCCCTGCCGGAGGCGCTCCGGGTTGGTGACGAAGACGTCGTCGCCGACGAGCTGCACCCTGTCCCCGAGCTCGCTCGTCAGCGCCTGCCACGACTCCCAGTCGTCCTCGGCCGCGCCGTCCTCGATCGAGACCACGGGGTAGCGGTCGACGATCTCCGCCCAGTACCCCGGCATCTCGGCGCTCGTCTTCTCGCGCCCCTCGAAGCGGTAGACGCCGTCCGAGAAGACCTCGCTCGCAGCGGGGTCGAGCGCGATCGCGACACGCTCGCGATGGCCGGCTCTCTCCGCCGCCTCGAGGATCGCCTCGATCGCCGCCTCGCTCGCCTCGAGGTCGGGGGCGAAGCCGCCCTCGTCGCCGACGCCCGTCGCGAGCCCGCGCTCCGACAGCACCTTCTTCAGCGCGTGGTACACCTCGGCGCCGATGCGCAGCCCCTCCGCGAACGACGACGCGCCGACCGGCACGACCATGAACTCCTGGAGGTCGATCGAGTTGGCGGCGTGCGCGCCGCCGTTGATCACGTTCATCATGGGCACGGGGAGCGTCGCCGCGCCCTCGCCGCCGAGGTAGCGGAAGAGCGACACGCCCGCCTCTGCCGCGCTCGCCTTCGCCGCCGCGAGCGAGACACCGAGGATCGCGTTCGCACCCAGGCGGCCCTTGTTCGGCGTGCCGTCGAGGTCGATCAGCGTGCGGTCGAGGCCCTCCTGGTCGGCCGCGTCGCGCCCGCGCACCGCCTCGGCGAGCTCGCCGTTCACGTTCGCGACCGCGCGCGTGACGCCCTTGCCGCCCCACTCCGCGCCGCCGTCCCGCAACTCGACCGCCTCGTGCACGCCGGTCGACGCCCCCGACGGGACGATCGCCCGCCCGCGCGCACCGCCCTCGAGCGCGACCTCCACCTCGACCGTCGGGTTCCCGCGCGAGTCGAGCACCTGCCGCCCGCGCACGTCGGCGATCCTGGTCACCGGGCCTCCCCTTCCTTCGCAGTGTCGTAGTAGGCGTCCTGCTCGCCGAGCGGGAGCGCGCTCCAATCCTTCCCGTCCGCCGCCGCGAGCGCCTCGGCAGTTTCCACCCGGCGGCGGAACCGCTTCGCCGCGGCGCGCAGCTCGAGCTCCGGGTCGACGTTCAGCCGCCGCGAGACGTTGACGAGCGCGAACAGCACGTCGCCGAGCTCCGACGCCACCCGGCGCTCGGGCTCGTGCTCCGCAGGCGGGTCGGTGGCCGGCAGCTCGTCGCGCAGCTCGCGCAGCTCATCCTCGAGGTCGGCGAGCGCGCCCGCCAGGTCGTCGTACTCGAAGCCGACGGCGGCCGCGCGCCGCTGCACCTTGCGCGCATAGAGCAGCGCCGGCAGTCCCTCCGGCACGTCGTGGAAGACGCCTTCGCGGCCCTCCTGCTCCCGCTTCAGGCGCTCCCAGTTCTCGCGCACGCGGCCGGCCGTGCGCGCCTCGACCTCGCCGAACACGTGCGGGTGGCGCGCGACGAGCTTCGCGTGGATGCCGCGCGCCGCGGCCTCGAGGTCGCCCTCGCCGCGCTCGGCGAGCAGCAGCGCGAGGAAGTACGCCTGGAAGAGCAGGTCGCCGATCTCGTCGAGCAGCTTCGGCGCGTCGCCGGCGAGCGCCGCGTCCGCGACCTCATAGGCCTCCTCGACGGTGTGCGGGACGATCGTCCGCGCGGTCTGCTCGCGGTCCCACGGGCACTCGCGCCGCAGCCGCTCGGTGAGCGACTGGAGCGCGACGAGCGCCTGGGCTAGGTCGTCGTGGCGCTGGTCGTCGTCGCCGCGCACGGATCAGGCGTCGCCTGGTACCCGAGCTGGTACTTGATCTTCGTGCCGCCGCAGAAGTCCTTCGCGAGCGAGCCGACCCAGTCGGTCATCACCTGGTTCTTCTTCTGCTGGAGCAGCTGCTGCTGGATCGTCGCCGCGACCTGCTTCTCGGGCGTGTGCGACGCCTTGCGCACCGTCGACAGCACCTCGATCACGAACCAGCCGTACGTCGCGTTGTGCACGGGCGGGTTGACGACGCCCGGCTTCGAGCCGAACGCGACCTTGTTGAACTCCGCGACCGTCTGGCCCTGGGAGACGGTCAGCTTGCCGCAGTTGTTCTTCGAGCTCGGGTCCTGCGAGTACTTCTTCGCGAGCGTGCACCAGGTCTGGTCGTTGCCGGCCTTCAGCTGCGTGTAGATCGACTGCGCCAGCGGCTTCGACTTGACGAGGATGTGCCGCACGTCGACGCTCGGCGGCTGCGAGTAGAGCGACTCGTGCGAGAGGTAGTAGTTGTGCACGTCGGCGTTGCTGACGGTCACGTTCGCGGTCACCTTGTTGAAGACCGCCTCGGAGATCAGCTGCGCCTTGATGTCCTCGCGCACCTGCGCGTCGGTCAGGTTCGACTTCTTGAGCTGCGCCTGGTACTTCGTCTCGCTGCCCGAGAAGTACTGCTTCTTGATCTGGTCGAGCCGGTTCGAGACGTCCTGGTCGGAGATCTTGATCCCCATCGACGCCGCCTTCTCCTCGCGCATCGCCTGCTGGACGAGCAGCGAGACGGCGTTGCCCTTGACGGTCTCGTAGCTCGTCGTCCCGGGCTTCGGGAAGGTGCGCCCCTGCTGCTGGAAGCTCCGCTTCGCCTGCGTCATCAGCGCGTCGAACGCCGACTTCGAGACGTGCGTCGAGCCGACGACGGCGATGTCGCCGGACTGGAGGCCGGCGCTCGAGCCGCCCCCGCCGCAGCCGGCGAGGATCGCGGCCACGGCCGCGAGCACGAGTGTCGAAAGGAGGACCTTCACCTTCTGCATAAAGAAAGCGCCGTCAAGCCGCCTGGCGCGCGGCCAGCATAGCATCGACCAAATCGAGGGCTGCCTTGAATTCACTCTGCCTTAACGTCACCTCTCGGTTGCCTGTCGAGTAGACGGCGGTCTCCACTCGGCCCCGCAGCTCCCTGAGCTCGCCGGAGCCGAGCACGACCGGGCCGACGGAGGCGCGCCCGCCCCGGAAGACGAGGTAGTCCGCGCCGAGCCGGGCCAGCTTGTGCTTCGCCTCCTGGATCGCGAACAGGTTCCCGACCGGCTCCGGCAGCGGCCCGTACCGGTCCTCCGTCGCCACCCGCAGCTCGTGCAGCTCGTCCTCGGTCTCCGTCAGCGCGATCCGCCGGTGCAGGTCGATCTTCAGCGCCTCCGCCGCGATGTAGGCGGCCGGCACGTATGCATCGATCCGGGCATCGACACGGACGGGCCGTGCGGCGAGGCGGCGCTGGCCCTGGAGCTCGGCGACGGCCTCGTGGAGCATCTCCACGTACAGCTCGAAGCCGACGGCCGCGACGTGGCCCGACTGCTCGGAGCCGAGCAGGTCGCCGGCGCCGCGGATCTCGAGGTCGCGCATCGCGATCGCGAAGCCCGCGCCGAGCTCGGTGTGGTCGGCGAGCGTCGCGAGCCGCGCACGCGCCTCCGGGGTCAGCTCGCTCGCGTCGGGATAGAAGAGGTAGGCGTGCGCGAGCAGGTCGCTGCGGCCGACGCGGCCGCGGATCTGGTAGAGCTGCGCGAGCCCGAGCTGGTCGGCGCGCTCGACGATCAGCGTGTTCGCCTGCGGGATGTCGAGGCCCGACTCGATGATCGTCGTCGAGACGAGCACGTCGGCGTCGCCGGCGAGGAACGTCAGCATCTTGTCCTCGAGCTCCCGCTCGCGCATCTGGCCGTGCGCGACCAGGAACCGCAGGTTCGGGCAGAGCTGCCGCAGGCGCTCGGCGGCCTCGTCGATCGTCTCGACGCGGTTGTGCAGGTAGAACGCCTGACCGCCGCGGTCGATCTCGCGCTCGAGCGCCGTCTTCACCAGCTCGTCGTCGAGCTCGCCGACGAAGGTGCGGATCGGGCGCCGGCCCTCCGGCGGCGTCTCGATCACGGAGATGTCGCGCAGGCCGGAGAGCGACATGTGCAGCGTGCGCGGGATCGGCGTCGCGCTCAGCGCGAGCACATCGACCTCGAGCCGCAGCTGCCGCAGCAGCTCCTTCTGCGCGACGCCGAAGCGCTGCTCCTCGTCGACGATCACGAGCCCGAGCTCCTTCGGGATCACGTCGCGGGAGAGCACGCGGTGCGTCCCGATCAACACGTCGACCTTGCCGTCCTGGAAGTCCGCGAGCACCCGCTTGACGTCGGCGGGCTTGCGGAAGCGCGACACCATCTCGACGCGGACCGGGTAGTCGCGATAGCGGCCGCGGAACGTGTTCCAGTGCTGCTGCGCGAGCACCGTCGTCGGCACGAGCATCAGCACCTGCTTGCCGTTGACGGCGACCGCGAACGCCGCGCGCAGCGCGACCTCCGTCTTGCCGAACCCGACGTCGCCGCAGACCAGGCGGTCCATCGGGTGCGGCGCCTCGAGGTCCTCCTTGACCGCCTCGATCGCGGTGCGCTGGTCCTCCGTCTCGCGGTAGGGGAACTCCTCCTCGAGCCGCTCGACCCACTCGTGCTCGACGGCGAAGGCGATGCCGGGCTGCGTCTGCCGCTGCGCGTAGAGCTGGAGCAGGTCGCCCGCGAGCTCGCGCAGGTGCTCGCGCGCGCGGCTCTTCAGGTTGTCCCACGCCTTGCCGCCGAGCTTCGACAGCGCCGGCGCCTTCGAGTCGGCGCCGATGTAGCGGCTCACCTTGCCGATCTGCTCGTGCGGGACGTAGACGCGGTCGTCGCCGCGGTAGGCGAGCAGCAGGTAGTCGCGCGTGACGCCGGCGACCTCCTTCGTCTCGAAGCCGAGGAGCTGCGCGATCCCGTGGTCCTCGTGGACGACGTAGTCGCCGGTGCGCAGGTCGGAGAAGCTCTGGAGCGCCCGGCCCGGCGCGGCGGCCGCGCGCGGCGGCCGCTTGCGGAACACCTGCGTGTCGGGCAGCAGCGCGACGCCGAGGTCGCGCCAGACGAACCCGCGCCGGGCGGGCGAGACCGCGAACGTCAGGCCGTGCGGCGTCCGCCCCGGCTCGAGCAGCTCCGCCGAGACGCGGCGCAGCAGCTGCTGCTGGCGGAGCGCCTCGCCGCGGTGCGGGAAGGCGACGACGACGTCCAGCTCCTGGCGGAGCAGCCCGCCCAGCTCGTTCTCGGCCTCGGACAGGCCGCGCGCGGCGAGCGCCGGCCGCTGCGCGTCGAAGCTGAACGGCTGCCCTTGCGGCAGCGGCGACAGCTCGCCCGCGCCGGCGAGGTCGATCCCGCGGAGGCCCTCCTCCGCCCACAGCGCCCGCACCTCGTCGGCCGACCAGACGAGGTCGGGCGGGCGCTCGAGCGGCGAGACCAGGTCGTCGGGGACGGCGGGCGCGGCCGCCTCCTCGCCCTCGTCGGGCCCGAGGTCGATCTCGACGAGCTCGCGCCGCCGCTCGGCGGCCGGGTAGACGGTCGCCTCCTCGACCTGGCGCAGCGCGCGCTGCGTGAACGGCGAGAAGGCGCGGATCTGCTCGA
>CAZBYA010000081.1:0-10541 GCA_964496175.1 uncultured Gaiellales bacterium | reverse complement strand
AAGGAGGGGGTCGACGGTTCGAGTCCGTCAGAGGGCTTCACGAACCCCCTGCTCAGACATCGCTTTCGTTTTCAGGCGTGACGCCAGCCGGCGTTTGCGGCGTCCACCGAGCGTCCACCAGCGTCCACGGCGCGTTCAAAGCGTCGAGGAGCTTGATTGCGTGCTCGCGTCCGTCGCGGGCGAGGTGGCCATAGTGGCGGTCGATCATGGTCAAGCTGGCGCCCATGTAACGGGAAAGGTCGAAGGTCGAGAGTCCGGCACGGAGCGCGAATGTCGCGAAGGTGTGCCGGAGATCGTAGACCCGCCGCAGCGGCCTGAGGCCAGCGGCTTTCTGGGCGGGCCGCCATTGGTAGGGGCGGAAGTGGTGGATGTCGAGGTAGCCGCCGCGCTCGCCGGGAAACAGGAGCGGCGAGCCGTTGCCGTCCTTGATCCGATCGAGTGCGTCGAGCGCCCGCGCTTGAAGCGAGACCGCTCGCGTGCTCCCTTCGGTCTTCGGGATCTTCAACTCGCCCCGCGTGAACGAGCGGCGCACGTAGACGATCCGCTCCTTACGGTCGACGTCGCGTCTCTCGAGCGCGATCCACTCCGCCGGCCGCAGCCCGGTTGCGGCCGCGAACAGGATCATCGGCCCATACCTCGGTCCGATCGTCGCGGCGAGCGCTTCCAACTCCGCCCACGATTCGAACGGATGCTGCTCCTTCCGTCGGCGGACGGGGTTGTCGACGCCGACCTTGGCGGGGTTGATGTCGAGCATCCCCCACGCCACCGCCCGATGCAAGACCTGCCGGAGTGCCTGCGTTGCTTCGAAGCGGTATCCAGGTGAAAGCGTCATCCGCCACGCGGCGATCTCCTGCGAGGTCAGCTCACCGATTTTCCTGTCGCCGAAGACGGCGGTTGCCTTGCTGAGGAGGTAGCGGAGCTTCTCGATCGTCACCGGCTGCACGTCGTGCTGATCCAGGTACGTCTCCACCAACTCGGACAACGTCAGCCTGCGCGTGATCCGTCGCTCTCGACGCAGTCGCTCGAGCTCGCGCTCGAGCGCATCTCGCGCGTCCTGCTCCGAAACGAACCCGCCTCGCTGCACGCGCTTTGAGTTGCGTCCACCGGTGCGGTAGCGGTATGCCCACAGCCGCTCGCCGTCCGGCCCGCTGCGTGTTAGTTCGATTGTCTGTCCTTGCTGCACCATCGCTTGAGGTCAACTCCTTTCACGAGTCGACCCCCTCCCACCGAGATCCTCTGCCCGAGTGAAGCGCCGCTCAAGGCCTCTGAGCTAGATGCGCGGCGCCGGCGAGCCGGCGCCGCGCACTGCAGGTTCTGCTGCGTCGGATGGACTTTGAGGAGGAGTCCGTCGTCTCGGTCGGTGCCCAGACGGAGCCGTAGGCAGCGGTAAGGGCCGAAGGCGACGTCGGGCAGCTTGAGCTCGCCCACGATGGTGCTGCGTCGTCACGTCTCCACCATGCTTGCAAGGGCCTGCTCTGCGTCCTCGCGTCGCAGGACGCCGACGAGGACGCCGTCCGAGCGGGTGACGGGCAGGCTGGTCAGCTTCTGCTTGCGCATCCGTTCGACCGCCTGGTCGAGCTCCATGCTCGGCCGAACCGTACTCGGCCCGAGCGTCATCGCCTCCTCGACCGAGACATCGCCGTCGCTGGCGAGCGAAGCACGGCCGAGTCGGCCGACGACGACGCCGTTTCGGTTCGTGACGAAACAGGTGTCCCAGCCTTCGCGGCGGACGTTCTCGCGCACGTCGCGCATACGGTCATCCGTCGCGCAGGCAGGAACGTCGGCGCGGACGTGCGCGCCCACGCGCGTGCTGCTCGGCCGCCGGCCCTCGAGCGGTAGGCCGTACGAGCCCCAGTCGGCCTTGCCGGCGACGTAGTCGTAGACCTGGGTGAAGCCGAGTGCTTCGAGCCGCGCCGCGGCTCGTGGCGACATGTCTCATTGATAGTCGTAGCAGTAGGCGATCACCGGCCTGTCGCTGTCGAGCCGGCGCACTGATTCGGCGTCGATCGCCTTCAGCGGGATGTTGATCGCGCCGGGCAGGTGCTCGTCGTCGAATTCGTCCTCGGGCAGTACCTCGACGAGTTGCGCGCCGTCTTGCAGCAGCTCCTGTACACGCGCGCGATCGATTTCGGTCGGCATGTCAGTCCTCCTTGAGCAAGTCGCTAAAGATGGCGGCGCCGGTCGCGATCGCCTCCGGCACCGCGATCGCGTGGCCTGTGCCCTCCGGATGTGCGAGCAGGTACCGCAGGGCGTGCTCGCCGGATTCGAAGAAGTTGATGACGCCACAGCAGCTGCGAAAGCTTGGGCCGTCGACGCAGACCGAACCGGCGAGAACGACGGCCTGCTCGGGCTCCCACCAGGCACCGTCGCCGGGGTCGACCCGCACCCACACCTCGCCGCCGCTCAGCGGGTCGCGCGAGAAGACCTCGATCGGGCGCTGCAACATCGCCGCGATCCCCAGCGCGTCGATTGCGCACATAGCCTCGACCCAACGGTCGCCATCGATCAACACGCGGTGGCCGCGCGGCGCGCTCGAGAACGGATAGGCGACCAGCACCGCGCCGGTTGCCGGATCAAGGTGGACGAGATCATCGGCGGCGAATACTGCGGTGGCCTCGGCGAGGTCGATGTCCAGGTGGTCCGCCCTGCACTCGAGCTCGGCGGCGGGCGGCCCTCCGTCGGCGAACCGCCGTAGCAGCCAGCGGTACAGGGCGCGCTCGCGGTTGTCCAGGCGGCGCGTGCGTGCGCGGCCGCGCCGCTCGCTGGGGATGGCGGCCGCCTCGAGCAGCGCCTCGACCGTGCTCGGCCGCTCGAGCGGCTCAGGCTTCATGCGTACGCCGCGCGACTCCGTCGCCGTTTCCTTTGAGTCCGCCCATGGCGTCGATCGTTCGCCACGACCGGTTCACGGTCACGCGCGTACTGTGGCTCCGCATCGAGGAGATCATCGGGCGGAAACGCACTCACGCGCGATTCGATGCGGCGTGGGCGGCCGAGGATGCACCGCGTTCGAGCGCGTCGCGCACCCAGCGTTCGTCCGGCTGACCCGCGAAGCCGCTCTCCGCCCGGTAGACACGGCAGGAGAGGACGTAGCCGTCGCGCTCACCGGCGTGCGGGTCGACGTCCTCGCCCGCGACGCGGATCGTCGGCGAGCCGAGGAAGCGCAAACGTCGCGCCGCCTCCTCGTCGGGCACGTTCACGAGCCGCAGCTCGGGCTCCAGGGCGAGCTCCCGGCTCACTCGTTCGACGAGCTCACGGGCGCCCTCGTAGTTGGGGCAGCCGTCGAAGTAGAGGATTTCGACCAGTGGCCGCACGCGCTCCGCGCAGCAATCGTGTGCCATAGCAGTCTCCTTCAGGTTCGGTCGTTTGATCAGGTGTGAGGTCATAAGGACGGCGGCAAGGCCGAGGCCGCCGGCCGTGACGCCGGCGACAACGCTCACGCCAGCGGCAGCGAGCACGGGCAGGAACGCGCAGCAGGCGACGACCGGTACGAGCGCGATGCCAGCGAGGCCGAGTCGCCCTCTCATGCGTTGTCGATGCGACAGCAGGCGGCGATGTGCTCCGCGTTGTCCGCCAGCAGCGCGCCGCCGAGGTCGAGGATCGCCTCGACGCGCGGGTCGGCGATCCGGTTGTAGACGACGCGGTGCTCGCGGCGCGTCTCGACGAAGCCGCACCAGCGCAGGCAGGCCAGGTGGTTGGAGATCTTCGGCTGAGGCACCGCGAGCCGTTCGACGAGCTCGCCGACCGACAGCTCCCCCGCCGCGCGCAGCTCCTCGAGGATGCGCAGTCGCGTCGGGTCGCCGAGCCCGCGGAAGTACTTCGCGACCAGATCGCTCGTCGCGGGTGCCTCCGGGAGCCGGAACGGCGCGGTCACCGTGTTCATATCTGAAATATTACATATCAACACTAGTGCATGCGTGAATCTCGGCCGCGCGCTCGCGATCGACGAGCGTTGGCCCTGACTACGAACGGATGGAGCGAGTTGTCCTGCCAAGCTGGAGGAACCGAATAAACGCACCGCACCAGGCCGAAGGCCTCGCCTCCTTGCCGAGGGCGGCTAACCGAAACGGGGCGTGCGCAGATGAGCCGCAGAGCGGTGCGACGAGGCGCCTCGGAACGTCTCCTCGACGCCGTCGCCGCGGCTACCAAAAAAACGGGACCCTAGAGCGGCATGTCAGCGAAAGTCAGCGATGCCGACGTCTTCGTAGCGCTCGAACCGATCGGGTAGAGGCAGCTGCGCATCCTGCTGGGCCTGCTGCGCTTCGGGCTCATCGCGCAAAGCGGCAGCGCCCGCCGGCGAGTCCCAGAGGTTCACGATGACGAGCCCGTCCTCGGCGACCGCTGTTATTGACAGGCGCGCGCCATGCTTGCGGGCTAGCGGCTCGACGACGGGGTCAAAGACTTCCTGCTTGCGCGCCAGCAGTTCGCCCGGATCACCGGCCAGGTGGTGGATCGTCAGATACGACACGTCTGTCCTTTCCCTTCGAGGAATCGGTGGGTTTCCGAGAGAAACGCTACGGGCGGGAAGCTTCAGCGGGCACTGAAACGAGCCGCCGCTACCGTGAGGCGATGTCCGCTGACGTCGACCTCGCAGCGATCGGAGCTTTGCTTGCAGATGGGACACGAGCGTCGCTCCTGATCGAACTCCTCGGCGGCGAGCCGCTGCCGGCTGGAGAGCTGGCACGTCGCGCTGGCGTCTCGCCGTCGCGTGCGAGCAACCACTTGAGGAGACTGCGCGACGCGGGTTTCGTCGAGGTTCATGTGTTCGGGCGTGAGCGTCACTACCGGCTTGGCAGCTTCGAGATCGCACACGCCCTCGAGGCGCTCGGTCGACTCGCACCGGCCACGCAAGCGCGCACGCTTCGATCGGTGGAAAAACGGCGCGCGCTCGAACGCGCCCGCACCTGCTACGACCACCTGGCCGGCAGACTCGGCGTCTCGCTCACTGACCGGCTCCTCGACCAGCAGGTGATCGAAGCGCGCGACGGCTCGTACATCGTCACCCGCACCGGAAAACGCTGGCTTCACACACATCTCGGTATCGCGACCGAGACCATCGAAACCCAGCAGCGCCGGTTCGCGTACGCCTGCGACGACCTGAGCGAGCGCCGCCCTCACCTCGCCGGTGCGCTCGGGGCCGCCCTCGCCGACAGCTTCCTCGGGCTCGGGTACGTCCAACGAGCCCGCGGAAGCAGAGCACTGAAGATCACCAGTCGCGGCAGCTCCTACCTCGCCGGGCTCGGCATTGACATCGGCCTCCCCACCTCCTGATCGCTCCCCGTGGCTACCGTCCGTTGCCCGAGCTAGCTGCGTCGGTCTCGATTGATCAGGTCGAACGACTTGTACGCCGCACGCGCTCCTCGCCCGCACGGAGCAAAAGCCCGGCGTTGGAGACGCGGAGGCGTCATCGGCGTGCCGAGGAGGTCGGCATGAGTTTCACCGTCGCACGCCGTCGCCACCCGGCTCTTCGACGTCCGTCGGCCCGCGCCGGCGCCTAGCGCTACGTCGCCGGCTTGATGTTCTGGTTGAGGCGGAAGACGTTTTCCGGGTCCCAGGCGTGCTTCAGGGCGGCGAGCCGCCGGTACTTCGCGTCGCCGTACGCGGCGCGGACGCGGTCCTGGCCCTCGGCGCCGAGGAAGTTGACGTAGACGCGGCCGCCGGCGTGCGGCTCGACAGCGGCATAGAGGTCACGCGTCCAGCGGACGTGCTCGTCGGCGTGGGGATCGTCTTCGAGCCAGACGGCGTTGATGTTGACGTTGAAGGCGGCATCGCGCTGCGGGTAGGCGGTCGCGTCTTCGGGGACGCGTGCGAGGGCGCCGCCGAGCTGGAAGATGATCGTGTACGAGCGCGGCGAGGTGATCCGCGCGGTGTGCTCGACGAGCACGTCGATGAGCTCGTCGCCGAAGGGCGGCGTCTCGATCGACTTCCAGTAGTAGTGCCAGCCGTGGGGTACGGCCGCGTTGTTCAGTTGCTGCAGCTCGACGAACGGCCGCGGCGTGAGCAGGTCGAGGAGCGGCGTTCCCAGCTCGCGTAGCGGCTGCACGGCACGCTCGCCGCGCTCGGCCTCACCGGACCAGCACGCTTGTACGGCAACGGCAGGTCGTCCGTGCAACTCTGCGGGCAGCGACGGGAACGGCGGCGCCTGGCGCAAGGTGAGGATCGTCGTCAACTCGTCCGGCGCGTCGGCGACGACGTCGCGGTAGCGGCGAAGCACCTCGACTCCGTCGTCGAGCGCGTAGTAGATCGGCCCGGCGAGCACGGTCGGGCCGACAGGGTGCAGTCCGAACTCGAACTCGGTCACGATGCCGAAGTTGCCGCCCCCGCCGCGGAGACCCCAAAACAGCTCCGGGTTCTCGCGCTCGCTTGCGCTGACGAGCTCTCCGTCTGCAGTGACGACCTGGACCGAGCGTAGATGGTCGACGGTCGCACCCAGGTTCCGCGTCAGCCAGCCGATCCCGCCGCCGAGCGTCAGGCCTGCCACGCCCGTGTGGCTGACGACACCTGCGGGCGTCGCGAGGCCGAAGGCCTGCGTCGCCGCGTCGAACTCCCCCAGCAGGACGCCTGCCTGCACGCGGGCGGTCCGCGCGTCGGGATCGATGCGGACGGCCTTCATCGGCGAGAGGTCGATCACGAGACCGCCGTCGCAGACCGCGTGACCGGCGACGCCGTGCCCGCCGCCTCGGACAGCGATCGTGAGATCCCGCTCGCGCGCGTATCTCAGAGCGGCGATGACGTCCTCGGCGTCGGTGCAGCGCGCGATCAGAGCCGGATGACGATCGATCGCGCCGTTCCAGATCTGGCGCGCCTCGTCGTAGCCGGCGTCGCCGGGGCGGAGAAGGTCGCCGCCGAACTCGATCCGCGCCCGCACTGTGCTCATGCCCGAACGGTTGCACGTCGCGGAACCGAAAGGAAGACCAGAAAATGGACTTGCCCCCGCGTGAGTCTGTGCGAGACTCGAAGCGTGAAGTCGTACAGCCAGTACTGCCCGATCGTTCGCGGGGCGGAGATCTTCGCCAATCGCTGGACGCCGGTGATCATCCGCAACCTGCTCCTCGGCTGCGAGACCTTCAGCGAGATCCGCGCCGGCGCACCGGGGATCTCGCGCACGCTCCTGACCCAACGGCTCCGCGAGCTCGAGCGTGCGGGCGTGATCGAGCGCCGCCCAGCCGCCACAGGGCGCGGTTTTATCTACTCGCTGACCGCGGCCGGCCAGGAGCTGCGAGACGTCTGCTGGACACTGGGCACCTGGGGCGCGCGCTGGCTCGAGGTCGCCCCCGAACACCTCGACGCCGGCGTCGTGCTCTGGTCGATGTGCCGACTCATCGACGTCGAACGACTGCCCGACCGTCGCATGGTCGTCCGCTTCGACCTCAGCGACGGCCCGCGACGGCGGTTCTGGATCGTCGCCCAGAAACCCGAAGCCGAAGTCTGCGTCCGCGATCCCGGCTTCGACGACGATCTCGTCGTCAGGACGAGCTCCGAGTCGCTTGCAAACTGGCACATGGGCAAGACCTCGCTCGGCCAAGCGCTGCGCATCGGGACGATCGCGATCGAAGGGCCGCGTTCGCGCGTCCGTGAGTTCGCGAGCTGGGGCGGCCACAGCGCGTTCGCCCACATCAAGCCCGCGCGACGTCCCGCTCCCGCATAGCCTCGGCTGTTCGCCAACCCGACGCTGTGTCGTCAAGAAGGCGACAAATCGTGGAGCACTTGTGAAGCAGAGCGGGCGCAACCAGCGGCAACCGGACGCAAATTGCATCGCCGCAAATCCGGCTCAGATGCGCAGAGCGGCAACCGTCGCGGCCCACGGCAACGCCTCAAGCCTTCAGGTAAGGAGCGGGTCAACGGTTCGAGTCCGTTAGAGGGCTTTACATGAGCGCCGCACGTCGGCGCTTTCTCGCTCTCCCGTTCAGGGAGACCTGCTCTCCGTCCTACGAAAGCGGACTCGTCACGCCGGGCAGCAGCACCTGACACAGATCGGAGGCGGGCATGCAGCCCCCGCTTCTCGCTGCCGCCGCCCGCGTATTCCACCTCGCTCCTGCAATGGGCAGCACGGTGGGCGTACCGCTATCGAATAGGTGGACGCGGCTCGCGCCGTGTGCACCGTAGTTGGTTCGCATTGAGCAGACGGCAATCGAGGCGTCGAGCGGCTGCGACGGCGGCGCGGGCTGCTCGAGGCGGCGACGGTGCGCGAGTTTGTCGACGTCTATCTCGGACAGCATGCGCCAAGCCGGCGTGGGCATTCGGTGACTGCCGCGCGGGTCTCAGCGTCGATCGAGGGACGACCGCGTCGACCGGCGTCGGTCGAGCGACAAGCCGCCCCTGCGCCGGCTCGCCGTGGCCGAGTAGCGCTCGGGTCGGCGGCGTCGAACTGCGGGCCGTGCACCTGGCGGCGCAAAGATGGCGAGTTGATGGCGAAGCACGACGATCTCGAATTCCGGTGAGCCCCGTAGGGTAGGCGCAGCTCCCCGGCTTCGAGGGCCGCCCGCGCGCTCGTCGGCGAGTTTGGACGCTGGGGCGGACACAGTCCGTTCGCAAGGGTCGAGCCCGCATGGCCTGCGGTCGCGTAGCGCGGTCGACTCGGCACGAGCCGTTGCAGGGCTGGAGTGCCGGCAACGTTCGGTGTAGAAGTGCGACGGTGGCGAGCGGCGTTCGTCTGGCGGACCTGCTGGCGGGGCTCTGTGTGACCGCGGATCTCGGCTACGGCCTGCCCGCGGGTGAGTCGGTGCGCGCCGGCGTGCTGGGAACGCGGATGGCGCGGGAGCTCGATTTGCCGGACGAGGAGGTTCGGGCGGTCTACTACACGTCGCTGCTGGAGCACGTCGGCTGCACCGCCTATGCGCACGAGACGGCGGCTGCCTTCGTCGACGAATTGGCGATGAACGTCGCGGCGGCGAAGACGAACCTCGCCGATCCACGGGATCTGCTCCGGGTCTTCCTGCCGGGTGTGACGCGGGGGCTGCCCGGCGTCGAGCGCACGCGCGTCGCGCTGTTCACGGTCGGTCGCGGCGCACGCTTCGGCAAAGCGTTCACGACGGCGACCTGCGAGGTCGCGCGGCAGACGGCCCGTCGGCTCGGACTGCCGCGGGAGGTGCAGCGAGGGCTGTACCACGTCTTCGAGTGGTTCAACGGTAAGGGCGCTCCGACGGGGCTGAGGGGCGAGGAGATCCCACTTCCGGCGCGCCTCGCCCGCGTTGCGGGTCTGGCTGTGTTCTTCGACCGCCTCGGCGGATCCGAGCTTGCGGTGGAGGCGCTGCGCGACCGCAGCGGCGGGCTGGTCGACCCGGCGATCGTCGCCGCCTTCGCCAAGCACGGCGCTGCGCTATTGGCGGAGCTGGCTGCGAGCGATCCGCGGGCGGCGCTGCTCGAGCTCGAGCCGGAGCCGGTCGAGACGGTATCGGCGACGCGGCTGGAAGAGGTGGCAGCCGCCTTCGCCGACATCGCCGACCTCAAGTCGCCGTTCTTCCACGAGCACTCACGGCGCGTCGCCACGCTGGCGCGCGAGGCGGCGCGGCGGCTCGAGCTCGCCGAGACCGAGAGCACGGACCTCCACGTCGCCGCGCTGCTACACGACCTCGGCCGCGTCAGCGTCTCCGACGCTATCTGGGAGAAGCCGGGGGCGCTGTCGAGCCTGGAGTGGGAGCGGGTGCGGCTCCACGCCTACCACTCGGAGCGCATCCTCGCCGCCTCGCCGGCGCTCGCCTCGCTCGCGCCCACGGTCGGCATGCACCACGAGCGGGCGGACGGGAGCGGCTACCACCGCGGGCTCACCGGGCAGGCGCTGCCGCTGGCAGCGCGGATCCTGGCCGCCGCCGACGTCTACGTGGCGCTCACGCAGGAACGTCCGCACCGGCCGCGCCTCGAGGCCGTCGCCGCGGCCGCGGAGCTGCGCGCCGAAGCACGCCGCGGCCGGCTCGACGCCGATACCGTCGAGTGCGTGCTCGCCGCCGCTGGGGAGCGGACACGCGCGCGCCGCTCCTGGCCGGCCGAGCTGACCGAGCGCGAGGTGGAGGTGCTCCGTCTCGTCGCAGCGGGCCTCTCGAATCGGGAGATCGCACGCCGGCTGGTGATCTCGCCGCGGACGGCGGAGCACCACGTCCAGCACGTCTACGGGAAGATCGGCGTCTCCAGCCGCGCCGCCGCCGCGCTGTTCGCGCTCGAGCACGGCCTGCTCAGCTGAAGATGGGCAACCCTACCGATGCCCCGACGCCGGCCAGCGACCGATGCTGCGCTCCTCATCGAGCGAAAGGAGCGTCGGAATGGCAGTCACGGCAGGAGCAAGCGACCCGGTCTTCGAGGCCACGGGCACCGTCGAGGTCAACGGCGCCACGCTCGCCTACCGCGAGACGGGCGCAGGCGAGCCCGTCGTGTTCGTCCACGGCGGCCTGAGCGACCTGCGCACCTGGCAGCAGCAGCTGCCGACAATCGGCGAGTCGTACCGCGCGGTCAGCTACAGCCGCCGCTACGCCCGCCCGAACCTCGACATCGCGGCGGGCAGCGACGACCAGATGCTCCCGCACGTCGACGACCTCGCCGCCTTCCTGCGC